>NZ_JBKHHI010000132.1:0-15013 GCF_046539235.1 Coleofasciculus sp.
GTTGATGGTTCATGGTTGATGGTTCATGGTTGATGGTTCATGGTTGATGGTTCATTGGTAATCCTCTTCCCCATCTTCCCCATCACCCCCATCTCCCCCATCACCCCCATCACCCCCATCTCCCCCATCTTCCCCAGCTTACTACCCTAGAAGGATGAATCATCAGCCTACCCCCTGTCAGGATAGTCCTGTAGATTGGTGGCTACCAGTTAACGAGAAAATCCTGATACTATCGCCGCAGGAATAGCACAAAGCTGCGGCTGAAACGTTAGCTGTGTAGATTCAAAGGGCAATCGCCTAGAGAGTCTCAGCGAGAACGAAGCCATATTCCATTGGCATTCCACCTGCAATCGGGTTAATTAGACCTAGGATTCGTTGTGCTGTTTCTGTTAAAAAAAAGGAGGTTTCATGCAACGCGAACAATGGTGGAAAAACGCTGTCATTTATCAGATTTCGCCGTGGAGTTTCAAAGACACCACAGAAAATGGCAAAGGAGACTTAGAAGGGATTATTGAGAAACTCGATTATATTGCTGCCCTTGGCGTCGATGCCATCTGGTTAACGCCCATCTTTCAATCCCCGATGAACGATCTAGCTTATGACATTACCGACATGCGTAAGATTGATCCGATGTTTGGTACGCTAGAAGACTTTGAGAGATTACTAAACTTATCTCACACCCTGGGAATGAAAGTAATGATTGATCAGGTTTGGAATCACACCTCAGATCAGCATTCTTGGTTCCAGGAAAGTAAAAAAAGTCGGGATAATCCTAAAGCCGACTGGTATGTCTGGGCAGATCCCAAAGAAGATGGTTCACCGCCGAATAATTGGCTATCCGCATTTATGGGTGAAAGCGCTTGGCAATGGTCCGGTGAACGCCAACAATTTTACTTCTATAATTTCCTCCCCAGTCAACCGGATTTGAATTGGCATAATCCGGACGTGGTTGATGCCTTGATGAAACGGGCAAAATTTTGGCTGGAGTTAGGCGTGGATGGTTTTCGCATTGATGCGCCTAACTTTTTCTTGCATGATGCCAAATTGCGAGATAATCCATCTCGCCCCGATGATGCACCGTTACCCGATGGCGTCGCCCCCGATAATCCTATTGTTCGGCAGTTATTTAAATACAATTTCTGTCGTGAAGAAACCTTAAAAGCGCTCAAACCGATTCGAGAACTGGTGGATCAATATCCTGGGGTAATCACTTTAGCTGAAGTCACTTTCTGTGAAGACTCAATTGTGCTATCCAGTCAGCATGTGGGTCCAGATAAACTGCATATTGCATATAACAGTGCGCTGCTGGTTGATGAACCGATGAGCGCTAAATTAATGCGCGATACTCTCAACAAAGTGCAACATTATTTCAGCGACGGTGGCAATTGCTGGATTGTTGGGAATCACGATTATGGTCGTCTCAAATCCTGTTGGACAGGAAAAGATGTCAACGGAAATCCCTATCCCGACGAATTTTATCATGGAATTGCGGCAATGTTACTCTCCCTACCCGGAGCATTTTGTCTCTATCAGGGAGACGAGTTAGGCTTACCCGAAGCCAGGATTCCAGAGGATATTCCCCCGGAAGAAATTAAAGATCCCTTTGGTAAAGCCCTATACCCGGAAGTCCCTGGGCGCGATGGTTCCCGCACACCGATGCCTTGGAAATCTTATGCTGCCCATGCCGGATTTACTGTCGCCCAACGCGCCTGGTTACCTGTTCCCGAGTCTCATTTGAATCTAGCCGTAAATGTCCAAGAACCTGATCCTAACTCCTTATTAAATACCTGGCGGCGGCTGATGCATTGGCGTCAAGATCAACCCGCTTTAATCAGCGGCATGACTAATGCTAAAGTCCTGGATACCGATGAACCGCTATTTGCTTTTATTCGGGAATCCGAGGAACAGCGGTTGCTGTGTATGTTTAATCTCGGTGATATGCCAGTACAGTATGATTTGTCGGCTTATCCAGATTGCCAAGAAGTCAAGGGTTCTGGGTTTACTACAGACCGATCGGGTGATATGTTAAAGATTCCCGCTTATGGTGTCTTTTTTGGGGAATTGAATCTATCTGAAGACTTGTAGAGACGTAGCATGCTACGTCTCTACTCCCCATCTCTCTGTTCCCTGTTCCCTGTTCCCTATGAATAACGTCAACTGTCAAAATCCTCAATTGGTTGATTGGTGGCGAAATGCCATTATCTATCAGGTTTATCCTCGCAGCTTTTTCGATAGTAATGGCGATGGTATCGGTGATATTCCAGGAATTATTGCTCATCTGGATTACATTACCGCCCTGGGTGTGGATGCTATCTGGTTATGCCCGTTATTTGAATCGCCAATGGATGATTTTGGTTATGATGTGACGGATATGTACTCCATTGATCCAGATTTCGGTACTCTGGAGGATTTTGATCAGCTTTTGGCAGATGCTCATAATTTAGGCTTAAAAGTAATTATTGATCAGGTGTGGAATCATACCTCAGATCAGCATCCTTGGTTCTTAGAAAGTCGCCAAAGTCGGGATAATCCCAAAGCTGATTGGTATGTCTGGGCAGATCCCCAAGACGATGGTTCTCCACCTAATAATTGGTTATCGGTGTTTTTAGGCAAAAGTGCTTGGGTATGGGCGCCTCAGCGAGAACAATTTTATTTTTATGACTTCTTGGAGTTTCAGCCCAAACTGAATTTACACAATCCCCAAGTTGTGGATGCCATTTTCAAATGTGCCACGTTTTGGCTAGAACGGGGTGTGGATGGATTCCGTTTAGATGCGGTCAATTTTTTGATTCATGACCCCAAATTACAAGATAATCCCCCTCGTCCAGAGGATGCGTCACCCCCGGATGGTATTCTCTCGGCTAATCCCTTAGCCAAACAACTGTTCCACAATCAAATTTGTGATGCCCAAAATTACCAGCTTTTGCAACAAATTCGCCAACATGTTGATTGTTATGAGGCGATTACGTTAGGGGAAGTTACACTGTCGGAAGATGCGATCGCTATCTCCAGCGATTATGTTACCGGAAGTGAACGATTACATCTGGTGTACAACAGTGCGCTATTTTTCGAGAACCCCTTCAGCGCCACCCAGATGCGTGAAACCTTGGAACGGATAGAACACCATTTCCCGGATGGGGGGAACTGTTGGATAGGCGGGAATCACGATTACCGTCGCTTGAAATCCCGTTGGACGGGGAAAGATGCCCAGGGTAATCCTTATCCAGAGGAATTTTATCATGCGATCGCGGCAATGCTCCTGGCTTTACCCGGCGCCTTGTGTCTGTATCAGGGGGATGAATTAGGGTTAACCGATGCCGAGATTCCCGATGATATCCCCGCCCAACAGATCAAAGACTCCTTTGGAAAAGCCCTTTACCCCGATATCCCTGGACGAGATGCCTCCCGCACCCCCATGCCTTGGCAAGCGGATGCAGCGAATGCAGGCTTCACTGAGGCAAAACAGCCGTGGTTACCCATACCAGAGGAGCATATCCCTTCTGCCGTTGATCTGCAACACAAGGACTCCAATTCCTTATTAAATACCTGGCGGCGTCTCTTACATTGGCGCAAACAGCAACCCGCCCTCATCCAAGGCAATACGAAGATTTTACAGACAGAGGAACCAATTTTGGCGTTTATCCGCGACGGTGAACAACAGTGTTTACTGTGTCTATTTAATTGGAGTGACGTACCCACTCACTATGACTTATCCGATTATCCAGACATCAAAGCCTTCACAGATTCAGGGTTTACGGCGGATAGACAGGGCGATACCCTCAAACTTCCTGCTTATGGTGTCTTTTTTGGAGAACTATTTTAATCTAGCCCCAGGAGGATGTCACGAATTTCTCCAATCGCCAAAAATTTGTGTCAGGCTGGACTTAGAGCCTTAGTACAGAGTAAAGCTACAAGAGGTAACAATAAAATTAATCGCGTATGAGTGAACAATCCACCCTCAACCCCACATCTACCACAGACCAGGTTAAAAAACCTGAACCCAATCAAAAATCCCATGAGTGGTGGCGTAGTGCCGTTATCTATCAAGTCTATCCCCGCAGCTTCATGGATAGTAACGGCGACGGCATCGGTGATCTGAAGGGGATCATGGAAAAACTGGACTATATTGCCTCCCTTGGCGTTGATGCGGTTTGGGTTTCACCGTTTTTCAAGTCCCCGATGAAGGACTTTGGCTATGATATTTCTGACTATCGTGCAGTTGAACCGATATTTGGCACGATGGAAGACTTTAAGCGTCTCCTGAATAAAGCACATGAGTTGGGGTTAAAGGTACTCATTGATCAAGTCTGGAACCACACCTCAAACGAACACCCCTGGTTTCTAGAGAGTCGCAGTAGTCACGATAATCCCAAAGCCGACTGGTATGTCTGGGCAGATGCCAAGCCCGATGGGACACCCCCCACCAACTGGCTTTCCACCTTTGGCGGAAATGCGTGGACATGGGACCCGATACGAGAACAGTATTACCTGCACAATTTCCTCGCCGAACAGCCAGATTTAAACTGGTATAACCCAGAAGTTAGACAAGCGATTCTGGATGTGGCACGGTTTTGGTTAGATATGGGTGTCGATGGTTTCCGCCTAGATGTGGTAAACTTCTTTACCCATGACCGTCAACTGCGGGATAATCCACCCCGACCCAAAAAGATGAAGCGACCGGCTGGGGCAGATGCTCACGATCCCTTTTTCTCCCAATGGAATAAATATAATTTCTGCCAACCGGAAACCTTAGAATTTCTCGAACCAATTCGGGAATTGATGAATCAATATCCCGGAACCATGACATTAGCTGAAATTAGTTCGGCTGAAGATACGGTGGTTACGTCCAGCGAATATGTTAAAGGAGAGAAACGCTTACATACAGCCTATAACTCAGCCTTGATGCATGATGAACCCTTGAGTTATAAGCGAGTGCGGGACATGATTGAGCAGGTTGAAACCCATTTCCAAGATGGCGTCATCTGCTGGACAGGGGGGACTCATGATTTTCCCCGACTGAAAAGTCGCTGGCTCAAGTTTCTGATTGATGATAAATTCACCCACGCCGTATTTGACCATTTATTTATCGCCCTACAGCTTTCGCTGCGGGGAGGTTGCTGTATTTATCAAGGGGATGAACTGGGTTTAACCCAAGCCACGATTCCCTTTGAAAAAATGCAAGACCCCTTTGGACTAGCCGGGTATCCGTCAATTGTAGGTCGAGATGGGTCACGCACCCCTCTCCCTTGGCAGAAAGATGCGCCCAATGCTGGCTTTACCACAGCAGAAGAACCCTGGCTACCCATTCCCGATGAACATCGCGACCAAGCGATTGACCAGCAGGACAACGAACGGATGTCTCTGTTGAATAAATATCGCCGTTTGATTCATTGGCGCAAGAAACAACCTGCTTTACTGAAAGGGGATTTAACGGTGTTGGATACAGAGGAACCGTTACTCGGGTTTACTCGCCAATGTAAGGAACAAAACCTTCTTTGTCTGTTTAATTTGAGTCCAATGCCTGTGCATTATGATTTATCTCCCTACCCCAACTGTTATCGAGCCGATGAGTCTGATTTTATCAACCGACGGTATGATGGGGTCGTAGAAATTCCTGGCTATGGCGTTTATTTTGGCAATTATTCGCCGGAAACTGAATAGCGTTCACTTTTCAAAGGTGATAATCAAGGGAGGATTCGCGAGGATTCTCTCTTTTTGTTCAGAAATGCGTTTTGACCAAGTTATAGTAGATTGGGTAGAGCGTAAGCGTTACCCAACAGAGATTAGGAAAGAAAGTAGGGGCGCATAGATGTGCGCCCTTACCAACGCCGAAAAACCGACTACCCCCGTTTTGGTAGGGACAAGATAAAGGGTACAAGGCAAAGAGTAGGGATGCAAGGTATAGAAATAATAACTGTTTAGACAAACATAATATCAATCCAATAATTCATCCACGGCTACACTAAATCCTTGTAATACCTCCTGTGTCCTGGCGACCTCACCCTTACCAAACCATAACTTTTGAGTTTGAGTCAGCACAAATATTAAGCGATTCTCTGGTAAAACTAACCAAACTTCCTGACAACCTGACTCCAAATACTCAGTCGCCTTTGCCCAAAAATCTTCAACTAAGTCAGTCGGGGAAGCCACCTCAGCAATTAACGGAAAACTGACAGGAAGTACCTCAAACTCACCATACTCTTCAAGCAATTCGCGAGTGATATAAGCAACATCTGGACGCCGCCCTTGTTTATGGGTACGACAGGGGGCTTCTGTCAACACTTCTCCCCCTTGTTCACTGGAGATTTTATAACTCCTCCAGTAATAATCTAATCTGGATTGAGTGACACTGTGCTTAAACGTCATTCCATTTTTCTCAACAAGTTTCCCATTCACCCACTCCATGCGATCAGGAGGATTTTGCATATAGTCTTCCAAGGAGAAAACTTGTTGTCCAACAGGAGTAGTCACCATATCTGCTTACTTTCCTTGGGTAACAATTACAATTGACAGATAACTTAATCTAGGAGCGATTTTCTGTCGCTTCTACCAGTTCCGCCATAGAACAATTCAACATCTCTAGCAAGCGCTGAACCTGAGCCACCGTCAGGCGAGGTGGATTTGAACTCGTCTCCCACACGTAGATTGTTTTTTCCGTCACTCCCAACTCCATCGCTACTTGTCGGCGAGTTAAGCCAGCACGGTTTCGCAATTCCATCAAAGTTACTTGATTACTTGCTTCAGTCATTATATACTGAACGGTAATTACTGTAAGGTATAGATAAAACGGTAAAAACAAGAGATACACTAAAGAGCAGACGACTCGGAAAGCAATCGCCCCTAGACCTTCTGAGTTACCCGTTCTTTCCTCAGTGTCTCACCTTGTTCACCCGTTCTTGTCAATTACGACAGTGAGTCTATACCGCATCAGAAGCCAGCGCCTCGACCGACCAAGTTTCCGCGCTGGCTCTGGCTCCCTCATACAAAGGAGATAAATCCATTATGAAACATACTGACTGGCTGCGACTCCACCGAGAAGGAGAAAGCTTTTGCGCCATTGCCAGAGAACAGGGGTATCTGTGCTACAAACAAGCCCCTCGCCTATCTTGGAAACTGCACAAACCGGGTCAGATCACGTTCTATCTGTTAACCTGGCTTCCTGCGCCCATAAATGAATGGAATTTGTTACCCAACGATACCAACCCCGAAAGAACCCAGCTTTACCGGATTATCCAGCAAACCCTAACTAAGCGGCGAACCGAGGAGACGAAACGACAGACTCAAGCCTACAGCTATCCTTGGACAATTGTACGGTTACTTCCCGATGCTCGTCGCTACACCATAGCCCGGTTCTACAATCGACAGGATGCTTGGGATCATTTGAGGCTGTTAAATCGATTTATACCTGCGGCGGAATTTGAAGTAGTTTTCGATGTACCTGACGAAAAATAACTGATAAATACTTCTGTTACCGTTTTAGGTAAGGTGGGCAAGAATTTCCTACGTTGAAAAGCTGCAAAAATAAATTGATTCATCTTGCCCACCCTACAGTTACTCTTACTATAGAAATGTAGCATACAACGTCTCTACACAACTAGAATTAGATAATCCCTGAGCCTAGAGCCTTGCGCTTCAACACGACAACCCGAGGACGCGCCCCTTTATTTAACGTGAATTCTAGACCTGCGCGGAAAATTTCTGGCATATAATATCGCGGCGTATCATCTTTAGCTCTGTCTTCATAAACCACTCCGATTTCTTCTAGCATACTTAATGTTGATGGTTCGATATCAAAATTATCTAAGGTGAATGGGACTCGCATTTCTTTTGGGTCTTTAGATTGAAGAGTATTAACCCATGTTCTAAAAGCGAGATACTCCTCTTTGGCTTCTTGAACCTTCTTCTTACTACAGGGTTCTAAAGCACGACGAATCGCTTGGGGTGGTAAGAGACGGCTGGTAGACCACTTTTCAAATTGAATTTCTTTGGCATTTTCTATTGTTTCATCAGCAGCATGATATAAGAAGCGCACAATATCTCTAGCTTGTAGCCTTCCCTTAAAATCTGTCAAAGCGGCAAATACCCAATTGGGTGTATAAGCTTCTTTTGACTTATCAGAACCCAGCTTTTTGCCCCATAAATTTTCCAGCTTTTCAATTAGCTGTTCGCGAGTCATGCTATCTAGTTCTGATTCATCAGCATCGATGACTTGCGCTTGACTACAAACCCAAAAAACTAGATTCATAAAAGAATCAGCATCCCAATATAAATCATAAGACCCGTAGAGATTTTCAAATTGAGATAAATTATGGGTGATGGCGTAACGGACAAAATCACGCCGGATGAAAATAATTAAGCCTAAGTTATTTTTTCTAATTTCTGATAACCGGGCTGGTAGACGAATCAGAGACTCAATCGCGGCTTGCTGGATGGGATTAGAAGATGCGTCAGAAAAAATATCTTCTAGCCCATCAAATAAAAAGATTACCCGCAATGATTTCTGCTTCAGGGCATTGTTAATATCATTAAAACTCCAATAGTCTTTTGTTTCTGGATCAAGACCGACAGTTCTGGCAATCTCTTTAATCCAAAATTGTGTCCATTCCTGCTTGCCCCAGTTTGAGTTGGCAAGTGCTGCTTGAATCTTATCGTTATATTCTGACTGAGAAAACTCAGAAAAACTATTGTCTGAAGCAGATATGACTTCATTTCTTGCTTCTTGAATAATTTTAATGGCATTATCGCGGAGATTCAGCGATTGCAGCATGGGAAATACATAAGTTTTCGCTTCAGATTCATTCGTTTCACCCAAAACTCGCTGAATAAAGTTTTGCCAATACTTTAAACGTGACAACTGAATATAGTTAAACGTCTTACCTGAACCTTTGGAGCCAATTGAGACTACACGCGGTAACTCATCCCGAAAAGTCGTGGCTAAGTTTTTCAACGGCTCAGTTACTAACAAGTTTTCTCCTTGTCCACTTTCAGCATATTCATACTGCTGACACACATCTCTGAGACGACGCACTGCTGCCAAGGGATCAGAGTCCTGAGTTGTTGCTAAATCTAAGCGCTGTTCTTTAGGTTTGATTAACTGACTCTCTGCCCACTCCTTAGCCACTTTCATGACTGAAGTCGGGCTAAGCTTTGAACGAGCATCCTCCCAATTATTTAAATAAAGCAATTCCTGAGTAAAATCAGTTTCCTTTATTTTTAAACGAGTTTGATAAATATCGCCTTGAGACTGAATATAAGCCGCCTGGAATCTAGATAAAGCCTCGTCAAAAGCCGGGAGCGATTTAAGTTCTGGTGTGAGTAGAGTAATCAACAGTAGAGGATCATAGTAGCCTTCTTCTTCAACATCTGTCTCCGGCGGGGCGGTGTGACTTAACTGCTGCAAGACTAAACTCGAACCATTGACTGATTGGTCATTAATGGTGGTTACGATAAACCGTTGGATTCTCGGATCAAAAATAATCGGACTGGAAATTTCACTTAAACCAGAACGCAGGTCAATGAGTACATAATCCGCATCTACAGCCTGACCTAATTGAGATAAAGCATTCCCAAATTCCCAGGCTCCATCGATAGTTCTGACTAAATGTTCGGGTAGAATAGGTGTATCGAGTAATTCGCGATCGCCAAGACAAGCCGGAAGAAAGTAAATTGTCGATTTTCCATCCCGTTTGGGAGATTTTTTCAGCTCTTTCGCAAAAAAGGAAAGCACTCGATCGGGTTCCAGAGCTGAAGCATGGTAAGCTTCCAGAAAATTAATGAAAGAAACAGTAGGTTGTTGTTTTTCTGAGCGATTCCAGTAGGTTAGACCCGGTGCTTCTAAATCAGCATCAACGACTAAAAATGTTTTGGCTTGATTGAGTTCTCTGGTTCGCTCAAGTAAAGCAAAAAGATGGGCGGCTAAGTGCAGGGTTCTGCCTACCCCTCCTTTGAACGAATAAAAAGCAACTAATTGGGGGCTGGTACTGGGATAGGCTTCTGGAATATGGAGATTTTTGGGAACTTCAGTCTCTGGCTCACCATTATTTTGCAAGTAAGCTACTTCTTCCCAGAAGGGACGAATCGGAATATAGGTATCGCCGCTTTCTTCCTCGTGAATAAACTCGACGGGTAAAATTACCTCGCCCAAATCCAGTTGAATTAAATTATCGTCTTGTTGATACCAATCCCCAAACCATTCTTTGAGAGCTTGCTTGGCATTATCTAGATAATCCTCAGACCATAAGCCAATTTCTATAGCATCAGAAAAACTCCGAATGCTGACGATACCCTTTGGCAGACGACTTCCATAGTTTGTTTCTCGACGAATAACTCGCCGAACATCCAACCACGTCAAGAGTCTCATTGCTTTCATATATTTCTTAATTCTCCTTTAATCCACTCAGCTATAGCAACCGCCATAGCGGTTAGGACACATCATTTATGTTCCAGACGCGCCATGGCGCGTCTCTACAATGGTGCCGAAAGTCCTAATCGATGTGTCTACTGCTATATCTGAAACAGCATTGACTCTAAATCTTTATCTTGAATTTGAGAGTTTTTGGCGTCGGCGCATCAGAATTGCCTTGAGTCCACATTCAACCGCGTAAAACAATAGCAGACGATGAGGGTTAGTTCTAGGAGTTTTGCTGGACGAAGCGAATAGGTTTTCTCGCCAAGCTTTTTCTATTTCTCGGTGTGTGAATTGGATCACGTTACTCTTGAACGCTACAGTCAATCACTTCAATTTTAGTCTAGTTTAGTGTGGTGTGATAAACATGCAGCAGTTTTTTTAAAGAGGTAAGTAGTCGGACAATGCCTAACTAGACTAGCGTTGGGGCAAAACCTTGCTACCTAATTAACTATGACCTATGAACTATGAACCCTAAACTCAAATCGGAATTTCAATCACAAACTCGGTTCCTTGACCCGGTGTGGAATTACAGGTAAACTTTCCACCATGTTTTTCAACAATGATTTGATGGCTAATTGACAATCCTAAACCCGTACCTTTCCCCGGAGGTTTAGTGGTAAAAAAAGGCTCAAAGATTCGCTGTTTCAGTTCGTCATCTATTCCCGGTCCATTATCGATAATGCGAATAACCGCACGCGCCCCAGATTTCCCATTATCAATTAATTCTGTGCGAATCCAGATGGATGGCGTTATAGTTTGCTCACTGTCCCCATTAGCGGGTTGAGAACGCATATCTTTTAGGGCATCAATGGCATTGCACAGCACATTCATAAATACCTGATTTAACCCACAAGGATAACAAGTGACTAAAGGCAGTGTGCTATAATCCTTGAACACTTTAATTTCTTGCTTGTTTCCTTTGGATTTTAAACGATAGTAGAGCATGACTAGGGTGCTATCTAGCCCTTGGTGAATATCTATCGATTGCTCTTCGTCTGCTCCAGATAGAGTTTTGAGGGAATAAACAAGTTGGCGCAGACGTTCAGCCCCCATTTGCATAGATGACAGGGTTTTGGGAAAGTCTTCAACTACAAACTCTAAATCAATTTCTTCGGCTTCCTGTTGAATTTCTGGTGCCGGTTGGGGATTATATTTGCTGTAGAGTTGGAGTAAATTTAATAAATCTGTGGTATACTGTTGAGCATGGGGAAAATTGTTACATAAGAAATTAACCGGATTATTAATTTCGTGGGCAACTCCAGCCAGCAATTTGCCTAAGGTGGAAAGATGTTCTTTTTCGATCAACTGTTGTTGCGTCTGGTGCAGTTGATTTAATGTCTCCTGGAGTTGTTCGGCTTGGGCTTTGTATTTTGCTTGGGATCGCCGCAAGGATTCTTCAGTAACTTTGCGCTCGGTGATATCTGTGACGAATCCTTCATAGTAGAGTAAATTCCCTTCGCGATCGCGCACCGCCCTAGCATTCTCACAAATCCAGATGATCTGCCCATCTTTTCGATACACCTGGGATTCAAAGTCTGTAACTGAATCGTGCGATCGCAGTTTCTCAATAAAGTCCCGACGTCGATTCGGATTCACATAGAGTTGTTGTCCAATGTCGGTTAGCGTTTCCAATAGTTCCGCCGGAGATGCATAACCATAAATCTTTACCAGCGCTGGATTGCAGTCAATAAAATGCCCGTCTGGAGTGGTTTGAAAGATACCCTCGACGGCACCCTCAAACATGCTGCGATATTTCCTCAGGGCTAACTCCATATCTTGACGTTCTGCAATTTGATCCGCTAATTCCTCATTCAACACTTCTAACTGCCGAGTTTGCTTAACCAAATTAGGACACAAGGGTTTGTCTGACTCCGACCAATCAGGTGGACTGTTCAGTAAACTGTCGCTGCTGGGAAGTAACATGGGCGCGTTGCTAAGCTTATCTGGGCATTACTACTAGCTTCTAGGATTTGGATCACTTATTCAGTGATATGTAGTCCGCAATGCTTGTGATTTTAGTCACTAAATTGAGTGAGGTTAGTCACATTAAGCGCTACGTGTCTTGACTGCCCTTGATTGTACGGACTGTTGCCAAAAATTGACTCAGGAACGGTAATCCGCCAATAGCAGGTAAAAAGTAACGCGAGGTACACAGCAATCCCAAGGCGGCGGCAGTTGCGGGGTCTAGATAGTCCTGATAAAACAATACTAATGCGGCATCGCGTGTACCAACTCCGGCAAAGGTTAGAGGTAATAATCCGGCTAAAATGGCGAGGGGAGACAAGGCGAGATTGACTAGAAATGGAGTCGTCGCCTTCAGCGCTAGGATAAAAAACCAAATTTGTAATAAGTGTAAAAACCAAATAAAAATCGACGTTCCGGTAATTTTGATAAGCTGGCGTTGATCGCGCCAAAAATAGTCATGCATGTCGCCCCAAGAGCCTTGCATTGTTTCTAGTTTGGAACGCATTTTCTTGGGGGCAATCTTGCGAGCCACGATAAAGAAAAAATAAGCAAATTTTCGAGACGCCAAGAGGCAAATTCCCAAGATTAAACCCACGCCCACCGCCGCCGTCATCAGCCAAAATAGCCAATCTTTCGGTTGATAGAGTAATAAACCAAAAACACACCATAACAGCAGGGATAACAGATCACAAGCCTTTTCAAAAATCACCAGCGATAATGAAAGAGTCCCACTCAAATGACCGCGCTGTTTCATGAAATAGGCTTTGGCAATATCCCCCATCTTGGACGGCAGTACCATATTTAAAACACTTGCCGCTAAGATTAACCGATTTGCCTCAAAAAAGCCCAAGCGAGAGCCACTGGGCATCAGTTGTTGCAACCGCCAAGACGTGAATAAGGTTAGGGGAACAACCATTCCCAAGCTTACAGGCATCCAGACGCGATCGCTATTTTGAAAAACGGCAACGAGTTCGGGAAAATCAATTTTTGAGTAAATCACTGCCAGGATAATTAGGCTGACAGCGATTGAAATTAGTCGTTTCATAATTTATTGTTCATTGTTGATGGTTCATGGTTCATTGTTGATGATTTATTCGTTTAAAATTTTCGCTCTAATCGCAGCCATTCATAAGCATCTAGCTTCTTAACCTCATTGGTTAAATCTAACCAGGGCTGTAATTGTCCCCGTTGAAACGTGCGACTCATAACCACATAAATTGAAGTTTGATCGCCACCAATTCCGGCAGCGACTACCTCTTTCCAGGACTGAGCTTGCAACTCATCAGTGATATGCCACTGTCCATTTTTCCACTCGATCAAGCGACGGAAGTGGAACGGAGCTTTTTGCTTGCCTGTAATTAGCATTTTTTGTAAGAGTTTGCGGATTAAGTTGGGAAAAAAGCGACCCACTGTGAGCATGACAACTCGCAAAATTAGTAAATTTGTGGGGGTCATTTGTTTCTGTTTTGCCCACCCCAACTCTCCTTCAATCATAATTTCATTTTCCTCAACTTTGACTTGATAGGTATCAACTAAATGACCGACAGCATTTTTTATCTTTTTACCGGTTATAACTTGCAATGAAAATTGAGTGTCAGAGGCGACTAAACCCTTGTCCTGAAACAGTTTAAATACTCCCCCTTTGTTTAAGGCTAAATACAGTTCCGTATTTTGGCGACGGTCAATTAAAACTTGTGCCTCTCTAAACCAAACTCGACCGGGAGAACGGGTAGTGGGTTCAGGTCGAGTTGACATAAAATCTCGCCATGTGAGTAAATAGTTCCAGGTATGGTGACCAATAATGTGATCGTCAGCATAGCAAGGAGCCAGTCCATTTGCCAGTCCCACCAGGACGCGATCGTTAATTTCTAGGGCTTGGGGATACCACTGTCCCACCAGTTCAAAGCCATGGGGAAAGAAATTGTATGTATTGCGACTGGTATATTCTCCCCCATAAGAACCATCAGGATGCACAAATTCAGCCGCCAAATCAACCGCTTTGACTAATGCTTCTTTAATCCGAGGATCAGGTCTAAGTTGATAAATCCGCGCTAAACAAGAAATCGTTAACGTATGGTAACCGGGGTCACAACCTTCGTACTCAATAAACCAACCTTCGGGATTTTGCCAAGATAATACTTGTTCTAAACGTTGCACTCTAGCTCTATCCCATTTTGTGGCTTGTAATAGATTAGACAGTAAATCTAGGCAAAGAACAATTAAGGCTTGGTGATTAGTCAGGCGTCCACTTTCTTGATGATGGGCTAGCCAATCGGCTCGTTTTTCAAAAAACTTTAAAGCAATTGGATTATTTAACCCTAATTCTTGATAACTGTCAATACAGGCAAGTAGGGAAAATGCCGCTGCGCCTCCGGCTCGTTCATAAGGGAAATAATCATCGCAAGACCCATCCGGATGAGCGCTTTTAGCCGCATAAAGAATTCCGGCTTCCACCCAATCTTGCATCGCTGGTTGTTGGTAGAAAGGATTATCGGATAATTGAGTATTATACGCCAATGCCAGAGGCAGAACAAACTCCTGAGCCATCCCACTGGGAAAATCGATAATTTTATACTGCCAGAAGTTGCGGTCAAAACAACCGTAGGTAGGACTGTGCGGGTTGCGGTCTAGCAGGGTAAG
>NZ_JBKHHI010000133.1:0-14996 GCF_046539235.1 Coleofasciculus sp.
CTCAAGTTCGGGCTAAAAGCTAAAACCCGTTAAAACGGGTTCAAATTCTTTAATGTAGTAAGCTTTAGCTT
This sequence comes from Coleofasciculus sp., assembly GCF_046539235.1. Classification (GTDB taxonomy): domain Bacteria; phylum Cyanobacteriota; class Cyanobacteriia; order Cyanobacteriales; family Coleofasciculaceae; genus Coleofasciculus. The sequence continues at coordinate 72 of NZ_JBKHHI010000133.1, forward strand.
ACTTAAGCTTTTAGCCGGAAATTTATTTCCCGGCTACTTTTGATAACGCCATTTTTGCACCCGAAACACGCCCACTAATTTAATTCCACTCTCAATTTGAGCAAATCGCTCTTGTTTGACGGATCGCGCTGAACTCTCCTGCACGGAGGTTAAGCTAAAACTCAGGAGTGCCAAGACTAATGCCGTGGCGGTTAAATTACACGTAAATCTTATGTTAAACATTGCCCTGAAATAACCTTACTCAATCACTGGCAAGACTCCAGTGGTAAACTCAGCTATGACTTGGTGATGGAAAATCACTGGGATAAAACTCCCTGTCAAGTAAAATCATAAACTAAAAACCCTCCTAAATAGCTTCAGTAAACTTACTGAAAAATTTGCGGCTGTTCTATCAGCCATTTCGCGTAGATTCACCAAACAATCTTCATAAAATAAAGATTTGATGAAGATTATGGGTAGTTTACTGATTACTTTTACCAAAGTGTAAGTATTCATCGGACATGAGATAACCAATCAATCATCACGTCTGGCAAGATAATTTTAGTGCGAGTGTTCGGATCAATACAAACATGGCGAGTTAAGGCATCTGCTAGGTGTCGTTGCGGTGAAGCAGCATCGATAACCTGATACTTAATTTCAAACTTGCTATCACTTAACCGTTGAGGTATCCCATCAATCAGCAGCTTGTCCCCACAAAACATGGGCTGAAAAAAGTCTACACTACTGTGGATAATTGGCACAGCCACAGCAGCTTGGCTAAAAAATGTCTTGAGATTAATACCCACCTTGGCTAGAGAGTCTTCATAGGCTTCGTGACACATCGCCAAAACATTGGCAAAGTAAACGACACCAGCAGCATCGGTATCTTGAAAGCGGACGGTGCGATTATAGGTAAAGGACATCAATGAAATTGTTCAGCTTAATGGTATCCTGGTTAAGGCGGGTGGGCAATGCCCACCCTACGGTATATCATGGATTTTGGCGGTAGAGGTTTGGTCACCAAACCACCGAGAGTAAGGGTTTGGTGACCAAACCCCTACTTAGAATTCCCCAATGGCGGTTGACTCGGACGCCACCGCTTTTTTTCTCGCCGTTGTTTCCAGTCCCGAATGGCAATCGCCTCTTTGGCGGCGGGAGTACGATAACCCTTGCGGCTACTTTCATCTTGATTGGCTGAGGTGCTAATTTTCGGGTGGGGTTGTTTGACTAAATACTGCGCCAGATCATCGTAGGGTGATTTAAAATTCAGGTCTTGCAGAATGTGCCGAACTGAATGATAACGATTCGTCAGCGATACACTCGTCATTTTCCGCAGCACTTGAGTCAAAGGCTGACTGATATGCACCAAGCGTTCCCAGTATAAGGCACCAGTTTGGCGATCGCTCTCCAAGTCTAGAGGCGCTTTTCCGGTTAGCAGGTAAAGACAGGTCATCCCTAGGGCGTAGATATCACTGGCAAATACCGGGCGCAGGGAAAACTGTTCGGGTGGGGCAAATCCAACGGTGCCAATAAAATGAGTTGAGGCGAGTTTCATGCTACTGTCGAGGGCTTGCACCAACTTCTCCTTGACCGCACCGAAGTCAATCAACACCAGCCGACCATCATCTTCACAGCGGATAATATTTTGTGGCTTGATATCTCGGTGAATCACGTTATTGCGGTGAATGTAGTCGAGTAGGGGTAGCATTTCCGCCAAAAACTGTCTGATGGCTACCTCAGATAAACATCCACTCCGCCTGACTAGCCGTGCTAAGGTTGAACCCCGGACGTATTCCTGAACTAAAAAAAATTCCTCCCCAGTCTCAAAGTAATCGAGTAACATGGGAATCTGAGAGTGACTACCCAGTTTGCCGAGAATTTTTGCCTCTCGTTCAAAACGCTGGCGAGCATTCTCCAAGGCTTTCGGGTGATCAACTTTGGGACAAAGCTGTTTAATCACGCACAGCGGTTGACCCGGTAACTCAGCATCTTTGGCGAGAAAGGTCACGCCAAACCCACCGCGCCCCAACATTCGCAAGATCTCATAGCGATCGCAAAAGAGTTCATTTTGACCGCAAAGCTGACCAAGTTGGGTTTGCTGTAAAATTTCCGAGTGGAAGGAAGACAGGTTTCCCGGCGCAAAATTCATTTTTCCAGAATCAGATGGTACAAGCTCTCCAGCCTGTTCTTAGTTTAGGCAAAGATCTTATCTTTCTTCAAATTTACACGACGCCCCCATAAGTGGCACAATAGATCTTTCCTATTCATGAATAAATGTAGGCGACCTGAGCGATTAACTTCGACAAAAATAAACGATAGATCGTTAGTATATAGAGCAGACGTGCAACGATGACTATGCATCCAAAACTACAAAAAGCTTTTGAACACCGCCAAGTCCTCAAGGTTATTAGTGGCTTGAATAACTTTGACTCCCAACGGGTGAGTGCTACCGTTAAGGCGGCGGATCGGGGTGGGGCGACGTTTGTCGATATCGCCGCGGCTCCAGATTTGATTCTTCTTGTCAAAGGGTTGACAAATCTACCGATTTGTGTATCTGCTGTCGAACCCCAGCGATTTGTCAGTGCGGTGGAAGCTGGGGCAGATTTGATAGAAATTGGGAATTTCGATAGCTTCTACGCCCAAGGAAGGCGGTTTGAGGCAGCAGAGGTTTTAGCCTTGACCCAACAGACGCGATCGCTCTTGCCTGATATTACTCTATCTGTTACCGTTCCGCATATCCTGACGTTAGATCAGCAAGTGGAATTGGCAGAAAAACTGGTGCAAGCTGGGGCAGATATTATCCAAACCGAAGGCGGTACCAGCAGTCAGCCTCGTTCGGCGGGAACATTGGGCTTGATTGAAAAAGCTGCCCCCACCTTAGCCGCGGCATCCGAAATTTCTGGTGCAGTCTCTGTACCTGTACTCTGTGCTTCTGGCTTATCCAGTGTCACCGTACCCATGGCAATTGCCGCAGGTGCGGCTGGCGTTGGGGTTGGTTCGGCGGTGAATCAGTTAAACAACGAAGTGGCGATGGTTGCGGCTGTCCGCAGTTTGGTGGAAGCCTTGGCAACGGTTGAAACCGTAGGGGCGCACAGACCTGCCCCCGATTCAATCGGCAAATCTATCCCACAATTTTAGCTGTGTCCGTCTGGTAGTGGCATGGCACACCTAATTCGATGAATTAGCATTACGCCAAAGAAACCTATAAAATCAGGGGCTAAAGCCCCTACTACGAACTAAAATGGTTTGAATCGCGGCGACAATAATTTCCGGTTCATCAACCCAGACAAAATGACTACTCCGAGTCGCAGCTATTTGAGTACAATTACTTGACAGCTTAAGTAGTTCAGCGTGCATCTGATCCCGCAACGTATCAGCCGCTTGAATTGGCAGATAAAAATTCCAGATTGAGCGCTTGAAGAAGGTACTCGCTTTGATACTTACCAGAGGAATATTACCCAAACTTTTCACCTGACTCACTTGATAACTACTTCGGTCTAAATTCCACAATTCACGCCACATGGTTAACCAGTGACGATAATGATAAAACGAACGCTTGACCTGTTGTCGCGTTTTTGGCGGAAACTGACGCAGCTCTTTTTTCAGCAACTCAAATATGCCAATTGTGCCTAAAATTCTGACAATTCCCAGGATTGAACCCAAGATTGACATCGCAAATCCCGACAGAAAAAATAATTTTAATCCCCGCAGCATCAAAGGCATCTTTAACATGGCGACTTCATCAAGTCCATCTGTTAGGACAATGAGTTTTTTCGGTTAAGGCAACAATATCATAGTCTTTAAAACTCATCGTAGTATCCTCTTTAAGTTAATATATTAAGTATTTGTGAATAAAAATTGCAAACTTTGAATTAACCGTCCTTAACGTTTTAAAGTAGAAATGCCTAACACCCAATCAACAGTTCTGAGGCATGAGCATGGTAAATCTGGACACCCGATGGGACGCGATCGCAAGCTACGCAAGTTATGATAACTCCAACTATTTCAATGGGGCAAAGCCGTCAGGGAAGAAGGCTGTGTCTGGGAGAATCCCTTGTCGCGTAGTGCATTCGATTCCCGGACGGGTGCGATTTCGCGTGCCTCGGTTGGTGGATGATGCTGATTATGCCAAGAAGCTAGAAGCATTGATGGCATCTCAGGATGGGGTAACTCAGGTGCGTGTGCGTCGCCCCGCCGCCTCTATTGTAATTGGCTATGACAATCAACAGCTATCTGACGTTCAGATGCGTCAGGTGTTGCTGACGTTGATTCAAACCTCTGGAAGACGAGACAGGGAACACAGGAACCAATTTGTAGGGGCGGGTTTGACCGATAACGTTACCCAAGAAACCGCTAACTTGACTAAACCCGCCCTACTTGGGGAATCCCAATCCCCAAATCCCAATCCCCAATCACTAGAGGAAAATGACTGGTCTGAATTGAAACGTCCCGCCCTGGCTACTCTCCTCGCCCTGTTAGCCGGTCCGTTGCGCCTGCCCATTCCTCAATCTCTGGTGGCGGGTTCTGTCGCGGTTGCGGGATTACCTGTGGCGAAACGTGCCATCGCCAGTTTGTTGGGGGAACAGCGCCTGACGATTGATTGCTTGGATTTGGTGGCGATTACTTTATCTTCAATTCAGGGAAATTGGCTGACACCTGCCCTGATGATGACACTTCACGAATTAGGAGATATTATCCGCGATCGCACGGCGCGTTCGTCTCAGGCTCAAGCCACGGATTTACTCGATTCTATCGGACAATATGCTTGGGTGGAGTGTAATGGGGAAAAACAGCAGGTTTCATTGACTGAGGTACATCCTGGGGATACGGTAATCGTTTATCCCGGCGAACAAATCCCTGTTGATGGTTTGGTATTGCGAGGAAATGCCACGATTGATCAGCAGAAACTCACTGGGGAATCAATGCCTGTGGTACGAGAAGCCGGACAAACCGTCTATGCATCCACATTAGTGCGATCGGGTGAATTGTATATCAAAGTGGAACGGGTTGGGGCAGATACCTGCGCGGGTGCGAGTATTCAGTTGGCGCAGCAAGCCCCTGTCCATGATACGCGCATGGAAAATTATGCGGCACAACTGGCAGAACGGTCAATTATGCCCGCGTTTCTCCTCGCCAGTGGGGTTTGGGCAATTACTCGGAATCCGGCTAGGGCAGCGTCTATTCTCACCCTGGACTTTGTTACCGGGATGCGTGTCTCGATTCCCACCACCTTTCTCGCCGCCCTCACCCATGCCACACGCCATGGTATTTTAGTCCGTTCAGGACGGGCATTGGAACAACTTGCCCAGGTGGATACGATTGTTTTCGATAAGACGGGAACCTTAACTCAGGGGAATATTCAAGTTGTGGCGGTGGAAACCGTCACCAATCGCTTGTCGGCACAACGTATCTTAGAACTTGCAGCAGCAGCGGAACAACGGTTAACTCATCCAGTGGCGGAAGCGGTAATGCGTTACGTGGAGGAACAGGGTATTGATATCTTACCTCGTGGCGAGTGGCATTATGAGGTGGGATTAGGTGTGCGGGCGGAAATTGACGGTGAGAGAGTATTAGTTGGCAGCGATCGCTTTTTGCGGCAAGCTGGAATTGATGTAGATTGTTTTTATGATCAGCATCCCTGTTGTCGTGAATCGTCGCAATGTCAGCAAGATTGTCCGATTTCTGCTGATTCATCCTTAATTTATGTTGCGTGTGAGGATGAATTCCAAGGGGTAATTCAATATAAAGATCCCTTGCGCTTAGAAAGCCGTCGGGTGATTCATCAGTTGCAACATGAGTATGGGATGGAAATTCATCTGTTAACCGGGGATAGCCAAACTAAAGCCGTCGCCGTGGCGCAGGAATTAGAGATTCCCTTGTCTCAGGTTCACGCCGAAGCCTTCCCTCAAACCAAAGCTGATGTGGTACGTCGGTTAAAAGAACAGGGAAAAACGGTGGCGTTTACGGGAGATGGGTTAAATGATTCCGTGGCGCTGGCGTATGCTGATGTGTCGATTTCCTTTGGTGATGGTTCAGCGGTGGCGAGGGAAACAGCGGATGTGGTGCTAATGGATAATGACTTAGCCAGTTTACTGGATGCGATCGCGATCGGCAAGCAAACTCTGGCAATTGTCAAGCAGAATACAGCCTTGGCGGTTACGCCTAATGTAGCGGCGTTGGGATTGGCGTCAACGGTGGGACTTCATCCCCTAGTTGCCACAGGGGTGCATAATGGAAGTGCGATCGTCGCTGGGTTAAATGCGCTACGACCTTTAATGCATCGAGATTAGTGATTGTTTGTAGTAGGCACTTTAGTGCCCTAAAAGGCTTTACCTAAAATGCGTCCTACGAATAGGTCGTCATTGGTCATGTCCTGATGATTGCTGCTTCGGCAACGATAGGGGGAAAACCCGCCCCTACACAACAAATGTAGAGACGTTGCCGGCAACGTCTCTACACCCTATCAGGTAGGCAGGATTAGTTAAAACTTATCGGTTTCAGAGGGTGAACTGCCTCCTCCTGGTTTGGTAAGGAATAAGTTATCCTCTACCTCATTCTGATAGATACATTCAATTTCTGGATTACCTTCCAATGGACCGGTGAAGCCAAAGGTATTCATCCGATTTTTACACGATTTCACTTGATCCGAAGTAACCAGGTTCCGTTTCTCTAAAATTGCCCAGTTGTTCCGGCGCAAAACACATCCGGGGCGCATACTCGGCTGGGTGACATAAACGTTAAAGGGGTTAAGGGTCACGAAAACCCGCATATCTGTAACCATCGCGCTGGCACCATACTGGATACACAATTCCGGATTGGGCGCACTGCGGTCAATGGCTTCACGGGATGCCACATTTTCCAGATTGGGACTGGCTGTGGAACTGAAGGCGATACCGACGCCAATTCCCAGGATAAAAATTCCGCCGAGGATGGCGAGGGTAGTGGCGTTCAGGATGGAAGCGACGGGGTTAGTTCGACGTCTCATAGGGGTTGAATCAACTTGACTAAAATTGCCAGGGAGGGATTAGCAGGGATATAAAATACCAGATGGTCAGTTTACAGGAACTAAGTATATTTTATCGGGAATAAACATCTCATTGCATTGTCCTCTTGCTTCTAGTATGCCTACATAGATACGGACTTGAGGAAAAATATCATAGGTGGACAAGGGCAAGGAAGGATAATATAAGGGTTCCCAGGTTTATCACTCTTGCCCACCCTAAATAAAATCGGCTGACTATCCGACAATGGCAGTTGCTAGGAACATGACTCCCACTGAGCAAATTGCCAAGCCGAAAACCCGCAGGATAGCTAATGCATTCTCACTCCATCGCTTGAGGATAAGTTGACTTGCCATCATCGCGCCGAAAGCAATAATCCCCTGAATGAGTGTAAATCCCAGCAGATATGCCGCTATCGGATTCATCTCGGCACCAATAATGGCTTCTCCATAAGCATAACCATGGAACAATCCCGCGATCGCAGCCAGTCCAGTTAACACTTTATAATCGAGACGGTATTGCCCTATCAGCATTGCCCCAAACAGAACCACCGAAGCGGCAATTGCCAGTTCAGTCATCGGCAAATCAATCGCTAACAGGTGAATCCCTGTACCTACCATTGCCGTTAACAAAAAGGCAACCGGAATAAAACCACCCCGAACAAGATTCGCGGCTAATAAACCCACAGCCACAACAAACGCCAAATGGTCAAATCCGATAACCGGGTGCGCGAATCCAGAGAGCAACCCTTCCCAGACATTGGCAGGGGTTCTACCCCCAACCGGGTGGTGAGCGGCGGCACGTTCAGCGGCCCCTAAGACACCAATCCAAACCAACAGAGCAATCTGAACCCAGTCAAATCCTGGTTTTTTTAGAGTAGAGCGTTTTAACGGATAGTGCCGCATAGTAGACTGTTTAAACTTCAATCGTTCACACCTCATCAATGACATATTTGGGAAAGGCGGATTTATTATAGCGGTTCTCAGTGTCAGGGCGGGTTTAGTTTCATCTGGGGTGTCGCAACACTCAACACTCAAAACTAAGTCAGGGCTGGTTTTGCACAAACGTGATAGCAATTGCCATAGCGGTTAGGACGCATCTTATGGTAGAGACGTTGCATGCAACGTCTCTACTTCCTCATCCCTGATTTGCCATCACAAAGTTAGAAAAACTGAGTTGATTTACCTGATGCCATTGGTAAATCTGTTCGCGAAAGCCCCTAACCGGGACATCACGTCACCCCCTAATCCAGGAATCCGCATAGTCAAACCCTGGAGTTCCGCCACCGAGTTAACTTCTCGCTTAAACCAGCCGCCCATCTGAGTTCCCGTATTCCCCGCCGGAAAGTTAATCACACCGAAGTCACTATAAAGCTTGTGCATCGCCTCTAAACCACCGCCATGGTATAACCAGGCATTCTGTTGTTGGGCGTCTAAACCAAAGGGAACAGTTGTGCCAAATGCCAAAGCTGGGTTTTTGCCGATGTAATAATAGCTAGCGGTGTGACCACATTGCACCGTGCCAGTTTGTACTGCATCTAGCACCTGCAATCCGGGTACAATTTCACCAGCAGCAAAGGGCTTAATCGTGAAACGCCCATTGGTCATTTCACTGACACGCTGGCTCATGGTTTCTGCGCCGCCAAAAATAGTATCCAACGATTGGGGCCAACTCGTTGCCATGCGCCATCGAATTCTGGGTTGGCTAACGCTTTGCGCCCCTGAATTAGTGGCGGTTGGGCGACACCCCGCTAAGGCGGCGGTGCCTGTTGCACCAATGACAGCATTCCCGACAAATTTTCTGCGTTTCATATTCGTCATTTGTCATTTGTCATTTGTCATTCGTCCTTCGCGTCCTACTCAAGGGAGTGCCAAGCAAGCTACATCCTTTGTCAAGGTTTGAGGCTTATTAGCATTGCTGAGAACAGTGTACACCAGGTTCTTAACGGCTCAACATCATCTATAGTGTTTTCAGATGATTTGTGTACAGCCAAAGCACTGAGAGCGTTCCTGAGCAAGGATTGCTTGTTTACATCTCAAATGGAAACGCTATATAGTGATTGTTCAGTCATCAGTTATACATCAAAAAATGACGAGTTTCATAGATTGTAGTTATTCAATAAATTTCAATTGCCCATGACTTGGTTTATATTTGCTACCCTAACCGCTGTTTTTGAATCCCTCAAGGATGTCACCAGCAAACATGGCTTAAAAACTATTAATGTTTATATTGTCTCTTGGTCGTTAATTGTCTTCACGCTTCCCTTATTGCTGCCTCTTTTATTTTTCATTAACATCCCTGAACTGGGGAATCGATTTGGACTTGCCTTGATAGTTGGCGGCAGTTTCAATGTCATTTCGATGATTTTATATATTAAGGCGATCAAGGTATCTGATTTATCGATCACAGTTCCGTTAATTACGTTTACTCCCCTGTTTCTATTAGTCACCTCTCCGCTGATTGTTCAAGAATATCCGACAGTCATGGATGCCATCGGCATGGTCTTGATTGTCGCGGGGTCTTATATTTTGAACTTGAAGGAAAAAGCGCAGGGTTACTTGGCTCCTTTCAAATCTCTGTTCCGGGAAAAGGGACCGAAGCTGATGATCCTGGTGGCATTTATTTGGAGTATCACCTCTAACGTTGACAAGGTTGGGGTGCAAAATTCCTCACCAACTTTTTGGGCGATCGCGAATTATTCGTTTATTGCTACGGCGATGACGCCAATCATGTTGTATAAGGCTTATAATCACTTAACCCAAATCCGCCAAAATTTCATCTCCTTGATACCTATTGGACTCTTTCACGGTGCAGCCGTACTCTTCCAAATGCAGGCGATTAACCTGACACTGGTGGCTCATGTCATTTCCATCAAGCGCATGAGCGTCTTACTCAGTGTACTGCTGGGGCATTTTATTTTTAAAGAAAAAGGCATCAAAGAACGGTCACTTGGCGCAGCAATTATGATTTCTGGGGTAGTTTTAATTACCATCTGAGTAAAAATTAATAGAGACATTTTCTTACTTTTTTTGTCTCCAGAGTCTACCAATCGGGTGAATTTTATGACTCTAAACTAATATGCCCCCTACCTGGATACCTGGTAAATGACTGAAACCATTTAACAACTGGATAAAGGGTCTTGGGGGATTTGATACTGATTATCAAATTGCCACAAACTCTAGCCAAAAGAAAAAAAGCCAGAGTAGCCACAAATAAAAATATAGTTTACGATCAATGTATAGGTTTGTAAATAGACCAAAAAAATTAACCTTTCGGTAGATACCTGCCTGTCTATCCGTATATAACAGAAGTAAAGGTTTAAAGAGGGTGTACTCAACGACAACCATCAAGAGTCTAAGCTAATACACATTTTAATGTCTGCCTTGACATCCTGACTTTTTGCAGTGTAAGGACGGGGTCAGTTGATTCCGCAATAACGGACAAAATCCATAACTATAGCAGATAAAATGTACAATCGCTTAGTCAGGCAAGTGAATCCAAACTTAGGATCACCAATTGCCTGAGAAAATCTTGAAGGTAGTAATTTAGGCAGCACAAAAAGTTGTAGCAGTCTAGGGAATCACCAGTTGTGAAAATAGCATTGCTGATTGGGGTAAGTGAGTACGGCTATGGTTTTCACCCCGTACCCGGAGCCGTTAACGCTGTTGAAGCGATGCAACGAGTTTTGCAGTATTCTTTTGATGAAGTAGAAACGCTGATCAATCCGAATCCTCCCGTGATGCGGGAAACCATCGAAACGCTGTTGAGTAAGCGTGCCGAGGAAGATGTCGTGTTGTTGTTTTTCTCAGGTCAATGTATCCAAGATTATAATGATACCGTATATTTAGGAACTGGTATCACCGCCACTCGCATGACTGATGACAATTCCCTAAAAGAATTAGTCAAGGCAACCGTTGTTCCAGCTCGTTTAATCCAGGATATACTTGGCAACAGTCCCTGTCCGCAGAATATTGTAATTATCGACGGTTACTGTAGCAATATTTTGGATTGGGAAATAACGGCAAACGACTATAATCAGGTTGGGTTAAAACAACAAATGACGGGTGAGAAGTGGGCGCTGCTGAGCTGTTTTAGTTCCATTCCCTATTTCAACCAATCAGAACAATCTCAACCCTCAGATTACACTCGTTACTTAATCGAAGGACTGGCAACGGGGCTGGCCGATCGCAATCATGATGATTGGATTTGTGTCAAGGAACTTCATGACTATGTTTCTCAGCAGCTTAAAATCGTTGCTCCGGCTTTAAAACCTAGATTATATGCTAGCGAACCTTACCAAGCGATCGCACTGAGTCAAGTGCCCCTGAATCGCCTCACCTTAAAGTATCGAAAAGAAGCACAACGTTGGATCAGAGGGGGTGAAATTTCCGTCGGCGGTCGTTCGGCTCTGGATACATTAGCACAGAGTCTACAGCTCACTCCAGCCGATTGTGCGGCGATAGAAGCCCAAGTTTTAACTCCCTATCGCGAGTATCAGGAAAAATTACAGCGATATAAACAAGCGTTTCGGGAAGTTTTCCGAGCCGATAATTCACTCAACCCCAAGTCTCGTAAACTCTTAAAAGATTTGCAACAGTCTTTAGGATTGAAAGATCAAGATATTAAAGACACCGAACAAATAATCCTATCCCAAAAGCAATCCCGCCAAACTTCCCAGTCGAATTCCGATAGTAATCGGGAAGTCGAGAGAACAGGAGGAACAGACATTAGAGAATCTCTAAGTCGTATTTCTACCTCACTGATTCGAGATCAACGAGATCAAGAAGAAACCACCGACGTATCCACACTCATGGAGGTGTCACCCCAATCAGAGGATAGCATCCCATCGACTCAATCGGTTGAGCCTACAGAACCAACTGTTTCAGCCTCTGCACCTGTGCAGGTGTCACCTCCAGCTGAAGATGTCCCACCGACTCAACCCGTTGATTCCCCAGCACCCCCTATCCCGCCATCCACACCGACAGAGGGATCACCCCAATCACACAAAAGTGTCTCACCCAATCAACCCGTTGATTCCCCAGCACCACCTGTCTCCGCCTCCACCTCGCCAGAGGTTCCATCGCCCCAACAGGAGAGTGCGATCGCGCCCTCATCCACCTTTGACTCGATTAATCCTCAACCAACCCAAGAATCAACGTCATCCAATGGCAATCAACCCGATCGACTCTCATTAAAACCCAATTCTATCCCCGAATGGTATATGCAAACGCCAGACGAACCGGAAACCAAACCGACTTCTGGCGTTCAATTATCATCAAATCTTAGCAATTTCTTAAATCCTGAACCCGCCGTTTCTAAATCCTCCAATAAACTTCTCCTTTGGGCAGGAATTGGTGGCGGTTTAGCTACATTAGCTCTACTGATTAGTTTATTTAATCGTGCCGCCGTACAACCGTCAACCGATTCAACCGATACCGTTGTATCATCATCAACACCCTCTTCCACAGCAACAAAATCCCCCAACGGCGCTACTTCCAGTCCCTCCCCATCTCCCTCTCCTGAACCTAAACCATCGCCAGAACCTGCCACTTGTTCAGTGATTGTTACCGGAAATGTTCGTTCTGATCCAGCATCATTTCGCGATAATGTGATTACCTATTTAACTAGAGAACAAGTGCCGATAACAGGCAAACAAACCAAAGGCGGCTGGATAGAAATAAAACTTCCCGATCAAGGTTTAGCTTGGGCGCATCGGCAGGTAATCTTAGACGATGAGGATATAGATTCTTGCATGTTTGAACAGGGAATGACAATTGAACTGGTTCCCGATATTCCACCGCCGCCCGATTTCATTTATGACGATGACGAAGATTAACAACGGTAGAGACGTTTCCAGGGAACGTCTCCAAGACCTGACATCTTATTTCTCTTTAGTTAAACTAAAATGAAATAATCCCATCTAAACCCTGAGTGCTAACCTGTGGATGTCAGGAACCCCACGGCTATAGGTTCCGGGGGCTTGGAATTTACCCCCTACCTGACCAGCCTAAGTGGATGGTGCACTACGTTATACCCAAGAGTTCAAGTTCGTACATGAAAGCCAGCTACACCCTAAGTCAATCGTTAATTGCCGCAGACAGTCCCTCGACGGTAGACTTACTGATTACCTTTCAAGGATCAGAGTCGAGTCAGCAGACATCCTCGCGTCGTCCGCTGAATCTCAGCTTAGTCCTAGATCGGTCGGGTTCAATGGCGGGATCTCCCCTACGATATGCCATTCAAGCCGCCCAAAATCTTATTGATCATCTCACCCCCAATGATTTTGTTTCGGTGGTGATTTATGATGACACCGCCGAGGTGATTATTCCCCCACAATTAGTTGATGATCAAGCCGCCATTAAAACAAAAATTGGTAAAATTCGCGCCAGGGGCTGCACCAATTTAAGTGGCGGATGGTTGTTGGGATGTAGTCAAGTTCAAGCTAACCAAAGTCCGGAACGAATTAATCGCGTCTTACTCTTAACCGATGGATTGGCAAATTATGGGATTAAAGATCCGCAAGTGCTGACGAAAACGGCGCTAGAAAAAGCAGAGGCGGATATTGTCACCACAACCTTAGGGTTTGGTAATTATTTTAACGAAGATTTACTGATTAATATGGCGAATGCCGCCCGGGGAAATTTCTACTTTATTCAGTCTCCCGATGACGCCTCCCAAGTGTTTGAAATTGAGATGGAAAGTTTAGTCTCAGTTGTGGCGCAAAATCTTAGGGTGAGGCTACAACCAGAAGAATTTGTTAAGGTTGGTGAGATTCTCAATAACTATCGCTTTTCCCAAGTGGGTAATACGGTAGAGGTTGTCTTAGGTGATGTGTATGGCGTTGAACAAAAGCCCTTAGCAATTCCCTTAACCCTGTCCCCGCGATCGCAATCCGGAATGACGACGATTGCTACAGTAACGTATGACTATCAAACCATTGTCGAAGGCAGTATCCAAGACGTTAGCAATCAGTTTTCCATTACCTTAACCGTCGGTTCAGAAGCAGAAGCCAAAAACATCCAGCCTGATCCGCAAGTCTTAGAACAAACGTCTCAGTTAAGAATTGCCAAATTAAAAGATGAAGCCGTTTCCCTGGCGGACAAAGGAGACTTTCAACAAGCAGTAGTTAAACTGCGTGAAACGATCGAGGAACTCAAACGCAAGACATTAGACGAATTCTTTGACATTGCCGAAGAAATTGCCCAACTCGACTACTATGCCCAATGTTTAGAAAATCGACGATTTGACCGGGCAATTCGCAAAGAAATGCGGGATCAATCCTATCAAACCCAAACCCGCGATCGCGAAGATTTAAAATTCCGGGGAACCACAACAGGTGCAGCCAGTGGGTTAGAGGTAACAACGAATCCCGACAGTGGTGTTTTAGTCAAATGTGAACGGGTTGGGGGTAAGCTACGAGTGCGGGTCATTTCTGAGGGATATAATCCTGAGTTAAACGTGCAGTTTCCCCGCAGTATCCGCAAACAAGGCGTCACTTACGTCGTGGATGAAATTACCCCATCTGCTAATGGCACATTTTATCGCACCTCAGGAAACATTCGCCGCCTGGTTAAACCCGGTGAAGAAAAAGCATCCACTCAAAAAACCCGCCAAGCCAAACAATTACAAACCGCTAAAGCTCAAGGGACTGCGGCTGATTTAGAAACCACAGATACGGTGGGAGATGGGGTTCTAGTTCAGTGTATCAAGGACGGGAAAAAACTGCGAGCCAGAGTTGTTTCTGATGGCTATAATCCTGACTACAATATCCGTTTTCCGCGCACTATTCGAGAGGAAGGCATGTTATATGTAGTTGATGAGGTGAAAGAAAATCCTCAGGGCGGGTCTTATATTGCTTATGGGAAAATTCGCCGATTAGTTCAGTAGTTGTGAAAGTCAGATAGATAGTAAAACCTATTAGTGATGGCTTAATAAGCTGTCATGC
>NZ_JBKHHI010000134.1:0-14979 GCF_046539235.1 Coleofasciculus sp.
GGTTTTCCCTCACTGGGTGCTGATGAGGATGGACGGATTCGGGTTTCCGCCCTGCGATTCTTTCAAGAGTGGACTAAACGAAGTGCAAGTGAAGTCTTTGCCCTACGCTCTCAGTTTAATTTAGGTTTGGGTATCTTTGATGCCACAGTCAACGATGATGAGCCAGATAGTCGCTTCTTTTCTTGGCGGGGTCAAGCCCAGTGGGTGAGACTCTTAGGTCCGGATTCGTTACTCGTTCTTCAGGGTGACATTCAACTAGCGGCTCAAGATTTGTTACCCGTTGAGCAGATTGGGCTAGGGGGTCAAGGGAGTGTGCGCGGCTATCGCCAAGATATTCGACTCACGGATAATGGTGCCTTTGCCTCGGCTGAAGTGCGGCTGCCCATTTTACGCATTCCTGAGTGGGAGGGTATTTTGCAGGTTACTCCCTTTGTGGATTTTGGCACAACCTGGAATAACGGCGAGATAGATGATCCTGACCCCAGTAGCTTGGCAGCGTTGGGGTTGGGACTACAATGGCAACAAGGCGATCGGATTACCGCTCGCTTAGATTGGGGGATTCCCCTGATTTCAGTCGATTCTGAGGATGATACTTGGCAAGAAAATGGCGTATATTTTTCAATAACCATTAATCCATTTTAATCTTATAGTAATGATTGATCATCCTTTTATTATCTCGACCGAAGCGCTAAAAGAACACCTCGATGATCCACAAGTGGTGATCGTTGATTGCCGTTTTGCCCTTGCTGATCCGCAACAGGGATATAAAGAGTATCAGACGAGTCACATTCCGGGAGCGTATTACTTGGATTTGAACCAAGATCTGTCTGCCCCCGTGGAACGTCATGGAGGGCGTCATCCCTTACCTGATCCCAACCGAATTGCCCAAAAACTTGCCGCGATTGGAGTCAGATTCGGTGAAACCTTAGTCGTGGCTTATGATGATTCCCGTTTGGCGTTTGCGGCGCGTCTATGGTGGTTACTGCGTTATCTGGGACACGATCGCGTCGCGGTGCTGGATGGTGGCTGGGGCCCATGGCAATCCCAAGGGTATCCAGTAACCGATGCGATACCGGAACCTCAACCGGGGCAGTTTGTGCCGCAAGTGCGCTCTGACTGGGTGGTTGATATCAACGGGGTTAAAACCCGGAAAAATTTACCAGACGTCGCTTTGGTCGATTCACGGGCACGCGATCGCTATTTAGGAGAGCATGAACCGATTGATCCCGTTGCCGGTCATATCCCTGGGGCGATTAATTACCCTTGGCAAGAGGTAACGAATGCTCAAAGTTATTTACACTCCCCCAATCAGCAAAAACAGCGATGGCAGGATATCCAAGATAAATCAGACATCATTGTCTATTGTGGGTCTGGAGTCACCGCCTGCGTGAATCTCTTATCCCTGGAATTAGCCGGAACAGGAAGGGGTAAGCTTTATGCTGGAAGTTGGAGCGACTGGTGTTCCTACTTATAATACTCCGGGGATACATTAGGACATCAGTTGCTCCCAAGAAGGAATAGGGAATAGGGAATAGGGAACAGGGAACAGTAAAGAATGTCCGAGGCGTGACTTTCCTGATACCCCACGGTAGAATTGTGCTTATATAAGTATGTTTAGGAAAAAATATGTAATATTATCACACTTGTTGACTTAAATGCAAGCAAGCTTGCTGTTACTGGCGATTCATCCCCCACTAACTCTGATCGGGTATAGTTGGGGATGAATCGCCGAATTCGATAAAGTACATCTACAGCTAATGGGTTGGTGTTATTCTCAAGCCTGAGCATAGCTTGAAGATAGCCCCCTGTCTACGTCCTATCGAGTTGCTAAGCTTTTCTAAAGCACAGAGAAATCTAGCGACATGAGTTTCTTTGCCAGGAGATTGAACTTGGAGGTGAGAGAGTAAGACAATTTAGATGGCGCTAAAACGCTTAGGAATTACACCGATAGACTAACTATCAGCCAATATTTAGATTAAAATTGCTAAAATAAGAAGTTCACTTAAATTTCCCAAAACTATTAGGTCTGAGTTTATATGCCTTGCTCGATGAACCGTATTTCTATTTTTGTTGATGGGAATAATATGTTCTATGCTCAACAAAAAAATGGCTGGTTCTTTGATCCAAAGCGGGTCTTAGAATATTTTAGAAAAGAACCCCATATTGTTCTGGTTAATGCATTTTGGTACACCGGATTAAAAGATCCTCAAGATCAGCGTGGATTTAGAGATGCCCTAATTAGTCTCGGTTACACCGTCCGAACTAAAATTTTAAAAGAGTATTATGATGATAGTTCTGGTCGCTACTCCCAAAAAGCTAATCTTGATATAGAAATTGTTGTGGATATGTTTAATACTGTAGAACAGTATGACCGAGTTATTCTGTTTAGTGGAGATGGTGATTTTGAGCGGGCGATCGAGTTGCTGCGTTCAAAGAATACTCATATTACAGTCGTATCAACGGAAGGAATGATTGCGAGAGAATTAAGGAATGCTACAGATCGGTATATCGACTTAAATGATATACGTGATTATATCGAGAAAATGGATTCTTGATTAATCACACAAATTAGCCCTTATGTATGATTTAACTCATTGAAGATTAACGAGTGTTGACTGGAGACAATCAAATGAACAAACAACCCAATCGAATTATTATTTTTGATACCACGCTGCGCGATGGCGAACAGTGTCCTGGAGCCACATTAAATGTAGAGGAGAAACTAACGATCGCACGGCAACTAGCACGACTCGGTGTGGATGTGATTGAAGCCGGGTTCCCTTATGCCAGTGTCGGTGACTTTGAGGCGGTGCAAAAGATTGCTCAAACCGTCGGCGTCGAGTCGGGACCGACAATTTGTGGATTAGCCCGAGCCACTCGTCAGGATATTGAAGCCGCCGCCAAAGCCCTCAAACCCGCCGCCAATGGGCGAATTCATACATTTATTGCCACGTCCGATATTCATCTCAAATACAAACTGAAAAAGACTCGACAAGACGTATTGGCGATCGCCGCAGAAATGGTGGCGTATGCCAAATCCTTTGTCGAGGATGTGGAGTTTTCCCCCGAAGACGCAGGGCGTTCTGATCCAGAATTTCTATACGAAGTGCTAGAGAGAGCGATCGCGGCGGGGGCGACAACGGTGAATATTCCCGATACCGTGGGATACACCACCCCCACTGAATTTGGCGGATTGATTCGCGGGATTAAAGAAAATGTCCCCAATATCGACCAAGCCATTATCTCCGTTCATGGTCACAATGACCTAGGATTAGCCGTTGCCAACTTCCTGGAAGCGGTGAAAAATGGGGCGCGACAGTTAGAATGTACGATTAATGGTATCGGTGAACGAGCCGGAAATGCCGCCTTAGAAGAACTCGTCATGGCGTTACACGTCCGGCGGCAATTTTATAACCCCTATTTGGGACGCCCTGCGGAGTCAGAGGAATCCTTAACCAATATTGACACGCGCCAGATTTACAAAACCTCGCGGTTAGTGTCGAATTTAACCGGAATGTTAGTGCAACCGAATAAGGCAATTGTTGGCGCAAATGCCTTTGCTCACGAATCGGGTATTCACCAAGATGGCGTCCTCAAAAACAAGCTGACTTATGAAATCATGGATGCCAAGTTAATCGGCTTAACCGATAATCAGATTGTCTTGGGTAAACATTCCGGGCGCAACGCCTTCCGCAGCCGTCTGAAGGAATTGGGGTTTGATCTGTCCGAGACAGAATTGAATAAGGCATTTGTCCGCTTCAAAGAAGTGGCGGATAAGAAAAAAGACGTATCCGATTGGGATTTAGAGGCGCTGGTTAACGATGAAATCCGCCAAGTTCCCGAACTGTTCCATCTGGAATTAGTTCAGGTATCCTGTGGGGATCACGCTCGTCCTACGGCTACCGTAACCTTACGCACGCCTGAAGGTGAAGAACTAATGGATGCGGCGATTGGAACTGGTCCAGTGGATGCGGTGTATAAAGCAATTAATCGGGTGGTGAATGTCCCCAACGAACTGATTGAATATTCGGTGCAGTCAGTGACAGCCGGGATTGACGCTTTAGGGGAAGTCACGATTCGGCTACGTTATAACAGTCGTGTCTTTTCCGGTCATGCTGCCAATACCGATATTATTGTGGCATCAGCCCAAGCTTATGTGAATGCCCTGAACCGACTCTATGGTTGGTTACAGGGGCAAGGTCAAGAAAGTCGCGATCGCGAGACAGATAAAGCGGTAGCCCCAGTTTAATCCATCTTTACCAGATCCCCGACGTCTTGAAGATGTCGGGGATCTAATTTATAATCCAGTCCTTACCTTGCGGACTTTGTTTGTATAGCAGCGATTTTAATCGCCGTGGCTTCAGTGGATTTGGTATCATCAATTGCATGGATTGGAGCAAAATAGTTTGAGTGTCACTATTCCCATTCGCGCCATTAAACTAACTCCAGGTAGCACGATTCAGATTTCTGACATATCTTGGCAAGACTTTGAACAAATTCTGGTAGAGTTAGGCGAACACCGTAACACCCGCATCGCCTACTACCAAAGCATTCTCTCGATCATGTCCCCGTTAGCCATTCATGAACGTCCCCATCGCATCATTGCCGATATTGTTAAAACGATTCTAGATAGCCAAGAGCGGGATTGGGAAGACTTTGGTTCAACAACCTTCAAACGTCCAGTTATTGCTGGTGTTGAACAAGGAACCAGTCGGATGCTGCGGGAATTGAGACGACAACTGCGTCCATAAGATTATAGAAAGAAACTCAGATCTTGCACTCGCGATCGCGATGATTCAACCCATTCCATTGTCTGTTGTATCAGGATACCGTCCACAGGCTAAAGACACCAGTGTAGAAACAGATAAACTGACATTCCACTTACTCCGACAACGAACACCGGGCGAACGCTTGAAAATGGCAGCCTCGCTGACAAAGAGCGCCCGTAAGCTCTCATTGTGTTCTCTGAGCCAACAATTTGCACATCTTTCCCCAACCCAGTTCGCCCAAAAAATTGCCAGAGCGTGGTTACAAGACCATTGCCCTGCTAATTACATTCCCACCGTCAAGTCACAGATGTGGATTCAGGATTCGGTACAGTTAGCGGTTAAACTTCATCCCATTTTTACCGCATTGTCCATTCCCTATTACATCACGGGTGGGATAGCAGCAATTGCTTACGGTGAACCCCGCACAACACAGGATTTAGATTTGGTAATCGGGATTTCTCCAACTGATATTGATCGCCTTACCGACGCCCTCAGCGAGTGTGGTTTTTCTGTCCCCAGTGTTGTGAAATTGGGTCGGATGAGAACCCTGAAAATTACCGATATGGAGAGCATTAGCCGTGCTGATTTTCTGATAACCGGAACAGAGGAATTTGATCGCCTGAAGTTTGAGCGCCGACCGGTGATTGAGTTTGAAGAAACGAGGCTCTATTTTGCTTCTCCTGAAGATGTTATTTTAAGTAAACTCCGATGGAGGCAGGGTTCAGGTTCGGAAAAACAATGGCGTGATGTCTTGGCAGTTCTCAAGGTGCAAGGGGAACAACTTGATTTCGATTATTTATGGGAGTGGGCTGAAAATCTTGGTTTGACACTTGACCTAGACCGAGCTTTTACCGAAGCTGGCTTGTTTGGTTTTTGATCTTCAGTGGTTCCTTGATTTTTGTCTTTCTTTTGAGGGCGCGATCGCCATTTTTTTACCGACAAAGGTGATATTATCCCAGGGCGACCCGAGTCAATTGAGTGGACAAAATTGGGCATTTGTGCAAGCGGGTCGCCCCTACAGGAGAATCAAAGGTGATGTACTCTTGATTCTATCTACTTGCCCACCACCTTTCTTAAAATATGATCAGGTAGTATAAAATAAACCATGACAGATCCTTTTTATAGCAACCGCCATAGCGGTTAGGACACATCATTTATGTTCCAGACGCGCCATGGCGCGTCTCTACAATGGTGCCGAAAGTCCTAATCGATGTGTCTACTGCTATATTTCCAGATTGTAGAGACGTTCCGGTGGAACGTCTCTAGGATTTTTTGCTATCTGTTGCCATTTTCTCTAACGTTACAAGAAGCGGCTGTGTGGAAAAAGTCCGACAACACGTATAAAGTCGTCGCCTATCATCCTAATCCAGTTGCCGTGTATTTTAAAACCGTGACATCAATCGTGCAAATTCTTGTACAATTGCCATCAATTACCTAACCGTCTCTGTACAACCATTACCGACAAGATGATTGACGAAACTCTCAATAAAGAACGCCAGTTTCACGATACCTGGGCAGCCGCCATTGATGTCGATGGTATTCGCGTGGCTGATTATTTTGAAGCCTGTACTGCCCCAGAAAACCGCTTTATTCTGCAACAACTGGGCGATATTCGCGGTAAACGTCTCTTAGATTTAGGTTGTGGTGCAGGTGAAAATAGCGTTTACTTTGCCCAAAAAGGAGCGAATTGTGTAGCCGCTGACTATTCACCCGGAATGGTAGAGGTGGCGCTAAAATTAGCGGCGGCTAACGGCGTTAACATTGAGGGGCATACAGCGAATGCTATGGCGCTGGATTTTGCAGACAATGCGTTTGATATTGTTTATGCCTCCAATTTATTGCACCATATTCCTGATCCCAAAATCGCCCTAAAGGAAATGCACCGTGTCCTCAAACCCGGAGGAAAAGCCTGTTTTTGGGACCCGCTAAAGCATAATCCTGTGATTAATGTCTATCGGCGTATGGCGACTGAAGTGCGTACTGATGATGAAATGCCGTTGGATATTAATATTATCAAGGTGGTTAAGTCTCTGTTTTCCCAAACAACCTATGATACCTTTTGGCTGGCAAGCCTTTGGATTTTCTTGCGCTTCTATTTAATTGAAAAGGTTGATCCCAATCAGGAACGTTACTGGAAAAAGATAATTGTCGAACATGAACAATTGAGTCCGACGTATCGGCGGCTGGAGACAATTGATCAGAGTCTAAAAAAGATTCCTTTGATCAAACGGTTGGCGTGGAATATCGCTGTTGTCGCGACAAAATAAAATCCTAATATTTGACTTTTGTCAAGACGCGATCGCGACCTCCTGGGTCAAGCTTTCTGGGGATATGCTGGAAAAGAATAGCTCACGAGACTCTTGCCTAACTAAGCCTTCCATCACCGCTTGCTGCAAATGAATGAATGCTTTCAAGTCTTCTGTGCCATAGTCCCTAGACAGAAGCTGGCGCAATTGATTTTCAGAGTCCAGGGTTAAATAACCGGTTAATAGCGCTTGTTGAGTAATTTCACAAATTAGATTCATCGAACATGTCCTCCTTTAGGTATCTGTTGGAGATCAGCTGGCATTGTATCACCAACTCTATCTAAATCTATGATGGCACTGCCATGGTAACTCAGGATTGCTACCGAAAAAGACGTACTCCTTAAGAGTTTGTTTCAAGGGTTTACCGATACAACCCACGTTCTTGATCAAAGATTAAATTTAATTACAGAAAATCTCGACTGAGTTGACAAGTGCCTAACCTTATAGTGAGTAAGTTAGCTAAATCATTGCGTTTTGGGTATCTTTCTGAAGAAAGAATTAATCTAAATTAGCTGTGACAAAAAGGCAGGGGATGCACTGAACCTGACCTAAGACCCAGTTCCCCTCCACGCGATCGCTTCGGGTGCATCCAGGATTGATATGGCTGCCAACGGCGTTGCCTGGTATAGTTAATGGCAAAAACTTAAACTATAAAATCATTTCTACTCTTGCTACCGATGAAGTCTTACCTTGCCGCTGCTGTGCAAATGACAAGCTTGCCTGACCTAGAGAAGAATCTGGTTGAGGCAGAAACATTGATTGAACTGGCGGTGCGCCAAGGCGCTGAGCTGATTACTTTACCAGAAAACTTCTCGTTCCTCGGTAAAGAAGAAGACAAAGTGGCACAAGCTGACGCGATCGCCCTCCAGAGTGAAAAATTCCTCAAAACCATGGCACAGCGCTTTCAGATCACGCTGCTTGGGGGAGGATTTCCTGTGCCTGTAGACAAGACAAAAGTTTACAACACCGCCTTGCTCATCGATCCTAATGGCGTTGAATTGGTGCGTTATCAAAAAGTTCACTTATTCGATGTGAATGTCCCCGATGGCAATACCTATCAAGAATCGAGTACGGTGATGGCTGGGGATCAACTACCACCCGTTTGCCAGTCCGGAACATTGGGC
This sequence comes from Coleofasciculus sp., assembly GCF_046539235.1. GTDB lineage: Bacteria > Cyanobacteriota > Cyanobacteriia > Cyanobacteriales > Coleofasciculaceae > Coleofasciculus. The sequence goes on from NZ_JBKHHI010000134.1 coordinate 8,200, forward strand.
AACTTAGGACTATCGGTGTGCTATGATGTTCGCTTCCCAGAACTTTACCGTCATTTAGCCGATAAAGGGGCTGACATTTTGTTTGTTCCGGCTGCCTTTACCGCGTATACGGGAAAAGATCATTGGCAAGTCCTACTCCAAGCACGAGCCATTGAAAACACCTGTTACGTGATTGCACCCGCCCAAACGGGACGTCATTACGCCATGCGTAAAACCCACGGTCACGCCATGATTGTTGACCCTTGGGGGATGATATTAGCCGATGCTGGCGATAAACCGGGTGTCGCGATCGCAGAAATTAATCCGACTCGCCTTGAACAAGTTCGCCGCCAGATGCCATCCCTAGAACATCGGGTTTTTATTTGATCGGTCATTGATCATTGGTCTTATGTTTTTTGGATGTGAAGTGACCAAACAGGATTAGACAACTGATTTTGCTGTAAAAATTTGTTAAGCCTAAATTTACAACATAAAACCTATGGATGCTACAGAAATTCGGTCGCGTTATGCCGCAGGTGAAAGAAATTTCCGCAGTGTCAATCTGATTGGTGCTGACCTAAACCAAGCTGACCTAAGTTATTCTGACTTGAGTGGTGCTAATCTAAGCGAAGCTAATTTGCAAGGTGCCAATCTAACGGGTGCAGATCTAATTTTTACCACCCTCAGCGATGCGGATTTGAAGGGGGCTAACTTGAGTGAGGCAAACCTGATTGGCGCAAAGATGGGTGTTGCTAACCTGAGTGAGGCAAATCTGATCGGTGCCAACTTAATCAGTGCAGAACTCAGTGGTGCTAACCTCAAGAGCGCCAGCCTGAGTCGCGCTTATCTGAGTGATGCGAGTTTAATTAAAGTTAACTTGAGCGACGCTAACTTAAGCGGTGCTAATCTAAGTATTACCAATCTCATCGGAGCGGATCTCAGTGGTGCTAACCTAATTAGTGCTGATCTCAATGGAGCTAACTTGATTGAAGCCAATCTCAGTGGTGCCAATTTAAGTGAAGCCAAATTGTATCGAGCCAACCTAGCTCATGCCAAGCTAAATGGAGCATTATTGTGTCATGCAGATCTGCGCGACGCCAACTTAGCTAGCGCGGATTTGACCGATGCCAATCTAGATCAAGCTAAGCTAGAAGGAACCCTGATCAGTTTGACTGGAGATTCCCAAACCAGTTCCGTGAGTTAGGATTCCGGTTCCTCTGGTTCGTGCTAGAACCTAGCATTGGGAAAGGCTAGTTCAAGCTGAATTCCCAAGACACCCAACCTACCTACACCTATGGATGCAAACGAATTTCGGTCACGTTACGCAGCAGGAGAGCGAAGTTTTCAGAATGCTGACCTGCGTGATGCCGACTTGCGTGATGCTGACTTGCGCGATACTGACTTACGGGGGGCTGACCTCATGGGGGCTAACCTGCGTAATGCTGACCTCAGTGATGCTAACTTACGAGATGCCAAACTGATTGGAGCGGATCTCAGTAAAGCTGATCTGATTATTGCCACGCTCAGTAATGCGGATCTCAGAGACGCTAACCTCAAGGATGCAAATTTGATTGGCAGCAAACTTGGCGTTGCCAACCTGCGGTATGCCAATCTTAGTGGCGCTAACTTAAGTGGGGCTGAACTAAGTTGTGCGGATATGAGTCATAGCAGCCTGATGATTGCTTACCTGAGCGGCGCTAACCTGATCAAAGCGAATTTGAGTAACGCCGATCTCACCGGTGCTAATCTCAGTATCACCAATATGATTGGAGTCAACCTCACCAATGCTAATCTGAGTGGGGTTAACTTAAGTGGGGCGAACCTGATTGAAGCTAATCTCACAGAAGCTAAATTGAATGGAGCCAATTTAGGTCGGTCTAATTTAGCTTATGCCAAGCTAACGGCGGCGATTCTCAAAGATGCGGATTTAAGCGACGCCAATTTAGCCGGGACTGATTTGACAAATGTTAAACTTGATAGTACCAAACTAGAAGGGACAATCCTTGAGGTCACATCTTTAAACTTAGTGGAATGAATTGGATAGTTCTCCCCACAACTGTAGAGACGTTGCATGCAACGTCTCTACCATAAGATGCGTCATAACCGCTATGGCGATTGCTATATAATCCTATTTCAATGGGTCTATCCTAAGTTGAGTTTAAATACGGCTATAATTGTGTTATTTTATTTGGGTACAATCGCAGCAGTAGTTGGTTCAGGTGAAGGACGCGATCGCGACATTGCCCTCGGCGTAAAAAAAAATATAATGATGTAACTCTAATCTATCAAATAGGGAAAATATCATAACAGTTTCATTACACCATCAACCAATAAATCTGCCCCAAACCGCACCACATCCGTACAAGGTAAACCAGTCTCATCCTTAACCTGTGTGATCGCGTCTTGTGCTTTCTTCTCTGGCAAATGTCCCGTATTCAAGGCAATCGCCACGACTGGAATTGGTGCAAATGCCCCTCCCCCCCTCGCCACAGTTTCATACAATTGAATCACCTCCGGTAACGGTGGAATCAGTACATCCGAGCAATGGCGAACATGTCCTTGTCCAGCGCGATGAACTAATATTAAACCTGTGGGTTGTGTACCTCGAATTAGGGGTAAGGTTGCCGTAGAACCGGGATGAATCAGTGAACCCTGCCCTTCGATCATTAATAAGTCATAATCCTGACCAAATTTCATTACTATTTGTTCAACCGCACCCGCCGCAAAATCAACCCGAATCGCATCTAAAGGAATACCATCTCCAGCAATCATTAACCCCGCTTGCCCGGTTGCCAAAAACTTAGACTTAATTCCCTTTCGACAAGCGGCGCGATGGAACTCAATACTGGTAGACATTTTTCCCACACTCATATCCGTACCCACGGTTAAAATCCGTTGACAAGACAGCGATCGCGCTTGGGCTTTGCCAATCCCCAAACCCGTTGGTTCCTGACGAATATCCCAAATCTGTTGATTGGGTTGGAGTAATTCTTGTAATTCAGGATCAGATGCCATTGGCGTATGCAAGCCGTTATAAACAGAAAGTCCAGCCGCGATTCCCTGTTTAACTTCTTGCCACCAAACCTCTGGCAACCGTCCCCCCGATGGGGCAATTCCAATGGCTAATATAGTCGGATTGTAGGCGAGGGCTGAACTCACTGAATCCACAATCGGCGCCTTACAGTTAATTCCAGTTAAGTCCGATAACGACTCTCCCGCACAGTCTTTGTCAATCACCGCCACCACTGTCGCTTCGCTATACCGTAGCAGCGTTAATCCGGTTTTCCCCTGATCGCCGCGAATCCCTTCATGTAATAAAATAGCGACGCGCTGATCACTTGTCAGATACATGGCGTTTTACTCCCAATCCTGATAAGTTATTTGGTATCAATCGTCCATCTTGAAGCGTCGCCCCAGTGAAGGGATCATCGGCTAAATTCAAATGACTGTCTAAATCCAGATAATCGGCGAAAGAGGATAAGTGAGAGGCGGCGGTATTGGCGAGGGTACTATCGGAATAGCAGCCATACATCACCTGTAATCCATAGGCTTTAGCCGTATGTACCATCCGCAAAGCTTCGGTTAATCCACCGGATTTCATTAGTTTGATATTAATCCCATGAATGCAATCAGCCAGGGGCGGAATATCTTGACTGGTAAAGCAGCTTTCATCCACAAAAATAGGTAGCGGCGATCGCGAATACAAATGAGGTAAATCCGCCTCTTGTCCGGCTCTAAGGGGTTGTTCAACGTATTTGACACCTTGTTGGGCTAACCAGTGGCACATTTTTACCGCGTCGTCTACAGGCCAACCGCCATTCGCATCAACGGTTAACTGGGCTTGGGGGGCGACATCTCGGATGGCTAATAGCATTTCGCGATCGGCTTCAATTCCGTCAGGGGAACCGAGTTTAATTTTAAGCACATTGCCCCCAGTGATCGGTATCCAATTTCGCACTCGTTGTTTTACGGCTTCAGGTGTACCAATTCCTACCGTGGCGGAAATTGGCACAATTCGGTGGCGATTGCATCCCCATAATTTCCATAAGGGAACACCTAAGTGTTTTCCTAACCAATCCTGTAATGCGATATCAAGCGCCGCCCTAACCGCCGATGGTGCATCCGCATCTGCCAAGACTCGTTCAATTTTCTGGCGTTCCCAGGGTGTATATGCCTCTAATATGGGTATAACTAACTCCAGTCCATCCAACAACATCTGAGTCGTTTGGGGAGTTTTGGTTACGGGATGAGATGGAGTCGCGATCGCAAAGGGAGAGGCTTCACCCCAACCCTCTATCCCCTCATGTTCTAGCCGCACCCAGATATTAGTGGTGTGGGAGGTTGTACCGCGACTAATGGTTAAAGGGAATCGCTTGTGAACAGTAAAGGGTTCTAAGCTAAGGCGCATAATCCAAGGAGGGTTTGGGGAACAGTAAGCCCATACTAGGTTCATGGTACTGGAATTTCGGGATCTCAACCGGAAGCAGACGGGGTAACTGGCTTAAAGCTTAACTTGACAGCGCTTCAGGTAAATCTGTAGGGTGAGGAGAGTGAAGCGTAACGCACCACTCACCGTTAAAGACTCGAATGGAATAGATTTTACGGTTAAATCGGGCGCAAGCCTTGCGCCCCCACATTTGGGTGTACTTTAAACACTGGAGAACCGCTATATTTGTTCGTCACGACTAACCCGGACTCTGGCTCTAGGGCGACCCGAGTCTATTTAGTGGATTGGAGTTGTTAATTAGTGCAGGCGGGTCGCCCCTACACAAAGACTAGCGGTTTTTCTCCCTTGTCTTCTTGTCACCTTGTCCCCCTTGTCTTGTCCCCACCCTAAAATAAAAAACCCACACCTGTCAGACACTTAACCGGGGGGCCATTCCATCTGGCGTCCACCTAAAATGTGTAAATGTAGATGATCCACGGTTTGACCGCCATCAGCACCGTTGTTGATCACCACCCGATAGCCTTGATTCAAACCCACTTGTTCAGCCACTCGCTTGGCGGTTAACAGCAGATGTCCCATGAGGGCATGATCTTGAGACTCCGCCGCCGCTAGCTGGGGAATCGGTTTTTTGGGAATGAGCAGAATATGAACGGGGGCTTTGGGCGTAATATCCTTGAACGCTAGGACTAGATCATCTTCATAAACAATGTCAGCGGGGATTTCCCGACGGATAATTTTGCTAAAGATTGTCTCACTCATGGCTGATCGCGGTTTGACTTAGTATCAATGCTTAAATGAAAGTAGCATACAAGGACAAAAAACGCCTAAGATCGAGATAGAGTAAACAATTTGGGAGAAACCTCTGTATTTCAACTGTATCGGTTTCCTATAATTTATTAACCTGCAACGAGAGTGCATGGCATTCTCCATACCGGAACAAGACGCTAGTCAGCTATGTCTATCGAGAAACTTCAGCCTGCCGATAAAGGCGCCGTCGGTGTCTATATGCCTTACTATCAAGGCACTAAACGCAATGCCCTCCCCCTGGCGATTAGTCTGTATCAACAGGGTTCCTTAGAAGGGAGTCGCCGGATTGAAGGCGGTGATAGCATTCCCTTTGTGGCAACCTGGTTTGTCTCTAAACTCCCTTCGGAACTAACCCGCTGCCGATTACAGTTTGATGGCAACGCCGAATTGAGTTATGAGGTAACTTTGGCAAATTCGGAATTTATTAATTATTTGATCGAAGTGATTCTGAATTTCAAGCGTACCCGCTTGACTGATTTTTCCCAGACATTTTATCGCAAACTACTACGTGACGAGTAAACTTAAGTGGCAATTTGAACGGAGGAGTGGAATCAGGGGTGACAAAATCCGCAAACTATTTACTAATTGGATCAACTGAAGCATATAGTGGCAAGTCCGCCATCATTCTGGGCATCGCCCATCAGCTTAAAAGTAAAGGACTGGATATTGGTTATGGTAAGCTCTTAGGCTGTACTGAGTATGCGAATAAACTGGATCGCGAAGGTGATGATGTGCAGTTTATTCCGTCTATCCTAGATCTACCAGAAAAACGGGTGCGATCGCCTCTACTTTATCTGGATGATCAGACGATGCAGAAACGCTTGCGCGGTGAGGATTCAACCAATTACCGTCAATCGCTGAAGTCCTATCTCCAGCCGCCGATTGGTGATTTAATGGTACTCGAAGGACCGAGTACGTTGTTTGAAGGCAATTTATTTGACCTCTCGTTGCTGAACATTGCTCAGGAAATAGAGGCTTCAATTATATTAGTCAGCCGTTTTCATTCGGTATTACTGGTGGAAACGCTGCTATCTGCCAAAAACCAACTTGGCGATCGCTTACGGGGAGTTGTGATTAATGCGGTTCCGGCAGATCAACTGGAAATCGTCCAATCCACTGTTCAACCGTTTCTAGAGGCGCAAGGTATTCCCGTATTAGGGATTTTACCTCAAAACGATTTACTCCGCAGCGTTACGGTTCGAGAATTGATTCATCAACTGGATGCTCAAGTGCTTTGTCGTCCGGATCGGGTGGATTTATTGGTTCAAAGTTTGACCATTGGCGCGATGAATGTCAACTCTGCCCTAAAATATTTCCGCAAAGGCAAGCACATGGCAGTCGTCACCGGAGGCGATCGCACGGATATCCAAATGGCAGCCCTGGAAACCTCAACCCACTGTCTGATTCTAACCGGGCAGATACCACCCCAACCGTTGATTGTCAACCGGGCTGAAGAATTGGAAATCCCCATTTTATCGGTGGATCTGGATACCCTCACCACTGTGGAAATTATCGATCGCGCTTTTGGTCAAGTACGCCTGCGCGAA
>NZ_JBKHHI010000135.1:0-14894 GCF_046539235.1 Coleofasciculus sp.
GGGGAGAATTCAAAGCCTCTCTCCTTGTAGGAGAGAGGTTTGGAGAGAGGTTTTCTATATCCCGACCAAAAGCTGACCAAATCTTCATTCTTATCGAACAAAAGCATAACCATGCACCAAGAAAAAGACTTTGAAAACATCATCGAACAAGAACTCCTCAACCACTACGGCTACCACTCCAGTAAGCCAGAGGACTACAACCCAGAAACCGCCCTTTTCCACGCCGATATTATCAACTTTATCCAAACCACCCAACCCAAACAATGGGAAAAACTGACTCGCACCAGCCCCGGAGAAGCCCAAAAAACCCTGATTACCAGCCTCACCAAAGAACTCAAAACTCGGGGAATGCTGGATGTCCTCCGTAACGGCTTCAAATGCTATGGTAAAACCTTCAAAGTCGCCTACTTCCAACCCAATACCGGGATGAACCCCGACACCATCGCCCTATACAGTAAAAATCGCCTCACCGTTACCCGCCAAGTCACCATCAAAACCAACAAAATTCCCGATATTATCCTCAGTCTCAACGGTTTACCCATCGCCACCCTCGAACTGAAAAACCAACTCACCGGACAAACCTACCGCAACGCCATTCACCAATACCGAACCGAAAGAGACCCCAAAGACCCCCTATTTCGCTTCAAAGAACGTTGCTTAGTTCACTTTGCTGTAGATACCGATGAAGTCTGGATGACCACCAAACTCGACGGCGCAAAAACCTATTTTCTCCCCTTCAATAAAGGCGATAATCATAGCGCCGGGAATCCCCATATCCCAGGAGAATACCGCACCAGCTACCTTTGGCAAGAAGTTCTCCAACCAGATAGCATCCTAGAAATCCTCGCCCGTTTCCTCCACCTAGAAACCAAAGAAATCCAAATTCCCACCGCCACCGGAATCAACTACCAAACCAAAGAAACCCTGATTTTCCCCCGTTACCATCAACTCGATGTAGTGCGGAAACTGATCGCCCACACCAAACAGCATAAATCAGGACATAACTACCTGATCCAACATTCAGCCGGATCAGGAAAATCCAACTCCATCGCCTGGTTAGCCCATCGCCTCGCCAACCTCCACGATAATCAAGATGAAAAAATCTTTAATACCGTCATCGTGATCACCGATCGCAAAGTATTAGACCGCCAACTCCAAGACACGATTTACCAATTCGACCATAAAACCGGAGTCGTTCACAAAATAGATGAAAACACCCAACAACTCGCTACAGCCTTGGGTGCAGGTGTCCCAATCATCATCTCCACCATTCAGAAATTCCCCTTTATTTCCCAAGCCATCCAAACCCTAGAGAAAAAAGGCAAAACCGTCACCATCGCCACCAAAGATAAACGCTTTGCCATTATCGTCGATGAGGCACACAGTTCCCAAACTGGAGAAACCGCCGCCGAACTCCGCCAAATCCTCAATCAAGATGGGATTGAAGCCGCCATCGCCCACCAACTCCTCGACGATGAACCCGATGATCACCTCAGCGATGAAGCCCAAAAAAAACTATTACGAACCCAACTCACTCGCACCAAACAACCCAACCTGAGTTACTTCGCCTTTACCGCCACCCCCAAACAACGCACCCTCTTACTCTTCGATGAACCAGGAGAAACCGGACAAGCCCCCTTTCATCTCTACACCATGCGCCAAGCCATTGAAGAAGGCTTTATTAAAGACGTACTCGCCAACTATACCTGTTACCAGCGTTATTACCAGTTAGTCCGCCTTTCAGAAACTAACCCTGACCTCCCCCGGCGCAAAGCCGCCAGGGAAATCGCCCGTTTCGTCGAACTCCATCCCCACAATATCGCCCAGAAAGTCGAAATCATTATTGAGCATTTCCGCAACCATACCCGCCATAAAATCGGCGGTCAGGCGAAAGCCATGGTTGTCACCAGATCCCGTGAACAGGCGGTTAAATACAAACTCGCCTTCGACCACTACATCAAAGACCAAGGCTACACCAATATAAAATCCCTCGTCGCCTTCTCCGGTTCAGTCCCCCTGAAAAACCAACCAAGTCAGCATCAACGCCCCTATTGTCAAATCCTGTCAGATAGGATACATCAGCCGTTCCAGAATGGCTGGAGTTGGAGAACTCTTGAGGTGTGGCTTTGTTCTCAACGTCAGTTTTCTGGTGACTGGGTAAACCACTTTGTAGTTCGAGCGCGATCGCAATCCATTCCGATAGAGAAACACCCACGCTGTCAGCTTGTCGCTTCAAGGCTGCATACACTTCATCACTCAGTTCTAGCTTGACAACTTGGCTCACGGCTGTTCCCTCAACGATTGCGATACAACCCTAGAGTAACATTTCCCCAAAATTCATGGCTTTGATTGATAGCCAGTTTCGCTATCTGAAATTTTTCCTAGACTACTTTTAAATTTGCTGGATAAAAATAATTAGTCGGTTTTAACCGACTTGAGCTATGAGCCAAGAACTTGAGTTCTTGGCGGCTCTTGAAACTGCGACAATAACCAAGCGCTCACTTTACCATGATTCATTTGCCGACTACGCCGAAAGGCTTCTTCCAATAGGGAAATCTCTAAACCAGGAAACACCTGAGACTGGTAAATTCGCCGACTCCCGCCATTTTGAATCTCAAAGGCGATAACCTGAACATTTTTGACATCAATAATCCAATATTCCCGAACTCCCAAGGATTCGTAGAGGAGACGTTTCTCTCCTTTGTCATCGGCTAAAGAAGAGTAGGCAACTTCAATGACTAAATCAGGGGGTGGGTAGGTATCAAGATTGATAATGTTCGCTTCCCAAGGTACTATTTCCGCCTTATCACCGACATAAAATGAGACATCCGGTTGTGCTTCCTCACAGCCTGTCTTACGATACGTGCAGTTATCATGACCATCAAAGTCAATCTGATTGAGTCCTGCAAAGAGGCAGACGGCGTGAATAACGATAAGGTGATCACGAGAATGGGGGTTACCAAGTGGAGACATCTCTAGCCTCATGCGTCCGTTATAATAATAACCTTTCGCTTTTTCATAAGCTGGATCACTGATTGCCTGAAGGTATTCGTCCCAAGTCGCATTGACCCAGGTATCGGTTGGTAGTTTGGCTTGCAGTTGACTCATGACGACCTTGCTGATGGCTCGCGATCGCTAATATTGTAACTTAGCACGCAAAAGATGAGGATGGTGGGCAATGCCCACCCTACGATCAAGGGTTTCGGCGATCCCAAAATGCTTGTTCAGCGTGCCATTGAATTTAATACCAGATCCCCGACTTCTTCAAGAAATCGGGGATCTCAGAGTTTACTCGATTCGTGACAATACCGTATTAATTGTCTCCAGCCACGGCTTTTCGATAGTCTTTAAACGACTGATAGCACTCTTGTTGACTATAGAGGTGACATTGGTCGGTAATCTGTTTCATCAACGACCAAGAAAAACGGCATTCACGCAATCCATCCCCCCAATTTTCCTTGAGAATCCGATGCGCTAACCGCAAATTATAGGACGGAATCGCACTGGAAACGTGATGGGGAATGTGAACATTAATATCGTGGCAGAGAAATTCTATCCAACGGGGATAATCACAGTGAACCGAACCAAATAATTGAGCCTCAGCCTCATTCCATTCCGGTTCCGGGGTAAAAGGAATATCGGGTGCTGTGTGGTGAACAATGGTAAACGTACTCATCCAGAAATGGTACACCAGCCAGGGAAGCAGCCAGAATTTGATCACTCCCCATACACCTGTTGTGGCAATGAGTAAGGGAAATGCAACAGCAGCAAAACCGATAACCAACAACGCGGAAAACCTAACCTGAGAACGCTGTTTTCCCTGGAAATTCCCCCAGTTAAAATGCAGTAATGCCCAGTGGAATATCGAACCAATCCACCACAATCGACCTCGTGTTAGTTGGTAAAACACCTTCACCAAAACCGGGTGGCTGGAATAATACTCTATTGTAAAGGGTTGCCATGCATTGTCTTCGCCAAGCTTATTCGTGTGGGTATGATGGTGGTTATGGAGAATGCGCCAGCTATGAAAGGGATAAAGTAAAGGTAAAAATGCCAGGTGTCCCACCAAGTCATTCACCCAACGGCGATTAGCAAAGGAACGATGACCACAATCATGACCGATCACAAAAAAGCCGGTCAAGGCTGTACCAGTGAAAATCCATAATAGCGGTAAACAAAACCAGGGTGCGATCGCTAAACCCCCATAGCCTAGAGCCACCATTAAAATATTCACCAGAACCACTGTCCAGGCTTTGCGACGGTTTTTCACAAACACTTCACGCGGTAACGTTCGCAAAATGTCTCTTAACCGTAAGGTAGTTGTAACCCTTGTCAAGGAGTAAGCGGGACTTTGTTCTTTGGTTGTCGATATAGTCATGAAAGAATTTAATACATGAGATGTTGATGAATTGCGAATAGTCAGGCAAAAAAAATCCTACCCAGCCGTCTATTACTGGCAGATAGAAGGGTATCTCCTTGTGCTTATCCGTCAGAGTTGACAAAACTTAGCACCCCAAGAATGAGTTCTGGGGTGCAAAAACAGCATGAATCAAACCAAACACTACTGTTCCCCTTAATTATTGGCGTCGGATTGCGCCGCAGCCAACCGTTGTTTTTGGAGGATTTGGAGCTGCTGCAATAGTGAATCTACTTCTGCTTGCAAATGTAGATACTTGACTTGCTGATCAGCCTGGTAAATCGACTTCATTAATTTTATCAGGCGTTGGTCACTCGTGTTGCTTACCATCCCGCGATCGCTCTCGGTTGCAGCTTCCCGATTCGGGTTTGGTGGACAGACTACACTAGATGAACGATTTAGCATTCGTTAAATAGTTATTTTTACTTACTCACACCACAGGCTATTGTATCTTGAACATCAAGTTTTGTTGCATCATATAGGTCAATTTTATGACTGGCTGAGGTATTCATTATGAAAGCCAACAAGCTTGATAAGCTGGAACCCCCATCTGTCAAGTGTTTTCCTCTGGGTAGGCAAATTGTGATAACTCCTGGTTAAACTACCTGTTTATTGTCTTGACGTTGGGCGATGACGGCGTAGAAGGGATCACCCCCACCAACCCCCAGCATCTGGAACAAACTGGGAACCGGCGAAGAACGGGAAATCACTTCGGGAGTACCAAATCCGGGTACAGATTGAAAATAACGCTTGACAAGTTGCACACGACTGGCTTCAGTTCCGTCTCGCCATGCCGCGATCGCTTTTTGGAAGAACATGCGGTTAGAAAAGCTGATAATGGCGATACCCCCAGGTTTGAGGATGCGGTGAATCTCCTGAAACACAGCATCAGGGTATTGGAGGTACTGAATCGAGACACAGTTGAGAACCGCATCAAACTCTTGATCTGGCAACGGTAACTGAGGATTTTTATTCAGATCCTGGACAAAGTAATGGTTTAATTGGGGATTGCGTCCTAGTTCCTGTTCATTCATCCCATGTCCCTCAACATGGGCGAATTCCATATCATCGGGCAAGTGGGATACATGACTACTCATCATATCCAGGATGCGAGTATGGGGTTTCAGGCGTTCTCTATACAGTTGAGTGAGTTGATCGAGAAACCCAGCATCAACATGGGTAACGAAGCGAGGGAAGGAGTAAAACAGGGTATCCTCGGTATCGTCTAGTTTCGTCCGTTGGTTGGATTGCAGCAGCATAGTCGTTAGCGGAAAATAGGATGCTATCTTTTAGTTTAAGAAAAATTACGGAATGTTAAGGATACGTTGATTGTTGATGGTTCATCGTTCATTGTTGATTGCGATAAACCATGCACCATGCACCATGCACCATGCACCATGAACCGTTGGTGATTGGCATTCAAGGGATGTGTGCGCCTTATGGCTGGAATGCCTTTATTGTGCCAACGCTGACGCAGATGGGGATTGCTGTGGCATTATTTGACACACCCCTAGCAGGTGAACGCAGTTTCACGCGGACGTTTTCCGGGGTAGCGCACGTTGAAATCAAACCGCTTCTGGATCGCGGTATTTCCTTATAAGAGATCCCCCCTAGCCCCCCTTTTTAAGGGGGGGACAATAAATTACATCAAATCTGGTTAAAAAACCTCACTAAAAAAGGCTAAAACACACCTTGTCAAGTAACAGCATCTGTGTATAGCAACCGCCACAACGGTTAGGACACTAAACTTGCCTCAAAAAAATACACGGCATTCATTTTATGTCCTAATGACCCTGGCGACTGCTATACAATCAACCGGATTTGATAGTATTCAAAGTCCCCCTTTTTAAGGGGGATTTAGGGGGATCTAAACGTTGATCGCTAGTCGGGTGGGTAGAGTTTTGAGCTTAACTTAACACTAACGAGCAATACCGTACCCCTACGGTGCAATTCTAAAACTATTAATTTATTTCCCATTCCCCGTTCCCTCTTTCAACCCCTATTTACAGTAGACTCAATCTCAGCCAATTGCTGCTCAAGTGCGCCTGTAGTTAACAAAGACTCCGCTTTGCTTAATCCATCCTCCAACGTAGGACAAACCCCACAACGCCAAAGATAAAACCCACCATTCCAAATCACGGATTTTTGGAATTCTGAAGATTTTCCGGCTAAAACATCCTTAATTTGTGCCAATAATTGTTCCTTGGACTCTAAAGGAACCTCCTTCCCTTCAAAACCATAATCCCTAGGGTGAAGTTTCAGGCGTTGGTAGGGTTCGCTGTCTCCAGGTTTATGGATTGAAATAATCGCCGTCCGTTCACGAGGCAAATCGCAACTTCCCTCTAACCCCTTAACTAATGTGTAGTTGTTAACGCCTCGTAACGCTAATGTTCCCTGCATAAATTCTTCCGTTGGAGGATGGACAAAACCAGCCACTAGATGTACATTCCCAGCATAAGGAAGCCAAATTAATTCAATCGTGGCAAAGGGTGGACGCTTGCCAATCTGATCTCGATAATTTACCAAACCTTGAGTCGCCGGAAAATGGTTAGAGGTGTAGATAAACCCAAAGCGAGTTGTTTCTAAAGACTGATGAACTTGGGTAAGACTCAATCGGGTAAAATCGATGCCCAATCCTTGCCATATTTCCACTAAGGGAATGCCATATTTGGTGGGCATACAGTCGCCGCCATGTTGGATTACAGGAACCCCTGAAGCCGCCAGCATCAGCGCCGTTAGGGGAGTAACTGGGGCGGTTCGCGATCGCCCGTCGTAGGGTGTACCCATTACCGTTACCATCGGATCACCGGATAACCGGGGTAATGTGCAACCTAGTTGCTCATACGCATCCAGCATTCCCGCAAGTTCGTCACTCGTGGGGCGTTTAATTCGATGGGCAATTAAAAACGCCCCAATTTGAGCCGGAGTCGCTTCTTCATTCAGGATCATTGCTGTGGCTTTGGCTGCTTCTTCACGAGTTAAATCTTTGTGAGTATGGCTACCGCTACCCACTTTCTTTAGCAGTTCTCTGAAAATAATACTCATGATGGGGGATGAAAAATAGAACGATGGGACTATAACGACAATGGTTGAGGACAATAACAGATTGACAGAGAACCATTAGTGATTCCTGAACAAAGATGCAACGACTTCGGCATTGAGTGGCTGTGAGGATTAGTTAACAAATCTACAATTAAATTTTATGTAGTATTTGATACAGATTTTAATTTTAGTATATTCTGATACAAGAAGAGAATCGAGAATCAGACGGCACAGATATGCAAAATCCACAACCGCAACCCCCTCCAGCCAACCTCTCGGCTAGTGCAATTTTTCGCTATCTGCAACCGGGAATGTGGCTGAGATTAGAGGAACTCCCCAATCCATTTGCCCACTATGAGGCGTTGATACTCTCCCAAGTCTCGGATCATGAATGGCTGACTTGGATTCCGGAACATGGAGAATATCTGTTAGTGCTGTAGCCACTTCCAGCGAAAGGATAGCCTCCTCTAGCTAAGTTGTTCAGCCAATATCACCTCCCTAAGATACTCACATTTATCGAAAAATTGGAGTTTTGGTAATGATCAAGACGAAGCTTTCCCCCTGCGAGAGTTTACTCTATCACTGGATTCGGTTTCATACTAGAACCAATCATCAAGTAAATTTTAACTGGCATGACTTTCAGGCTTGGACAGCCGAATTCCTTGAACATTCAGTTAGCTTGAGCGAAGTTGACGCCGCGCTTACAGAGTTACATAAGCTGAAATTAATTACTGTCCAAGGCACCGAAGTTGCCCTAAATACCCCCCCAAGTCGTACACCGTTAGAACTTTCACCATTACCCCATAAATTATTAACCACCAGCCGAAAGCCTAAGCTTTTTTCCTGGGGTTCCCTGATGACGCTAATCTTTTTAGTCTTGTGGTTAGGCTCAGGCGTTATGTATTTTAAGTTGTATTCAGGAGACTCAAATCATTATACCAATCCTTATCAATTTTTGGGCGAAAAAATAAAATAATTTGGTTGACTTATTCAGCAAGCCCTATTTAGTCAATCGGAGACAGAGCGAAACAAGGATGAAGGGTGAAACAGAGTTATCCGAATGTAGGGGCGGGTTTCACTACTATCTTTTTTGACTTCACCCGAATTTCACTAAACCCGCCCCGATCCAATGTCCGAATTATTGGACAAACCAATGACATAAGACAAATGTCTTAAGCATCAATCACCACTTGTCCTTCAGGCACAGCACAACAGGTCAAAACCATGCCCTCCTCTAAATCTTCCAAGGCACTATACTCTTCGTCATACTTCACTTGACCTTTTAATAACGTCTTAGCACAAGTTCCGCAAGTACCAGCACGACAACTATTGTCAATTTCAATGCCTTGGCTTTCAGCCGTATCCAGGATAAATTCCTGAGAATTAGTGTCCACCTGTTTCCAAGATTCCGCGAAAAATAGCTTTGTTTGAGCTTTATCGCCGTTGGTTTCTGTCTCAGATGAAGGTTGAGTATCCTCCGGAACATTCTCCTGAGTTTCCGGCTCCGGTTCTATAACAACTCCATCCTTAACTTTAGCATCAAAGTTTTTAATTAATAGATTCCGCAGAATCGGTTTTAGGTCATCGCAGGCAATTCCTTTTTCCAATACGTCTCCGAGTTGAGCATCTTTGCCGACTTTTCCCCCGGTATAAAGATTCACCCCTTCGACAGGCTTGCCATCTTTACGAACTTTCGTACCCATTAAGCCAATATCGGCAACTTGCGGTTGTCCACAGGAGTTGGGACATCCAGTCCAATGTATCCGAACTCGTTCGGGAATGTCTAATTCTTGATCCAGTTCTTGCGCTAATTTTAATGCCCGTTGTTTGGTTTCTATGATGGCAAAATTGCAATAGCGATTCCCGGTACAAGACACCAATGAACGGGTAAGCGTAGAGGGATGAATCGGAAACTGCTGGAGTAACGGTTCACTCAGAAATGCTTCGATTTTTTCATTGGCAATGTAGGGAATAATTAAATTTTGTTCAACGGTTAAGCGAATTTCACCATTGCCATAAACATCAGCTAATCGGGCTAACTCAAACATGGTGTCGGCTGACAAGCGCCCCACGGGAACCAGTAAGCCAACATAACTGTACCCCGGTTGCTTTTGGGGATAAACCCCAATGTAATCTTTTTTCTCTTGGGTAATCTCATCCTCAGGTGCAGCCGGTAGGAGTTCTTTCCCATAAGTTTTTTCGACTTCCGCCCGGAATTTTTCTACGCCCCATTTATCAATTAACCACATCATCCGGGCTTTTTGGCGGTTTTTCCGTAATCCTTCCTTTAATCCATTCTGAGTATAAACAGTGAGAATCGCACCACTCAAGTTAATCACATCTGCTTCATTTGCCGGAACCCACGCATTTAAGGGAATCGCTTCCACACAACGCTGGGCTGATAAATAACCGCCGACTAAAACATTAAAGCCTAATTCTCCATCCCGATAGGCAGGGACAAAGGCAATGTCATTAATTTCAGCATGAATAGAGTTATCCCGCCCTCCTTCAATGGCAATATTGAATTTACGCGGAAGATTTGTAAAGGCATAATTGCCTTCCCCGTTATTGGTAATCATGTCCTGCAATTTTTGCAGCATGTCACGGGTGTCAATGATTTCGTCCGCATCAATTCCGGCGACGGGTGATCCGGTTAAATTCCGCACATTATCCATTCCCGACTGTATACTGGTCAGATTGACGGATTGTAGTTGACGGAAAATTTCTGGAATATCTTCTAAACGGACGCCTCGCAGTTGAATATTTTGGCGAGTGGTAATATCGGCGCTACCATCATCACCATAACGCTGCACAATCTTAGCGAGAACCCGCATTTTCTCACTTTCCAGATAACCATTCGGTATGCGTAAACGCAACATGAATTTGCCAGGAGTCACGGGACGGAAAAAGACGCCTAACCACTTGAGGCGGAGTTCTAAGTCTGTTTTATCAATGTTTTCCCAGCCAAGTTGGATTAAGGTTTCTAATTCATGTTTAATATCTAGCCCATCTTTCTCGGCTTTGGCTTTTTCCACTTTGTTTATTTTTTTGGATACGTCTTTTGTTGTAGTCATAGCGCTATTTTGATGAATTTTTACGGTTTTCGGTTGTCTAAAATTTACCCTCTTAATTTCAGTAAGGTAAGCAAGGTTTAAGGGGTAAATTGTATATTTAGATACGCTTTCCAATTGGACTTGAACAAAATGCATCATGTAAATGCAATTTGTGAATTAAATGTTTATAAATCATCGATTCTATGAAACGATAGGAAGAGTGAGGCTGAAGTGGCACACCATTCAGTCTGGGTAACGATGCAAGTGATCAAACAATGGACAAACTTCTTAAACAAGCCACAGTTGCCACAGAGCAAGGGGATTGGTCGTCAGTCACTCAATGTTTGCAGCAATTACCGTTGGATGAGTGCAGCCGAAATCGTTCCAATCCAGAAACAAAGGAATTGCCTCTAGGATTGGCGATGGCGTTAACGGTTCTGGAACAGGGAGATTTTCAGGCGCGTTGGGATATTGCCAAGGTTTTGCCACAATGGGGCGAGAGAATTGTGACACCGTTGATCGCGATTCTGGAAGATGAGGAGGCGGATTTAGAGCAACGGTGGTTTGCGGGGCGGATGTTGGGTGGATTTAATACGCCTGAGGTGATTCGGACATTGGTGAAATTACTGGATCACAGTGAAGATGAAGAGTTAAGTGCGATCGCATCGAGTTCATTAGCCGCGATTGGATACCCTGCGGTTGAGGCGTTGACTGATTTGCTGGTGCAACCACAATCCCGTCTTTTCGCCACTCGCGCCTTAGCTCAAATGCATTGTACAGAGGTGATTGATCCCTTATTGAGCGTCGTCCATGATCCAGATGTTCAGGTGCGCCTCACCGCTATTTCCGCCCTCAGCAGTTTCCATGACGATCGCATTGTACCCGTTTTCTTGGTGGCATTAAAAGATTATGCCGCGTCTGTGCGTAAAGAAGCGGTGATCGGGTTAGGCTTAAGCGCCTCCTCACAGACAGATCTCGATACATTAATCTATCTGCAACCCCTGCTGTATGATCTGAACTTAGACGTCTGTCAGCAAGCCGCGATCGCGATCGGTAGAATCGGCACAGATCAAGCAACTGAGGCGTTATTTCCCGTTTTGCGATCGCCTCTGACTCCCATTCCCCTACAACTTACTGTCATTCAGGTATTGGCGCGGATCGAAACGGCGACAACATTAGAGTATTTACACCAAGCCTTATCTACCATAGCCGAAGACTCTATATTAGAAATCGTGCGCGTTTTTGGGCGGATTGAAACCCCGAATTTGAAATACCAAGCCGCTAAAATTTTGCTGGATTTCTTTGAGTCTAGACATCCCAGTGTTGAAACAACCGCAATTAAACAGGCGTTGGCTTACAGTTGGGGACAATTAGGAGTCGCTGACGCCATGGAAACTTTAGTACAACTCCAGAATGATCCTCAAATGAGTGTCAGATTACACGCTAATGCGGCAATTAAACAACTCCAGTAAGCGTTTCCAAATCTTGCCAATCCGTATTATTGTCGTACAAGTTTTCGGGTTGGGTGGGACACCATTTACTTTTAGTCGCAAGTTGAGCAGTATCATCAAAAACTGAATCGGAGATGGCAAAGAAACCGTATTTTGCACAAAACAATAAATTAGATGGATTTAACCATAGAGCCAAGTATTTTTGGACAGTAGAGGAAGCCCGTGACTGGCTCAAATCTGAAGGCGGCGGCACGATCAAAAAACGCAAGGCTGGTGTTGTTTACAGCTTCGATACACCTATGCGTGTTTGGGCAGATATAGAAGCGGTGGAAGGCAATGCGACTGAGATTTAAGACGAATAGCACACTCCTTCTGGTGGGCAATGTCCACCCTACGGTATATCAAGTTTCTACTGCCGCAGCTACGAATCAGCGAAGACAGCGCAACTACGAACCGATCGAGTAAACCGTACTCTCGGATTAGTTAAACCTTTTAGGACGGTAATCATTAGTAAATTAGTCGTTAAAACCGAATTGGCAGTGTTGTTTGTTTGCTTACTATGGGAATCAAGGGATAGATGGTAATCCTCCATCACTTCCCCAAACAACCTATTCTCGGAGAGATAAAACTATGGCACTCGTTTATTGGAATCCTCGGCGTGAAGCCGAATCCCTGCAACACCAAATCACTCGCTTATTTGAGGATGCTTTAGTACCCCGTTCTGAGCAAAAGCATGAATACCTCTCAACTGTTCCGCTAGCGGAGATGAAAGAAACTCCAGAAGCCATTCATCTGAAGCTAGAAATTCCTGGAATGGACGCCAAAGATATCGATGTGCAAGTCACCGAAAAAGCTGTTTCTATCAGTGGTGAACGCAAGTCTGAGCAGAAAAGCGAAGATCAGGGTGAAACCAAAAGTGAATTCCGTTACGGCAGATTTGAACGGCTCATTCCGTTACCAGCCCGGATTCAGCATACGAATGTAAAAGCTGAATACAAAGATGGTATCTTAAATCTGACGTTGCCTAAGACGGAACAAGAAAAGAACAAAGTGGTCAAAGTTCAGCTTGAACCAGCCGCTTAAGCTGACTGGGATCTTTCACCATTCTAAATTAGCCCGATGCCCGGAGTTCAAACTCCGGGCTAAAAGCTTAAGTCAGCTAAAGCTGACTGGATTGAGTGAGGTACCCCAGATCCCCGATTTCTCCAAGACGTCGGGGATATTGTTTGGATATACTGTATTTCATTAACTTGAAATGAGAGTAATTTTCCTTGGGTGTCGAATAAGGCGGCGGCGTGTAATCCTCCGGTACTTGAGAAAATCCGCTGGGCGGTGTGTAATTGTTCGGGTAAACTATAAATCACATCTGGACTAACGGTTAATCCTTTTGCGATAATTGAACATCCCCGTAAATGTAGGGCTTCTAGACTGGCTTTCCCACAAACACCACAGGCGCTGGTGGTAAAAAAGTGGCGTTCTAAGGGTTGTAAATTAACCGATAATCTCGGTCGAAGTTTTACATTAACAATGTTGTAACGCTGTTCCCCATCGACATCCGGATCAACACAATAACTGATCTGCTGAATATCATCGCGATCGCGAACTATCCCTTCAGCGTACAGGAAACCCGCCGCTAGTTCAAAATCAGCCCCCGGAGTTCGCATCGTAACCGCTACCGTTTGCTGGGGAGAGGTGAGACGAATCTCCAAGGGTTCTTCCGTCGCTACCTGATCCTGGCGCGATCGCACGTTACTATTGTCTACAACCCAAACCCTCGTTTTCGTTTTACTCCCCACTCTGTATCCTCTGTGCCTGTGTGGTTCCCCTCTCTCTTACCCAATTTCCAACCGCACCAGGGCATTATAATCAGGAATCGCCACTTCAGGCGATCGCTTATTCTTATCTAAAAGTATATTCCCTTCGGGCCAATGTACTTGCAGGTTACCGGGTTTCACGGGTGCCGTACACACTCGTGCCTTCAACTCGCCAACTTCATTTTTGAGAATCACAGCATCCCCATCCTTTAACCCCAACGCCAAAGCATCCACCGCACTCATTAATACCGCCTCACGCACTGCACCCGTAATCGCATCTTTCTTTTCCTGCACCATACTATTAAACTGCTTCCCGCGTCGGGTGGCGACTAAGAAACACCCCTCTGGTAAATCCCGTTGTGGTGGCGATAACGGAGTAAACCGCGCCTTCCCATCGGGTGTGGGAAAAGTCCAACCAAAACAAAGATGAGAACCGCCATATTGAAACTGATCCCCCGCTTCTTTGAGATGTTGAATCCCCGCATATTGGGGAATGATTTGGGCAATTTCTTGGCGAATTGCGGCGGTTCCGTCGAAGTTTAACGGCGCGTTTCCGTCATTTTCTGCGGCTAAATCGGGACGAACTCTCCGTGCCAATTCCATGAATACTTCCCATTCTGGACGCGCTTCGCTAATGCGATTTCCCTGAACTTCGGGACTGAAAATAACCCGTCGTTCTGTCGTGGTTTCGGTTACGCCTCCTGGCACTTCATACCGAGTGGTGGCGGGGAGTAGAATTACCGTATCCGCCGGATCAACTAACATTTGGCTAGAACAAATAATATCCTGATGCACCCGCAGAGTAACGCGCTTTAATGCCGTTTCCACATAATCGGGTTCGGGTAGCACTTCTAGGAAATTTCCCCCCACAGAAAACAGGACATCCAACTCTTCCGCATAAGCCGCTTGAATCATTTCTGATGCGGTTAATCCTGGGGAGGTTGGTACATCAAATCCCCATTTTTCACTCAACTGTGCTGCATTTTCTGAGGTAATCGGCTTTCCTCCAGGGAGTACCGTGGCGTAGCATCCCATCTCCGCCCCCCCTTGTACTCCAGAATGTCCGCGAATCGGCATCAAGCCACAGCCTTCTCTGCCGACAAAGCCTTTGGTTAGT
>NZ_JBKHHI010000136.1:0-14830 GCF_046539235.1 Coleofasciculus sp.
TTGAACAAAACGTTATCATTAACGGCGAGACGAAAGTCCCCAAACCCGCCCCTACAAATCAGGGATCAACAATCAAAACGTAGTCAGGGCGGGTTTTGAACAAAACGTTATCATTAACGGCGAGACGAAAGTCCCCAAACCCGCCCCTACCCACTCAACACTTCCCCAATCCCTAATCACTCTTCATCACCAGACTTAACTTGGTCTACTCGTTCTAATTGCCAGAGAATCTGGTTGCCTTCACGCCGCACTCGCGAAACAATCCAGTTGCGCCAGGGCCAATGATCTCCTCGACTGGTAACTGCACTGGCATTGATATCCATTAAATCAGCTAGTTCAGAACTACTAATCAAATAGCCCTCACTGGCGATTTCATCAGCAATGCGTAGGGTCTCGATTAAGTTTCCCAGTTGGGCAACTCTAACTTCACGGGGTAACTCGTCATTGGAATTGCTTGGTGAATCCGGTATTTCTATCATGGGTTTTTCTGATGTAGGAAGGCTCGATGGTACATCTTTGTAAACTACATCAAAAGTGGTCTTTTCATCTGATACCCCTGTTACGGGTGTCTTCTGGGGTAAAGTGGGAGAGTTGGAATGATTCACTTGTTCTAGGACTTGTGTTAATCTAGGGGATTTACCGTTGGCAAAGGCATTGGCAATTTGATCACAACGCTCGTTGCCTTGGTTGCCACTGTGTCCCCGTACATGCTGCCAAGTGACTAGGGGAGAATTGACCGCATCGAGTTTTTCCCATAAATCTTGATTTAAAACGGCTTTTCCCTGAGAGGTTTTCCAGCCTTTCTTTTTCCAACCCTTAATCCATTTAGTAATGCCGTTCTTGACGTATTCGCTATCGGTATAGAGGGTAATCGGCTGAGTTTGTCCAGATCCCTGAACCAGGATCAGGGCTTCAATCGCGGCTAAGAGTTCCATACGGTTATTGGTGGTTTGTGCCGTAGCCCCCCCTATTTCATGCACAGAACCATCGGTAAAATAGACAACTGTACCCCAGCCACCGGGTCCGGGATTACCAGTACAGGCTCCATCAGTATAAACACTTTTGATTTGACGAGTTACAGGCATTGTTTCGCATTATGATTAGACTCCTAACTGGTTGTAGCAGAGTTCTTACCCCATCGGCACAACAGGTGGTCAAGGGGGAGCTGGGGAGGCTGGGGGAGCTGGGGAGGCTGGGGGAGAGAAAGTGATCGAGTCCGTATGACTGTGTAGGGGCGGGTTTTACCCATAACGTTCCGGATCAAACCACTACCTGAACTAAACCCGCCCCGACTGATCCTTCGCTTCACTCAAGGATATGGCGCATGAGTTACGATCTCAAGTGACTATGATAGATAGTACAATTGTTCATCTCACTGGGGACCTATCTCCCCCATCTCCCTCATCTCCCTCATCTCCCTCATCTCCCCCATCTCCCCCTTGTCTCCCTTACATCCTGAAGCCTCGTGAGTTACGAACCCCTCCATCACAAATATCGCCCTCAGACGTTTGCCGATTTGGTTGGTCAAGAAGCGATCGCGCAAACGCTCACGAATGCTATTCGTCAAGAGAAAGTTGCCCCGGCTTATTTGTTCTGTGGTCCGAGAGGTACGGGAAAAACCTCGTCAGCGCGGATTTTAGCCAAATCCCTTAACTGTCTGACTACCGATAAGCCAACGCCTCAACCTTGCGGTACTTGTGACGTTTGTCGCACGATCGCTCAAGGAACCGCCCTGGATATCACCGAAATTGACGCGGCGAGTAATACGGGTGTTGATAATATTCGGGAAATCATCGAACGCGCCCAATTTGCCCCAGTTCAATGTCGCTACAAGGTGTATGTGGTGGATGAGTGTCACATGCTTAGCAGTGCGGCGTTCAATGCATTACTCAAAACCCTAGAAGAACCGCCTAAACATGTTGTTTTTGTCTTAGCCACCACCGATCCCCAACGAGTTTTACCCACGATTATTTCTCGCTGTCAACGGTTTGATTTTCGCCGCATTCCGTTAGCGGCAATGGTCAAGCATCTTCAATACATTGCCACCAAAGAAACAATTAATATTACAACAGAAGCGATTACCTTAGTTGCACAAGTGGCACAAGGGGGATTACGAGATGCCGAGAGTTTGCTGGATCAACTCAGCTTGTTAGCCGGAGAAATAACGGTTGAATGTATTTGGGATTTAGTTGGGGCAGTACCGGAACGAGACTTATTGGCATTGAGCCAAGCGATCACGGATAATCATGCTCAATCCGTTCTCGACTGTTGCCGAAACTTAATGGATCGGGGACGAGAACCCTTAGTTGTATTGCAAAATTTAGCTGGATTTTATCGGGATTTACTGATTGCTAAAACCGCACCCAGTCGTCAAGATTTAGTGGCTGTCACGCCGCCAACCTGGAAACAGTTAAGCGAGTTGGCTCAATCGATGGATACGGCTGATATTTTACGCGGACAGCAACATCTAAAAAGCAGTGAGGTACAAGTTAAAAACACAACCCAACCGCGCCTCTGGTTAGAAGTGACTCTGTTAGGTTTATTACCCGACGCATTGCGCGTAGAATCGGCAAGTAATCAGACGCGATCGCAACAGGTTAGTCAACCCAGAACAACCCAGCCGTCAGAACCTCAACATCGTACTCAACCTGCCTCTTCACCCCCGGCGGCGGCGAATCAAACTCCAACTACGACACCTATTTCCTCAACCCCTAAGACTCAATCACCACCCCCAGTAAAATCATCACCATCACCTCCCCCATCTGCCAATAATGGGACAGTTCCTGCCGTTCCTGTTTCTGAACAATCGGCGAATACAGAACAAATTTGGCAACAGATTATTGACAATGTGCGACCCTATAGTGCCAAAGAATTATTGCGTCAGCATTGTCATTTATCTAGTTTTGATGGAACAGTGGCGCAGATAGGGATCAGTACTAAACCTTTGTTAGATCTGGCACAAAAGAAACTGCCAAATATTCAAGCTGCCTTTGAATATGTCTATCAGAAAGATATCAAAGTTATGTTTAAAATCCTAGGGACTACATCGGCTAAACCAACGGCGACGAATCGGGAGGTGGTTACGCCTTCTCCGTCTAAGTTGCCGTCAAATGTAGAAGATGAAGAGGATCAGGACGATAGAGATGATAGAGGAACAGTGATTCCGCAACCGGAACGTCACATAGTCCAGCCGAATGGAACTTCGCCTAATCGTGCGGAGGAAAATATACCAGTTTCCCTACCCCAATCAGCGGTATCAGCACCTATAGATACCGGAGACTGGGATGAGGAAAAAATTAAAGATGCCGTAACCACGCTAGAGAATTTTTTTAATGGTAATGTTATTAATCTAGATGATGAATTGAATCTACCGGAATTGGAGACGAACTCATCCGCTGAGGAAACAAAACAAACAATATCTTCGCTTCCATCTCAGTCGTTTAATGATACAGGTTCAGCACCAATTCAAAATCAGCAAACACCAGAGACAACAACCAATAATTCGGTTCCACCATTACAGCGATCGGATACCTTGAAATACGATGAAAATGGCGAGATTGAGTTTTAATTATGTTGGTATAAGCTGTCATGCATTTAAATTGGGTATTAGTAGCGAGCAAGATGCAAAGCCTGCGGCATGGCTTCACTAAACGCACTACAAGGATTTCGCCATTATTGACATTAAGGTTTAAATGCCGAACAGCTTACTATGCCAAACTGTTAGTTAAAACGGCTCCAAATGCAGCTATACCATAGTTTTATGCCTCAACCGTCTAAGTTAACTCTAAATAAAGTCCCAAATCCTTGCTTGGCAATAATTTGGGACTTCGTATGAGGCGATTTAGCATAATAAGTCCGGAAGAACCACTAATCCGATTTGACCCAATCGGTAGGGACTCTCGGTAAGCAGTTAAATATTACCGACCCCATCTTGGGTTTCCAACTAATCCGATTTGACCCAATCGGTAGGGTTGATATTGCTAATATGTCATTACTTGACACCAACTCGGTTTCCAACTAATCCGATTTGACCCAATCGGTAGGGAAAAACCTTCTCACACCTAATATAATTGTTGTTGAATTGTTTCCAACTAATCCGATTTGACCCAATCGGTAGGGTTTTGCGTTGGGGGGAAGTATCCCCCAATGGATTTGAATACGAATACGAGGGTGTTTCCAACTAATCCGATTTGACCCAATCGGTAGGGTCCAGAACCTGGAACAGTTTTGGCAATAGGTTTTCTAGGTGTTTCCAACTAATCCGATTTGACCCAATCGGTAGGGCAACTCCTGTCTCAATTTCTGAGCCATCAGCGGTTTTGGTTTCCAACTAATCCGATTTGACCCAATCGGTAGGGACTTTCGTTTATTTGTTCTGACTGTCGTTGTCGCAACGTTTCCAACTAATCCGATTTGACCCAATCGGTAGGGCAGAAATTTTGGGAGTTTTTTCAACACTAAATCAACACGTTTCCAACTAATCCGATTTGACCCAATCGGTAGGGATTATAACTTTAAAAGCCTTTCAAGGAGTAGTAGAAGCGTTTCCAACTAATCCGATTTGACCCAATCGGTAGGGGGGGATGCTTCATTACACCATCATAGCCACTGAGAGAATGTTTCCAACTAATCCGATTTGACCCAATCGGTAGGGGTCTTCAAAAAACTGGGCCCACAAGAATATTTACTTGGTTTCCAACTAATCCGATTTGACCCAATCGGTAGGGAGTTCGTCTGGCAGCCCTTGCCCAGTAAGGGTTTCAGCCGCCGAATCGACACACCTCCAAAAAGTCTAACACATCCTGCCCAAAATTGACTCCAACACATACCGCAAACCCTCTCCCTGTAAGCCATCGACACACCTCAACGAAAAATATAGGGTTTCAGCGATTTGCCGAGATGCGTCGATGAACATCTGAAAATTGCCCTCAAATCTAGAACCCACAATACCTTGACGGGATTCGAGTGCTGTTTTAACTTCACCAAAGCCGTTGAAACCCTTCAGGTTCAGTATCCAGGAAATCCAGAAAATCATCACACTTACGCGAATCATCCGGAAAAATCGTCAACAGTTCCAAATAATTAGGCGTACTCCTGGGTTTCTTCTTCCCTGGATTCTTTGGATTATCCACCAACTTCACCACCGGATACATCCGATGCCAGAGTCTTCCCACTTGACTAATTTGCCCCGTCACCGAACTTTGCTTAATACTCTGTTCAGCTTCCCTGAATCGGCGATTTGCTCTTTGATAAGCTTCGTGCAACCACTTGATAGCCACACAATCTTCAGCACCCTCCGCCAAACGCCCCCATACTTCCACACCATCCGGATACCATGCTTCTCGCCAGTTGGCATGATTCCTTTCATCTGGTTTTACCCCCTGCAACTGCATCCATTCTGAAGCAATTTGCCTTACCTGATCAATAAATCGCCCAACCCGATTTAAACTAGAAACCTTAGCCCCATAAGTTAATGACGTTTTGTCCCATTGCCAATGACACCCGATCAGAGGTTTCCTACGTTGATAATACTCCTGATAAAATTGCCGATGATCTGCCCGTCGCCACGACTTCCCAAACCCGCCAAATAGCAAAGCAAACCGCATTAAAGCTGGCAACAGTTTTTTCAAGGTTTGCTGCTTGCTTTCATCCAATTGGCGAGGCGACATCAACAGCCAACGTAACTCGCCAGCCACTTTATACGTGGGTTCACCATACCCCTCTGTAAACGTACCCAGTTGTAAATCCGATGTTTTAAACGCACAGGTTAATAACCCCTGGGTTCCGCCATCATTCACTCCGCCAAACAAATTTTCGACTAACGCCTCGGCTGTTTTCTGATTCGTTAACCCGCCGAAAATTCGCAAAGCGTGTCCCCGCAAACTCCCGCGAAAAACATTAGGACGAAATTCCGTTTCGCCACCAATTAATTGAGGTGCCTGCCCTTCTCCTTTCAAAAATGCCTTGTACAGTTGTTGCCCTTGAATCGGAATCGGATACTCCTCCTCTCCCAACTCCGTTAACCGCGCTTTGGGTAATCCATACCCACTGCTGGTGCGACAACCAATTCCATACCCTAACGCCCGTTCCCAAATTGCCCAAACTTCCTGCCAATCCGTATCCGGTAACGGGCTAGAAATGCCAAACTGAATCGCAGGTTCCGATAGGGAAATTAAAGCAAATCCTGTCTCATTACGCGGTTTTTCATCAGTGTGATGAGTCTGTACCTGCCATTTCTGCTGCGGGTGAACAATATCGACTAAATTTTGCTTCCAATCGTTCACCGGATAGCCGCCATGAAACCGCAATAAACTTGGTTCATCACTATTTTTAGTCAAGCGGTAGCGTTGCTTTTGTTCTGAAGTACAAGCTTGACAAAACAATCCTTTCATGCTGCTACCGGGATAAAAGGGCAAGCCAAAGGCACCCAGCGCCGGGAAAATAATTCCCTCAAATTGTCCGCCATTGGTGACAAACCGCCACTGCATTTTATAGGTTCTCGTCGTAACAGTTTTACCCGGATCAGGTGGTTGGGGATAGGCTTCTTTCGTCCACTCAGACGCCCATCGTTGGGAATCTTGTACCTCAGCCTCTTGATTGATGTATTGAAGTTGCGATCGCCCTTTGATTTGCGCCTGAAACATCAACGGCACTAATTGAGCAGCATTGGCTATATTAACCATGTTGAATTCTCCTAAAAAACAGTAGAAAGGTCAAGAGCAAAAGATAAGATTAATACAGCAGTTTGCTCTGCTATGCGGTACATTGTCGATCCCCCTAAATCCCCCTTAAAAAGGGGGACTTTGAATGGATCTGACAGTTGTAGACAAGCCTTAAACCTCTTACAAAGGACAAATGACCAATGACAAATGACCCATTTAATATGCCCCGGTTTTCGTATCGACTTTCTTCATATCCTCCAGCATTTTAATCCGGCTTTGTCGATACAATCCCATATCATGCAACCTGGCGATATCATTATCATCAACCACAACTAATTGCTTGACATGCACATCTGCCCCAACAGGTATCCAATCGGCTAAATTTTCATTGTGTTCAATACCTAAAAACCCCAGATTAAAGAATAAAACCTTTTCAGTCGTTCCGGGTACAACACGGGCTTTTAACTCCGGATCAGCCGTATACGGATCAGGAACTTTGGCGTTAATCTCAGCAATTTTCTGATAGCGTTTGAGCAGGGATGGACAGCTTACCCAAACAATCGGTTGTCCTGGAGAAAATACAGGTAACCAAACTAAAGAGGCATATTCAAACTTAACTAAAGCTTCAGTTGTACCGCCATCTTTTTGGTTAGGGTTAGCAACAGCTTCATGACCATACCAAAGCGCCACATCATCATGGCGAGATTCGGTTTGCGATCGCGTGCCATTATTCCTCGCCTGATTCCGCATATCTGCCCGAAATCGTCCCCGAATTGAACTCCCTGGAATCATCCCCGTTTGGGTAAATTGGTCTCGAAAAATTAGGTTCAAATTTCCCGTTTCTTCTCCCGCACTAGCACCCACATGAAGGGGGGCTTGGGTTTCAATAATGCCGTAGGCTTTTTTGTACATGGTTAACTCTCCAAAATATTTAAATCCAAAACTATGATAGGGGTAACGCTAATCCACATCCCCAACGTTTATAGGAATAAGCTTCATCAGGAAACCAAGACTCTTGCCAATTAAACCAAGGTTGGGGAATACCTGTTTCCAATACATAAACTGTTCCGGCGGGAACGGCATAACGTCCCCTAGATAGGCGTTTAGTATCTCCTGTTCCCCCTAACCGATAGTGAAAAGGACGAGGACGTTCGGTGAAAACTTGGGCATTTTCCCATTCCGGTGCTGTTATCCAGTCTTCTTCTTGCCTAATAGTAGGAAATCGGTAAGACAAGCGATTAGAACCCAGAGCAATTTGAGTTTGCCCCTGAAAAGCATGGCGAGATTCTAGGGTAGCAACATCATTATAAAAATGAGTCCAGTTGGGAATTTTCTTATTCCCTTTTGGCTTTTCTTGCAGCGCGGCTAAAGTGTCTCCCTCTCTGTCTTGATAGCTTTCCAGGAACTGTGGCAAACACCACCAAGGACAAACCCATTCCAGGTGATTGCCACTATTAAATAGAATCCGGATAGCGAGGCGATCGCGTCCCTTGTTTTTGGCTGATTTTTCTGCTTCTCGACAGTGTTGTAGCACATCTCGTTGGGGGACGCTAGGGGCTGCCCAAACTAAGCCGACACTTACAGTAATCTCTTGTTTATGTTCTTGCCAAATTTGGGGGAATTGATAGAACCAATTGAGGCAATCTTGAGCGGTTAATTTCGGTTGATTTTGCTCAGGAATTCGGTATAGGACACCGAGAAAATCATCCCCTCCGGCATAGATAATCCGTCCATCAGCATCTAAATTCCGCCGTTTGACTCGCTCTGCTTGAGTCGGAGGTAAATAATATTTGAGATTTTTGCCCCATTCCATCATGGCTTGGCTAAAGGTGTGGAGAGAGTTAGCTTCATCTGCCCCTTTCTCTTTTAAATGGCGTAAATACTCGCCAATCTTATCCCCATCCCCCTGAAAGTATCCTGCCCATAACTTATTGTCAAATCGGTTTAAGTCAACAAAGCTTTGGGGAATTTCAATACTCGGCAGGTCTTTTTCATAAATAAATTGATTGGCAATAGCATCTAAGGTGATTAACCGTTTAATCAGTTCCGGAATACTTAAGCGTTCAGACGGATCGAGAATGGATTCTCCTAAGTGCTGGCTCAGTTGGTGGTAAAACTGATTAATGTCCTGAGTTTGTTCAGCCATGCTAAAGTGAAAAGGATGGGTTTTATCGGTCATCCGAGGGTAGGCGATCGCTCCCGTCCCCGATAAGGTTGAACTTTCTCCTTGCCAGTTAATTGCTATCCAATTTCGTTGGGTTTTAATTTGATTCAGTTTACGGCGAGCGTGAGTCATCAGGGTGACATCTGCTGGCGTAATTTTAGTTGCTTTGGCTTGACTCAATTCTTCATCAGTGCTTTGCGTCCAAAAAAACTCCCAGGCGTGATTTGACCAAGCATTCCATTCCCGTTGCCAGGTATAAGTAAAGGTGTTTAATGCTTGCTCGATATATTTACGACAGGTTTCGACAACCGTTTTCCAAGCCTGATTAAAAGCAGCTTCAGCTATGTTTTCGGGAAAATTTCCAGCGATAATAATTTGGTTGGGAGTATCTTGGGTCACATTGATTAAAGCTGGAGAGACAACCCGAGAGCCATGTTTTTCGGCTGCCTTACAAATTGCACAAGCTAAATAAGAAAGGAGAAAAGAACTGCCGTATAAGTCCCGCAATTTGCGCGATTTCTCAATGAAACCCTGTACGGGAGCAAAAGTAATCACAGTGTAACAATTTGTGTTCATAAGCCAGTCCTAAGTCGGTAGACTTTTCTTAAAGGTAACAGTATCGTAGGGTGGGCAATGCCCACCAGCCTTAACTTAAATGTCGCAGAGTTCGTAGTAGGTTCGTAGTCGGCACTTTAGTGCCATAAGCGCAGGGTTCGGTTCGTAGTCGGCACTTTAGTGCCGTAAGCGCTAAAGCGCTGACTACAAACGCTTTAAGTGGGAGGTGCAACATTGCCGTTTGTACGTTTTGATTGCTGATGCCAACAGTATACAGCTAGCTGGAAGAACCCATTTCCAAAGGTTAACACTCCTGGCAATTTGAGGACTTGACCGACAAAACCTCTCAATGTCTTTGCGCCTCAACCCCCACAAAAATAGCAACCACAACTCCCCAAATACTCAGGATTAGTCTTATGCCAATTCGACCCTGGAAACTCGTAAATCCAGTCAATACCATTATCGGCATCCAGAAAACCACTGACAAGACTGTGGATAACACCAACTCCCGTACTCGCACACAGGCTATTTAACCAGAATACGGCTGGGTCGCCGATGCCTTCTACATACCCGACTCGATTAGCCAGATGATGAATCTCCTCCGCCGCCGACTCTAAAGCCGCACGATGCAAATTAATCATATTGCCACACATCAAACACCACCCACCTCCCAAGGGTGGCACGGTGATGCGACAATACATCCGTGGGGTATTATCAGGTTTGATATCGATGTGAGTCCCCAGACATACCAGGGGACGCATATAGTCTAAGGCTAATTCTTGAGCAACTTGCCGGGAGGAGTGGTTATCCGTGGCGACGACAATTAAATCAGCCGCTGCGACTTCCTGTTTAGCGGCTTCATCGGCAATCGATGCGGGGATAGCTTTGACGTGAGAACCCGTGGCATAAATGCGTTTGATCAGGTGCTTGACATAATGGACTTTGTACCATTGCTGGCTTGCCATATCCTCAGTCGCAGCCGGGAGGCGATTCAGGTTAACGGCTTCGATGTGATCCGGGTCAATTAATACCCATTTTTTCACCCCTAAACGTCCCAGCAGTTCGGCAAAAATTGCCCCAATACCCCCACAGCCGATTAAAGCAACGGTAAGTTCACCCAGTTGGTTTTGTACCCCTTCACCAAAAACCTGTTGACGGGCAAACATTAAGTTTGTCTGGTTGGAAATATTAACATCGGGGGTGAGTTCAAACCAGGATTGGGAACAGTGAATCGGCTCAAATGACTGTCCAATTCTATCCCAGATGCGGAATTGAGACTGTTGTAAGGTTTCGTCAAACACTCCAGAGATTAAACGCGGCTTTTTGGGGAAGTGAGACGAAAGAAACCGAGCATATTCTGATTCATAATGGTCATCCACGCTAGAAAATTCAGGCTTACCTGATTCAGCATGGGTATGAATATGAACCACATCGAGTTTTTCCTTTGCCAGAAATGTCTCAATTAAGTAACGGTGAAACTCCTGTTTAATCACCAACCCACTCGCGGATTGACGTTCGTAGCAATCGGGAGAGGGAACCACCCAAGCTTGAGGCAGATATCTCACTTGTTGTTTAGATACCTGATGACGTTTGCAGAATAAAAAACCAATCACTTCTTCATTCGTCGTGCGAGCATCCAGCATAGCGCGGTAAAATTGATGCCACATTTTGGGTGGGATGTGTAGAGACATTTGGGGTGATTTTTTCAAGTTGTTCATGAGTTTTTTCAGGAAAGCTATGTGTATCAAATTTCGGATGTCGGATATCGGATATCGGATATCGGATATCGGATGTAGATATCGGATGTAGGGTGCGTTAGCGAAGCGTAACGCACCATTTCTTTAGTAACGCCTTAATTAATGGATTAGAATTGGTTCGTAGTGAGGGCTTTAGCCCTCTCCAGCTAGGCGTTATAGCACTCTTCGTGCTTACTACAAACCACTACTCAATCATCGGTATTAATCGCGTGGCGTGCGGTGACAAATAAAGTCGCCAGATTGTGTCCTTGTTCAGGTTGGCGACTAGGACGCCAAGCATTCAGCCATCTATCTCGATTAAATCCGCCACCGAGTCCAACGCAGTACCAATACCAGCCTTCTTCACTTAAAAACGGTGCGCCATAATAGCTTTGGTGAGTGAAGTGATGGTCGCCCTGTCCTACGGTATTCCACGGGTAGTTTAGATAGCAGCCAATTGGCGGAAGACGCGGGTAATCGGGGGGAAGTAAGAATAAGACATCTGTGTTAGACACTCGGAATTTCTGAGAGGATAGGGGCATTCCTTTGACCAGAACAGCAGTATATTGAATACCACCAACTGTTTTACTGCCAACAAGTACAGTCTTTGCCACTTTCTCCAAAAGTTTGAGTTCAGACAAGAGTCTCGTACTGGGTTTAAAATCGGTTTGACCGGGATTCACTCTAACTGTCATTGTTTCCTTTATCCTTTTACAATTTTGGGAACTGTCCAAACTTTAGAGCCTTCTTTTAGGGCTTCATTTTCTTTGAGGGGTTTGGTGCCACCAAATCCCTCTTCCATGACATCATCGTTGCCAATTTCGGGAAAGTTATTTCTCAAGTCTTCAACGGTTGCGCCATTGGGTAAATCGATTAATTTACCGTTAACAACTGCTCTCATGACAATCTCCTTTGTTTTAGAATGTAGGGTGCGTTAGCGTAGAATGTAGGGTGCTATCTTCGTAGCGTAACGCACCACGACTATTGAATTAGGTGCTATAGCTGTACTATTGCCTGTTGCCTAATCTTTAATTGTGTCCACCTACTTAAGGGAAATGTTACTGACTTAAGCTGGGTTCGTAGTAGGCACTTTAGTGCCATAAGCGCTGAAGCGCTGACTACAAACTCTAAAGTCAGTGACATTGTACTTAAGGGAAATGTTACTGACTGGTATGCTGGTGGGCAATGCCCACCCTACGGCAGATCAAAAGTTTGGGTGATCTCACAATGCTTATTGAGCGTGCCATTCTACTTAAGGGCTTATTTCTTAATAACTCGTGGTGGGGTGAATTCGGGCGATCGCTACTTTTGAATGCGGCTGTTGCGCTGGAGATGGATTTTGAGTGAAATTTAACCAAATCGACCAACTGACTAAACCAATCACTGTCAAAATGGCAGTAGACAGCAGGCGGTTGTAATATCGCTCTAGTTGTTGTAACGATACCTTAATGGAGGTAATCTGTTGACGATATTCGGTTCTTTCTGTTTTGCTCATAGCTCTCATGTTCAACTCCAATGCTTCAATCTGTTGAGCCAGATTTTCAATGTTTTGAGTGAGGTTTTCTAACTGATGATCCGCTTCGATGATTAATTTTCCGTTGATAGTTTCCATACGTTACTACTCCCTAATCTGGATTTCACCTCCTCAAATTTAATCAAAGACATTCGTGTGACCAATTCGGTGAAAGTTTTGCTGGTTGTTTTGCGGTTCAAAGCTATCGAAAATTCCTATTAAATCGACAATACTACTCGCAGCAACTTTGAGGTCATTGCCAAGAGATTGTTCAACAGAAGCCACTTCGACGCGCATTCCCCGCCGTCTCAGTTTTTCAGCAAGGTAGGCAAAGTCAGAGTCTCCGGTGACTAAGACAACGATGTCAGGGCGAACTTCTAAGGCGAGTTCAATGGCATCCATTGCCATGACGATATCAATGTTGGTTTCATAATCATCGCCTTTGGTTTTACCTTCTTTTTGCACGACTAAGAAGCCGTTACTTTTTGCCCAATAGATGAATTTTTCTTTACTTTTACGTTGTTCTTCAAACCGTTCTCTGGCTGGAGGTAGTCCAACGTAAATGACCATTTCAATGAGTTCTCGACCTTCTCTGGGGTCAGCGAGGTAGTCGCGGACTTTTTGCCAGTCCAGCCTGCGGTTAAAGCTTTGGGCGGCTAAGAACGTATTGTCGCTATCGGCAAGAATGAGTACCCGACGATTGGTTCCCATAAAGGTTTGGAATCCTTTGCTTGTTTGTTACTTGTATTAAAACCTATGGCTGGAAGGGGGGTTTTCTTTTACTACAAGGAAATGGGGAATAGGGAATGGGGAATAGCCAGTAGGTTGGGTTAAGTACCTGGACATAATTTCTGCCCCCTGTACTAAGAAATATTAATAAGCCTCAAATCCTTACTGTTCCCTCATCTCAACCGTCAACTTTCATGAAAGTCCGACGACTTACATTTTGCCATTGTATTGCCCAATACTAATGATTCCCAGTTCAAGGAGTTTTGTGGCGAAGAGTTCAGAGACTTCTTTACTGGGGAATTTTAGGATTCTGACACTAGGAATCCAAGTGCTATTTCCTAAATACGTCCCCGAATAGTGAGGAAGAATTTCTATCACTTTTTCCATGTTGGATTGCTGGATTAAAAAGAATTCGTGGTACATTATGCCATCTCATTAAAAAGCTACCTAGGCTTATTTTTAACGTAAGGATGGAAAAGGGGTTTTCTTTAATTGTCATTTGGGTTGGGTGAATGTGGCACGGCTAAAGAAAAAGGGTGGGATGACCCACCCTTCCAACTAATCCGATTTAACCCAATCGGTAGGGTGTTCACAAATGACTTCGCAGGATGGACAGCTGTAACGTTTCCAACTAATCCGATTTAACCCAATCGGTAGGGTCTTATTTCAGTGTTGCTGATGTAACTTTCATAAAGTTTCCAACTAATCCGATTTAACCCAATCGGTAGGGTACATCCCTGAAAAATATTGGGAATATTCCGTATTAACGTTTCCAACTAATCCGATTTAACCCAATCGGTAGGGTGAAAGCATACTCGATTCTGATTATCAAAACCTTATGTTTCCAACTAATCCGATTTAACCCAATCGGTAGGGTTCTTGGATTGAAGAAACCATGAAACCCGTTCCCGAGTTTCCAACTAATCCGATTTAACCCAATCGGTAGGGAGTTCGTCTAGCAGCCCTTGCCCAGTAAGGGTTTCAGCCGCCGAATCGACACACCTCTAGAAAGTCTAACATATCCTCCCAAAAATTGACTCCAACACATACCTCAAACCCTTACCCTGTAAGCCATCGACACACCTCAACGAAAAATATAGGGTTTCGGCGATTTGCTGAGGTGTGTCGATGAACACCTGACTAATCCCCCTCAAAAACCCCTCAAACCTAGATAACATAATACTTTGGCGGCGGTTGGGGTGCTTCTGAGCCAATCACCAACGCCCTCGAAACTGCTTCCTCAGATATCCAGTAAAATCGCACATTATCCTCCACTGGCTCAACTAACTTTTTCACCTTTTCATCAAGCTGGCGCATCTGGTCTAAACTCAAAAAACATTCAAACACAGAAAATTGAACTCGTCGCCCATATCCTTCTAGAAAATTGGACAACTTCGTCCGCCTTTTATCATTGGGAATAAGCTGTAATGCATTTAAATTGGGTATTAGTAGCGAGCAAGATGCAAAGCCT
>NZ_JBKHHI010000137.1:0-14792 GCF_046539235.1 Coleofasciculus sp.
AACAAAACCCACATTTAACCCGCCATCCCCAAATAATGTCGGGGCGGGTTTAGACACTAACTCAACAACATCAACCCCTAACGCCTCAACAAAACCCGCCCTCACCACCGCAACCAACCCAACAAAACCCACATTTAACCCGCCATCCCCAAATAATGTAGGGGCGGGTTTAGACGCTAACTCAACAACATCAACCCAACCCGCCCTCAACACTCCCCTAAAACTATTGGCATTAATTCGGACAACGAGGCTACACCGGTTCCCAACACTCGCTCCGCAGTAGGCGAATTTGGGCTAATGCTAATATAGTGGGGATAATCCGACCATAATTTGTCGCGATCGCACGCCAGCCTAAGTCGGCGAAGAAATAGCCCCACAATACCGGTCCAACGAAAGCAAATAAAGTGCGAGTTGCCCCATAACGCGCTGCATTCGCTGCCATTCCCCGCTTCGCAGTTTGCAGCACCAGGTAATTCTGAAACTGAGTCGCCGCTGCTGCACCTCCCTGAACCGCTGCTTGTTTTGCCACTTGATAGCGGGCAAAATGGATGGCAAACTGACGCGCTACCTGTTTAAGAATAATTGGCTTGACAATCGAAGACACAGCTAACGCCGAACCCCCCTTAATCAACAAATCCATCGGATTGTGCTGAATATGTGCAGGTAACGGTTGGGATTGATTCGACTGGGCTAATGAGCGCTGTACCCGCACGGTAATCGATTTTTGTTCCGCCTGGGGTAATTTTTTCCAGGCGCGACTGATCAGGTTAAGAAATATTTCTGCTTCCAGATCCGTGGTGGATAGTTTTTTAGAATAAGGAATCTTCAGGTAACGGCAAACCTGAATCAACGCTTGTCGGTACGTGAAATCATTCGTGCGTCCCTTAAGCACAGTCATCCCATCGGCAGCTAAAAAGCGAAACCGTTGCTCTAGAGTATCCAACCACACCTGCCGATCTTGACTTTGAACGTCGATGGGTTCAGGGGTTTGAATATAGTCTAGGGGATTAAACTGACGACGGAACAAAATTTGTGTCAGTTGTTGTAATTCGTCTTCCGTTGCCAGTTCTAAGGCGCTTCTGAGTTCATCCAATGGTATTCCCTCCAACCCCTAAGCCACTACTGTTCTCTATTCTACCTGTATACTTAGCATCAACCGGACAGGAGATTTTGTCGTGTTTGATATTGCGATTATCGGTGCAGGTATGGCAGGACTGACCTGCGCTCAACAATTGTACCAAGCTGGGTATCGAGTTGTTGTCTTAGAAAAGTCTCGTGGTGTTGGTGGGCGAGTGGCGACTCGGCGGATTCACCGAACCCCTGTGGATCATGGTGTGCCGTTTCTAGAGGCGAAGGGCAAGTTATCCCAGCAGCTAATTGAGACATTGTGCGATCGCGGCATTCTTCACCTGTGGATGGATAATCAAGATCAGGCTGAATGTCCCTCTCCTCGGTATGTCGCCCCCACAGGTATGACAGCTATTGCCAAATATCTGGCTCAGGGTTTAGATATCCGATTCTCCTGTCGCGTCTGTGCGATCGCGCCTACCCCTGAACAAACCTGGCAGATTACCTATCATACACCTGAGGAAACTGACAACAACTTAACCGCCGCCGCCGTGGTTATGGCGATTCCCGCCCCCCAAGCGTTAACAGTGCTGGAACCCCTAGAAAAAGAGTTCCCCTCAAAATTATTAGAGAGTCTACGGGCAGTAGAATTTAACCCCTGTTTGAGTGTCATGGCGGGTTATTCCAGCCCCCAGCAACCGCCATTAACATCAGGCTCGATCAAC
Source organism: Coleofasciculus sp. (assembly GCF_046539235.1). Classification (GTDB taxonomy): domain Bacteria; phylum Cyanobacteriota; class Cyanobacteriia; order Cyanobacteriales; family Coleofasciculaceae; genus Coleofasciculus. Next base: position 1,794 of record NZ_JBKHHI010000137.1, read on the forward strand.
TGTTCACCCGATGATACTTTAGCTTGGATTGGTTTAGATAGCAGCAAACGGTCTAATTCAACTTCATTAATCTGTGTGTTTCATAGTACAGCTGAATTTGCTCAACATTATCTAGAGGCTGCCGATTTACAGGAGGCGGGTCAACAGTTACTCACTCACGCGGCTCAAATCCTCGTTCCTTGGCTCAAGACTCCGAATTGGTTCCAAATCCATCGCTGGCGCTATGCCTTTCCCAGAACTTCCGCCCCTCAAGATTGTCTGGCGACAACCACACCCTTACCCCTTGTGTCTTGTGGCGATTGGTGTGGGCATAATTTAATTGAAAGTGCAATCAAGTCGGGATTAGCTGCAGCCGTTAAGATAAATCAACAATTGCGGCAACTTTCCTTGCCCGATCAAGTCATAAGTTTTGTCGGGGCGGGTTTGATTACTATCCTTTCTTGTTTCACCCAGATCTGACTAAACCTGCCCAGTTGGGTCAGGGCGGGTTTCAGAAAAAACATCATGAAATTTTCTCTCTGTGCAAATAAATTCATTGGGTATTTATACAATGAATAAATTCTTCATAAAAGCTTTATATACAATCAGCGAAATTTATATTAAATTAAATAAAAGAGAGAGCAAACTCAACTCAAGTACATAAAGTCTTCATCTATCCGATGAACTTTAAACGGCTCCAATGAATTGCTCTTTAAGATCAGGTGCGCTACAACTTCATACTCCTTTCAGGGTGGGAGCCGTCAATTGATAAACAGGGGTAATCTGCAAAACCGTTGAACATAGCTGATACACCTTAGGTATCACCACAAACGCAGGTAACTTTTAGAGGGAACTACCAATGACAACCAGTGCAACTGCCATAAAATTCATGCTTACACCCGTGGCACTTTCAGCAGCAGTATTTGCAACCTTGACTCTACCCCTCAATCTATTCGGTTCCAAACCCGTAACGGTTCAAGTTCAAGAAGAGCCGCTTTTTTTTGGCGAATTGAAAGACTTTGCCCCTCAGTATCTAGGGGTAGCGGGCTTACTGAGCGCAGGTGTGGGACTCACAAGTTTAGCCATGATGGGGTGGCAACAGTCAAATCGGAAATCGGCTGTTGTTGAACAAAAACTTGCCCAATTAACCCAGACGTTAGACGAAAAGCAAAAACTGCTCGATAACATCAGAAGCTCACAATCTCAGTTAGATGCTTCTGGGCTACAAAATTGGTTGGATAAACAGGCGACAGAATTAACCAGTACAACAGTAAATCAAGACAATCAGACGCCTGCACCCGTAAACGCGATGGAGCAAGACACTCCAGAGATAGAAGAAGTGTCTTTACAAACTGCATTAGAGGAACAGATATCGTCTCAAGCGAATTCAGCACCAGTAGATGTGATTGAAGCGCAGCCGCAGATGGAACCGCAGGGTATTAGTGAGCCATCGATTACCTCCGCTCAAGTGAACTCGATGCAAGCACTCGCAGCATCCTTAGCATCAACTCAAGCTGTCTTCGGTAATACCCCAGCCCAAGATGCACAACCGTCATCGCCAACAACCTCAGAAGTCGAGAAAATAGACCATCAACTCGAACAAATGATGGCACAGATTATCGCCATGCGACAGGCGCTACAGTCAAATCAGTATGCTGTTAAAGAAGATAGCGAACGGCATCATGGTTTAAAGTTAGTCAGTTAGGAAACAAGTAGGAAACAAGGGAAATGGCGTGGCACAACTAATATAGTGGATAACGCTTACATCCAAACACTGTAGGGGCGCACCGACGTGCGCCCGATTTAACTTACAGCGCATTTTGTTCCATGGGGGAGACCAAAGGATGCTTCGCTTTTTGTTCCATGGGGGAAACCAGAGGATGCTTCGCTTTTATTGCACGGGGATGCGAGGGGGATCGACAATGTACCGCATAGCAGAGCAAACTGCTGTAGTGTCTTAGCCGTTGTGGCGGTTGCTATAGAATATAGGGCTAAAGCCCTTACTACAAGCACGATACCATCGTGTCCTAATCTATAAAAGTCGCTGAGTGGCAAATTCTAACGCCTCGTCACGAGTCGAAACTTTGCCTTCAATCCTAGCAATTTGAATCTCTGTGAGTAACTCGCCAATTTGAGGACTTGGTGGTAACTTTAACTGTTGCATCAAATCATGACCCTTGACTAAGGGTGTCGGATGAGCTACTTGATCCTCTGGGTTTAAATAACGATTGATTAAGGGAGTGATTGACTCAACCGATACCCCTTCGGCAATGGCTAGAACCGCTAAAGCGGGGAAAACGGGTCCGACAGCTTGAAAGAAAAAATACTGCTCTCTTAAGCTCATGGGTGAGGTGATATGAGATAAAAGTTGGGGTAAGTATTGAATCATAATCAACACTGCCCGAATTTCGGCGCGGCTGTATTTTAACCGTAAAAGTTGGGTTTCTGCTGGTTCAACCTCAGAGGGTAATAAGTTCGCCAATTTGGCTAAACTCAGCCATGATAAGGATTTACCACTGACTGGGGTTTTCAGTTGGCTGGCTAATGTCTGCCATGTTTGAGCCAGTAGAATCGCGGCGTTGTCAGTTGCAGCGATTTGGGTGAAATTATCAGCCTTCGTATCAGGAAACCAGGGGTGAAGTAATTGATCCTGGCAAGCAGCGGTAAGCCAAGGTGTTCCTTGGGGAGATTTAAGCAGGTAGTTTAATTCAACTTGTACCCGTTCAGCTGCCATGTTTGCCAGTAAGGGAGCCAATTGGCGAATTGTGGATTGAGTGGTGGGTTCTATCGTAAAACCCAGTTGAGCGGCTTGGCGATAAGCCCGCAGTAATCGTAAGGGATCATCTTGGAGATTCGCCGGGGATACCATGCGGATAATTCCAGCATGACAATCGGCTACACCCTGCAACGGATCAATAATTTGCTGGGTCTGAGGATTATATGCGATCGCATTAATGGTAAAATCACGTCGATACAGGTCAGTCTCTAGGGTTTCGCCTTCCTGTTGAGCAATATCAACGGTGGCGGTATCAAAAACAACTCTAGCAATCTGTCGCGTTTGATCTAGCACCACAAACCCAGCTTGGTAATCACTTGCCAGCTTGCGGGCGACTTTCACCGCGTCATGGGGAACCACAAAGTCCAAATCCAAATAGTCAGCCTGTCGTCCCAGCAAGGCATCTCGTACCGCCCCACCGACTAAACAGGCTTGAGGCGGTAGCCACTCTAGACTGAAGGGAAACCTTTGAGGAGACAGAACAGATAAGTCAGAATTCATTGTGAGTCACGAATACTGGGGGACAAAGGACAAATGACATCGGACAAATCAAAAAATCCATCTAAATAGTGGTCAATCTAGGGCTGGTCTAAGTTAGGCTAACAAAAAGGACTTGGAGTTTGGGCAATGTGTATTTGCGTTAACTGCCACTATGTAGACCGATGCATCACCTATAATGCGGTGGAAACCCAGCATCAGCAACCCCATCTGACGGAAACGCCAGATTTTGAGCCGATTGAACCAACCATCAATGTCAACATCCGTCCTCAAGCGGATTTTGTCGAGATGGAATGGGATGTCGTGGGATGTAACAGCTTTAAGGAAGAAATGGGCAAATGGGCAAAACTGCGTCCAGGTGAGTTGGTGCCAACTTAAGCAGTTGTATCAAAACCACTTCGCTGTTGACTAGTGGAATCAATTTTACGGTTAAATCAATGGGCGCAAGGCTTTGCGCCCCTACTGTATCATGCCACTACACCTCATCCCCTACCTTGTCTCAACCGATAACTGTAGGGCGTAAGTTCTGTTCTGGTTGACACAATTTGCCACAATACGTGAAAATGTGATAGGTGATAAATTTTTGTAAAGGGTTTACTGGATGTCTTTTGAGCTTTTATCACTGGAGACAATCCAGGAACTGGCACATCAGTACGGCTATTGGGTCATTTTCTCTGGCATTGCTTTGGAAAATACTGGAGTTCCCCTCCCTGGCGAAACCATTACTCTAGTGGGTGGTTTCTTAGCCGGAAGTGGTGAACTCAATTATTGGTTTGTACTGGCAAGTGCCATTACTGGAGCCGTCCTGGGCGATAATTGTGGATATTGGATTGGCAAAATAGGCGGTTGGTCATTCTTATTGCGATTAGGACGTTTCTTTCGCATTCCAGAAGCCCAGCTTGTAGAAGTCAAACGGCAATTTAGTGAAAATGCCGCTAGAGCGGTGTTTTTTGGGCGATTTGTGGCACTCCTACGCATCTTTGCTGGACCGATGGCAGGAATTGCAGAAATGCCCTACTCTCAATTTTTCTTGTGTAACCTAGCGGGGGCTGCTGTGTGGGCATCCGTTATGGTCAGTTTATCCTTCTTTGTGGGACGGATTATTCCCCTAGAAACCTTAGTCTCTTGGATGGCGAAATTTGGCATCGCGGTACTACTGTTGGTAATTGCTTGGATAGGAGTTTCAATTTGGTGGGAGTCCCGTAAAATCAAAGATGTATCAATTAGCGATCAACCATCAGAGTGACGATTACCGTTAAGCTGCCAACTCTCTCCTTATTGATGTGATTAGAAAAAATTATTAATCCGTCTAATACTTGAGTTGGGCGCTTAAGCGGGTTTACTTATCCTTAAGATTTCATTAATTAAAATCTCTCCTCTTCAGCCACTCAATTTCCCTAGATTCAAAATATTCAGCAATTTTACTGAAGCCATTTGCGACAAATGGCTGATGAAATATATCCCTAGGGATGAATAACAATTAAAGACAAGACTGTATAACAAAACAATGGAAACGCCTGTGAATATTAATCTAAGTGGAAAAGACCTCAGTGGCAAGGATCTAACGGGTGCTAACCTTCGGGGTGCTATCCTCGAAAAGACTGACCTGAGTGGTGCTGATTTAAGTGAAGCAGACCTACGAGGCGCTAATCTCAATGGTGCTGACCTCAGCTTAGCCAACCTCAGCTACACGAAATTGACCCGCGCCCAACTCAGGGGTGCTGAATTGCTAGCGGCTGATTTAATCGGTGCTGACCTCAGGGGCGCAGATTTGAGAAATGCAGACCTTAAGGGTGCCGATTTAACGGATGCTGATTTAAGAGGTAGTGATTTGAGGGGGGTCAAATTGAGCCGAGTTAACCTCAGAGGTGCTGATTTGAGGGGGGCAAAGTTGAGTAAAGTCTATTTAATGGACGCTAATGTAAGAGGGATAAAGCTGGTAAGCTAACGCTCTGTTGAACAAAGATTTTAGATTTTAGTAAATTCAAAATGCTAAAATCTAAAATGGCTACAGTGGAAAAAAGTGCGGCTCAAGAGTATCTACGGGATAATCGAATGGCATCCATTTTGTTTAAAACCCTGCCAGAGGCTTATCAAGCTCTAGAGGATGAACGAGTGGATGCTGTGGTTTATGATGCACCTGCCCTACAGAATTATGCGACATCTGAAGGGCAAGGCAAGGTTAAGTTGATTGAGCCGACATTTCAACAACAAAATTATGGGATTGCGCTACCTTCAGGGAGCCTCTGGCGGGAAGCAATTAATTTGACATTGTTAAAGTTGATGGAAGATGGGACATACCAAGGGTTGTACCAAAGGTGGTTTGGCATGTCCACACAGTAGTTTAAACGCTGAACTTCAATGGGTTCTTGTTATTTCAGATTACGGCAAGTGATAAAATATACGGATTAAGAACGGCGAACTCACCAGTATCGTAATCTCTAAAACAGCGATTGTCCACCAGCGGATTTCTTGATAACTCATTCGCATTTTCTCAATTCAATTTACCCAATGTCCCTCAGGGAAATAGTCTTAAACTAATCAGAGTTTGTTGAGAAAGACTATCAATTTATTTGGGTATGTTCCTTTTTACGGAGGCGACGACTGGTTTCAGTAGCGTCTGTGTGAAGAGTGCGTGAGAAATCCGTAAAGATAGAGTGAAAAGGAGTTTGGGGGAGATGGGGAAGCAGAGGGAGCTGGATGAGCAATGTAGAGACGTGCCATGGCGCGTCTGGAAGATGGGGAAGATAGGGAAGCCAATTGCTTGTACAGTGATCAATAGCCTCTGTGATTTGAACATTCTCATGAAACGTTGGATTGTCAGTTTATTCGGTATCGTGCTAGTGCTGGTATGCTCTGGATTGTGGATAACGCCATCAGTGATGGCACAAGCCCAAATCCCTGATTTAACCCAGGCTCAGATTGAGCGGCTCAACGAATTGCGGCAAAAAGCGTTTACGGCGACACAACTGGGTGAGTTTGCCACGGCTGAAGCGTATTGGACACAACTGATTGAACTGTTACCCAATAATCCCGTAGGCTGGAGTAATCGGGGAAATGCCAGAGTCAGTCAGAATAAATTAGACGAAGCGATCGCAGATTTTAATCAATCGATTCAGTTAGCGCCCGACGCCCCTGATCCGTATTTGAACCGGGGGACAGCTTATGAAGGAAAGGGAGAATGGGATCATGCGATCGCAGATTATCAGCAGGTATTGCAGATTAACCCCGATGACGCGATGGCGTACAACAACCTGGGAAACGCTAACGCCGGAAAGGGAGAATGGGAAGCCGCGATCGCGAATTACCAGAAAGCCGTTGATTTATCCCCGGATTTTGCCTTCGCCCGGGCTAACCACGCCCTCGCCCTTTATCAAATTGGCGAGAAAAAAGAGGCTATCCTGGAACTCCGCAAGCTAATCCGCAAATATCCCCAATTTCCCGATGTCCGGGCTGCACTCACCGCCGCCTTATGGGTTAACGGGAATCAAGGAGAAGCCGAGAGTAACTGGGTGGCTGCTATTGGGTTAGATCAGCGCTATAAAGACATCGATTGGGTGGAAAATATCCGCCGTTGGCCCCCCGCGATGGTGATGGCGTTGGATAAATTTTTACAGTTGGAATAATACTCAATTTGCTTTAGACTAGCAAACCATCTATCAATCCAATTGATTGATTGTTCTAATGGGAAAACTCTCACATTCGTGAGTGTACTCTGTATCTCAAACCGGAAAGTGCTGGCGATAATATCAAAGACTGGCTCACAGCGCAACAGATGTGAGTTAGTATATATATCTGATCTTGGTTAGGTATCAGCTAGCAAAGACATCATTGAAAATTCCGCGCTTGACCCGAAACTTAACTTCTACTAACTTTTGATATAGATCATCTAAATTATCTATAGTTATTTTACCTTCATCTCTTAGTTTTTTAATTACAGCAAGCGTTCCTTTAACATTCAATCCTAACCTCATAGCTTCTCGGCGAGCAACCAAGTCATCCAAGATTGTATAATCGGCTTGGAGTTCAATGCTAAGAGCAATCGCTTCTGACTCTCCTTTACCTAAACGTTTATTTAAACTCGTGGCTAGGGACACTAGAGTTACTTCTCGCACTTCTATCTGTCCGGAATCAATAAGGCTAGCGATATAAGCTCTCGGCTGATCTTGTTTAACTTCTATTTCATCAGCAACAGATTTAGGCAGATAAAAATTATCTGGATATTCAGCCAATTTATCTAAAACCTCTAGACGAGCCAGAAAAATTAAGGGTGAGGAGTTCAAAACAATGTTCACAAAAGTCACCAATTCCTCTCTATAGAGATATCATCCTCTGATAAATATGAAAATTCGATGCCCATTAATTCCAAAAGTTGCAAAATCATTTCGGGTTCCATTTCCATAACTTCGGCTGCTTTCTGAAGACTGATCACTTTAGTCAGTAAAGCACCAATAACAAAAAGAAAATTCTCTTTTTGATTGACCGTTTGAAAAATCTGAAGTTCAGCTGCAATCGTTTCAGTAATTGTTCGATTCATCATCGATTGTGTTTCTTGAAGGGGCAAGATACTGATGTGTGGACGCACGTCTGTGCGCCCCTACAGTTGGCGGTCTATTCAGCTAAATCCTAGGACTGAATTCGCAATCTTAACACTACGGTGCTATTAACCGATTGAGAAGGACGCCACTTGATCAAATTTCGCTTAATTAACTCAATCACGTTTGCTGTTTTCAAGGTTGAAGCCTCCTCATCTAACATAATCCGCCCCACGCGCCCTTTGCTTAGCGTAAACTCGAAGACGATTTCACCACTCAAATTAGCGGGAAAATTCGTATGTTGCAAATATTCGGTCAATGAAAGGGTATCACTTTGCTCCAATCCCGTGACACTTACTACTTCTAACTGGGTAGTCTTGGCGGCTGGAGACGAAGGTTTTTGACGTAAGTTTTTTTGAACTGCATCGATACCTTTACTGACCATTCCTTTTGGTGAAGAGGTCGGTAGAGGTGGGTTTTTCTCCTCATCTGCTTTCATCGAATACATGCCACCAAATTCCGTGGGTGCTGCATCGGCAAGAGAGAGACTTTCAAGGGACATACCTGGCGCACTGGCTAAATAGGCTTGTCGTTCTGATTGAATTGACATTGAACGAGGTGCTGCTGTACCAAAAACGCCTCGATAACTAACATCTTCTGCCATTTCCACAGGAACATTCATGGAAATAGATTGGCTTCCGGGTTCTACCCGCACATCATCACTAACGGCAACAAATGCGGTATATTGGCACAATAGTTGATAGGTTAATGCCGTATCGGTTACTGCCTCAACTCCCGATTTAGTTTCATAGGTAACCATTTGATTCATCAAATCTTTAATCCGCGCCCGTCCCCACAACTGAGCAATGGCTGGATTTCCGGGTTCGCTAAAATTGAGGTGAAATGTCTGTTCATAGCGTTCACCCCCGGCGGTAGTACCATTAATCTGTAAATCACCCGCCATGCGATCGCGCTTTCGTCCAAATACCACTAAAGGCTGTTGGGCAAATAAATCGGGGGCGATTGCGGGATAAATCTCTGGGGTTTCTCCGCTTCCATTCCAGTTGAGTTCAATGGTGGTTAAGACGGGACTATTAATTGACCTGAAAAACTTTTCAACGACTTTTTCCGTCGGTTCATCATGACGAATAATCCGGCAAATTCCCCGTCCAATTTCAGCAATACGATTGAGTAAAAAGCGGTTTACGGAACTTCCCGCCCCGAAACTATATAACCGATTTCCGGGTTTAAGTTCCTGCTGAACTTCGGCTAAAATGCGATTCTCATTGCCAATATATCCATCGCTGAGCAAAACCACACTCCGCAACCGCCCCTCTGGTGCTGGAACATTAATCGCCGCCCGAATTCCACTGAGCATTTCGGTGGCACCACTGGCGTGTAATTGATTAATATAATTGATGGCTAATTCCCGATTTTCCGGTGTATTAGCCAGAGGGGTTTGGGAGAGATGGCGAACCCTATTAGAAAAGTCAAGAATCGTGAATGTATCGTCAGGATTTAACCCATGAATAAAGCGCCGCATCAGTTCTTGACATTTGTGCAAAGGTGCGCCTTGTTGAGAACCGGATGTGTCCATGAGAAACACCACATCTTTGGGAAAAATTTCATCAGGGCGATAGTCTAAGGCGGGGATAAAATAAAGGGCAAAATGTCCGCCCCGTTCATCGGCTTGGGTTAAGACGGTGGCTTGGGTATTGTTTCCCGCTACTTGATATCTCAGGATTAAGTCTTTATTGGGAATGGTATCATCACCGCCGAGTTGTACCCGGACAATTTCTCCTTCAGTTTCTATCTGTAACTGATGAGAGGGGGAATGAACATTTTGAATCGGTACACCTGCATCAATTTCCACCGTAACACCGATATCATGTGCCGATCGCAATCCTTCGGGTACAATAGACGGCGTAATCCGTGATGCATCAGGGACTTCATCGGTATCGCCAGTATCATCAATAGCTGTACCGGGGATATATCGGGGTCCAACTACCATGGGAAAGACGAATTCATAGTCCCCTTGTTCAAAGTTTAAGCTATCGGTATAGCGAATCGTGACATCAATTTGTTCACCGGGTTTGATATTGGCGAGGGATTGGGTAAAGATATTATCGCGTTCTTGTTCCAGTAATCCCGCCGTGCGCCCTTCTTGTTTGGCTTGTTCGTAGATTTGCTGGGCTTCTTCGCGTTTTTTAATGGTTCCTTTAATTATGCGATCGCCGATTTTAATTTCCATTTCATCCACGGCGGCTTCATCGGGTAAGGGGAAGACATAGACGGCTTCTAGGGTTTGGCTGAAGGGGTTCTCAAATCCCTGCGTTACCTCGACTCGTGACAGGTTTCCAGCAATTTTCGCCTCAACCTCGGTATGCTTGAGGGGAAAAACCAGGGAGTTTCCCTCTGGAGATTGACAATATAAGCCGTTATATTTGGGGGGGATAGATTGAACGGGTGCCATGGTTATCTGTCCTTTTTTACAAGTTTTGGGATTGAGAGGAGTCCTGTTCCCTGAAACGTTAAACTCAGTATGTCATGGGTTTATGTTAGCTTAGTTTCCGCTGCGCTGCACCTTAGGCATGAATGGACGCGATCGCACTTCCCAACACCACTTAGCCTTCAGTTTAGTAGGTGGGGACAATTAAAGTTAATGGTAGGGAACTCGCTTTCGCGAGAAGCAAGCTACGTCATTCGTCATTTTTCATTTGTCAGGGTTTGAGGCTTGTTAACATAACTTCATAAGGTTGAGTTTATTTCCACCAACCTACTTTCCATCAACACAGGTACATTTAAATACTGACAGATTGAAATATTTGTTCAGCCGTTAAATTTAAGTCGGGTAAAGCAGCCGACTGGATCAAGTCATTGCCTCGAAATTGACTGACTTGGTACTCTCCATCGACTAAAATGTAAATAGATACCGTTGGCTGTTTATGATTACCAATAAATTTACGACCGCCCAGAGCCAAATAATCGACGATCCAATACTCAGGAATTCCTATCCCTTCGTACTCTCCATGTTTTTTGTAGTAATCATCCCGCCAATTACTGCTAACCACTTCAATGACTAAAGGAATAGAATTTCCCAGAGTCACAGTAGATTCTTTTTTCCACAACGGTTCATTAATCAAATTCAAACGATTAATTAACAAGATATCTGGCGAATAAGCCGATTCACTTGAGGCTGATTTAATTAGCGCCGTTTTCGGGATAGAATAGGGAAGCTTGAGGCGGACATATTCCAACGTCAGCTTTTCGGCTAAAAATCCCACAACATCTTCATGTTCACCTGTAGGCTGTGGCATTTCAACAATTGCTCCATCATGCAGTTCATAGCGTTTGTTTTCTGGCTTCCACTGAATGAATTCAGCGAAATTCATTATTTTTTGTAATGATTGAATCATAATTTTTTGGTGTCATATATACAAAGCGTGAACGCACCGGATGCATTACCTGCAACTGTCACCATAATTTGGAACGGGGACAATAACGGAATAGTAACGGTCATTCCTGGACGGGACAGCTTTTGGATCGCTAACGCAGACTCAGAATCATAGCTTAAATAACCATGATGGCACAATCTAGGACAACCTAACAGTTGTGGTGACTCCTTGCATAAGACGGAACTTGCTTCTTTTCGGGAGCGAGTATGACGTAGCTTGCTTCTCGCTCCGCGAGTATGACGAAATGATAAGATAAAACTTTGCCGTCGGATCACCCTTGCCCAGCTGGAAGAAACTCATTGAATTGGCAACATCGGGGAATTCAAACGTGAACGTCTCCTTTTTGTCAGCAAGCCTTTCTGCAAGGTAGGGATATGCAAGGGGATCTCCAAGTCAAGCTAACCCATTCTCGGTTTCATCGTTTACATGAACATTCTTAGTAACCTGCTTTCTAAACCCGCTCAGCCGTCTCGTCCGAAAAAACAACGTCGGGGCATCGAAATTAAATCCGAGTCTGAACTTACTATTATGCGGCAGGCATCTAAAATAGTCGCTACCGTTCTCAAAGAAATTTCCGAACAGGTTAAACCGGGGATGACGACGGCGGATTTGGATGCTTATGCCGAAAGGCGCATCCGCGAAATGGGAGCAACGCCCAGCTTTAAAGGATACTATGGTTTCCCGGCTTCAATCTGTTCCTGTCTCAACAACGAAGTAGTGCATGGAATTCCCAATCGGAAGAAGGTGATTCGGGCGGGGGATTTGCTGAAAGTTGACACCGGGGCTTACTATGAAGGCTTCCATGGCGACTCCTGTATTACCATTGCCGTGGGTAATGTTAAACCCAACGCCGCCAAGTTAATGGAAGTGGCAGAAGCCGCACTGTATAAAGGAATCGAACAGGTGAAAGCGGGGAACTACCTGCTTGACATTGCGGGCGCGATCGAAGACCATGTGAATGCCAATAGTTTTTTTGTGGTGGAAGATTTCACTGGTCATGGCGTGGGACGCAATCTGCACGAAGAACCCTCTGTGTTTCACTTCCGTACTCGACAAATGCCCAATGTAAAGTTACGGGAAGGGATGACTCTGGCAATTGAACCGATTATTAATGCAGGTTCCAAGTTTACCCGTATCTTATCGGATCGTTGGACTGCCGTAACCGTCGATAATGCCCTATCCGCTCAGTTTGAGCATACCGTATTGGTGACAGCAGATGGGTACGAAATTTTAACTGACCGCAGCAAAGTGTGAATCAGTTGAGTTAAGATAGATTCGACTGTAGTGCCATGACCCAACTAAAATAGAACTTTGTTTGTAGTGAGAACTTTAGTTCTCTCTCCTCCTAGCTGAAGAGGGCTGAAGCCCTGACTACAAAACAAATCTAATCCACCATTTTAGCTGGGTCACGCCAGTAGTGCCATGACCACTAAAATAGAACTTTGTTTGTAGTGAGAACTTTAGTTCTCTCTCCTCCTAGCTGAAGAGGGCTGAAGCCCTGACTACAAAACAAATCTAATCCACCATTTTAGCTGGGTCACGCCAGTAGTGCCATGACCACTAAAATAGGACTTTGTTTGTAGTGAGAACTTTAGTTCTCTCTCCTCCTAGCTGGAGAGGGCTGAAGCCCTGACTACGAAGCAAATCTATTCCACCATTTTAGCTGGGTCACGCCAGTAGTGCCATGACCACTAAAATAGAACTTTGTTTGTAGTGAGAACTTTAGTTCTCTCTCCTCCTAGCTGGAGAGGGCTGA
>NZ_JBKHHI010000138.1:0-14773 GCF_046539235.1 Coleofasciculus sp.
TTGAGCGAGTCGAGACGAAGTATGGCAGAGTGCGGGTAAAAGTTGCCAGTCGCGCCTCAGGAGTTCAAAATGCCATCGCCAACGTTCAACCGGAATATGAAGACTGTGCCGCGATCGCACGAGACTATAATTTATCTTGGCGGGAGGTGCATCAACTAGCACTCGATGCCTGGTATCGTGCCAATAATCCACCTTTGCCATGATGTCGGTTGTAGGGTGTAGAGTGTGGGGTGTGGGGTGTAGGGGCGGGTTTTACCGATAACGTTTTGCCACAAACTGATAACTTGACTAAACCCGCCCTAGTTGCTCAGTCTCAGTCCTTTAAACTGTAGTTAATTATTGGGTTCGGAAAGAAATATGGCAGAGTATCACCAGATCGAATATCGCATTGGCAAAGATGGCAAAATCACCGAAACCGTCATCGGTGCTACCGGATCAAGTTGTACCGAAACCACCAAAGGGATTGAAGCGGATCTCGGAGAGGTCGCAACTCAAGAATTGCTGCCAGAATACTATGAAGGTGACGAAACCATAACTACGGATCAAACCACGAGCCTAAATCAATATTAACAGGAGCGGTAACATGGCTCATGATCCTAACCTCCTGGGGCTTGGTTTACTGCTGTGGTTTATCTTCACCACTTTCCTCATTAGTCGCTTTAGTCCCAAAAAAAGACCTGAAAACCATTCTGCCTCAGTTTCAGTTGCTGACTCCACTCAAATCAAGGAATTAGAGGCACAATGTCAGCGGCTATGGTATGAACTCGAAGCGCGATCGCAGCAACTAGCCACAGATATCCAAGATACCACCTTTGAACAACTACGCCCCCTACTGACTAATTATCCCACCGCTTGCCGGATGATCGAAGAACGCCCCGATTTACCGGCTAAAAATTTAGTCGCACTCTTTACTCCCCTAGAGAATCTGATCCAGACTTGGGGGTATGAACCCATTGGTCAACCCTGGGAACAGGTTCCTTTTAATTCCCAACTACACCAACCTGATGTTGACAATATCACCGAAGGAGAACTGGTTTATATTCGATTTGTTGGCTATCGAGAGAATGAACGAATACTTTGTCCGGCTAAAGTAAGTCGTAACCTACCGAGGGGAGTGTCACATTAGGAAGATGAGGGAGATGGGTTTGTACCGACGTGACCGTGGAACGTCTGAAAAATGAGGGAGATGAGAGAACAAACTTGTCTGTGTAATCAGTGTCAATAAGCTCTCACCTCCCTACCCCTATCTCTCCAATAAATCCGTGAAATCAGTGTTTTGACAAATGACCAATACAGTTGCAATTGACTTCGGTACAAGCAACACAGTTGTCAGTATACTTGAAGCCGATACCAACAGTCCCAAAACTATCCGACTCGGTTCACTCTCTCGCTTGTTTAAAACGAACTCAAGTGAGCCAGATATCCCTGTCATTCCCACCCTAGTTTTTATCAAAGACAATAACCAAATACTCCTAGGAGAACAAGTTCGTTCCCAGCGCTTAGGACAATCTCAACCGACTCGCTTTTTCAAAGGCTTTAAACGAGATCTAGCGGCTGATTTTCAACCGCCTCCGCGTATCATTAATGGTGAATCCTACACCGCTGAATCGGTTTCCGAACAATTTATTCAATCCATCTGGCAACAACTCAAAGCCCAAAAAATTAACCCCTCTCAGCTTATTTTAACTGTACCTGTGGGCGCATTCGAGCGCTATTTAGATTGGTTTCGCGAGGTGGCACGTCGCCTGGATGTGGAGCAAATCAAACTGGTGGATGAATCCACAGCAGCGGCGTTAGGCTATGCAGTACAGCGTCCCAGTTCCTTAGTATTAGTGGTGGATTTTGGTGGCGGGACACTGGATTTAAGTTTAGTTCGCACTGCACCCCAATTGGATGCAGCCAAGCGCGATCGCGAAACGGTATTACGGGCAGAAGTATTGGCGAAATCCGATGCATACATCGGGGGAGAAGATGTGGATAGTTGGATTGTTGAAGACTATTTGCATCAGCAAGGATGGTCAAGGGAAGAGATTGGTGAGGTGGGATGGCAGAATTTATTGGAGTTAGCTGAACGGTTAAAGATTCGCTTATCTAATACTCAGGAGGCGAAGGAAAGTTGGTTAGATGAGGAGACATTTACCTCATATAACTTGCAACTAAATCGGGATAAATTAGAAGAGATACTGGAAAATCGCCAGTTTTTGGAACAGTTGCGGGAAGCGTTGGATGAAGTTTTGACGATTGCCCTAGGGAAAGGGATTAGTAAGAGTGATATTGAACAGGTGTTGTTAGTTGGAGGGAGTTGTTTAATTCCCGCTGTCCAGCAGTTGATCCGATCCTATTTTGGCAAGACAAAGGTTAAGTTAGATAAGCCCTTTGAAGCCGTGGCATACGGGGCATTGGCGTTAAATCAAGTGGCGAGTGTGGATGATTATTTGCGCCACAGTTATGCCATTCGCTTATGGGAACCTTATGCGAAAAGTTATTCCTATTTCACCTTATTTGAAAAAGGGATGCAATATCCCTGTGAACGGGGGGAACCGTTAACATTACAAGTCGCCCTTGAAGGACAACGGGAAATACGTTTGGATATTGGCGAAGTGGCAGAAATGGCACAAGCTGAAGTAACCTATGATACCTTAGGACGGATGACCAGTAGTCAGTTATCCAAGCAAGCGGCGTATCGTTCCTTGGATAGCGATCGCGAACAGGTTTGTGTAGCGCATTTAGATCCACCAGGACAAGTGGGAGTTGACCGAATTTCCGTCCAGTTTGAGGTAGATGAACGGCGGGTGCTAGTAGCGACAGTTAAGGATTTACAGACGGGAAAATTGTTAGTTGAAAAAGGCGCGATCGCGAAATTACAATAGGGGGTTTATTTGGATACTATCAAATCCAGGTTAACTAATGACAAATGACAAATGACGAATGACGAATGACGAAATTCAGTTATTGGTATAACGGTAAACTTATTCTAGGCGATCGCATCGAACTCGCCATCAATGATCCGGGCTTGATTTACGGCGCGACAACCTTTACCACCCTGCGCGTTTATCACCAGTCCCTCGCCCACCCTTTAACCAATTGGGACGCCCATTGTGCGCGTTTACGTCACAGTTTGCAGGTGTTTAACTGGCAATTCCCCGACTGGGAACGCATCCGCCATGGTGCAGAACAATTACTCCCCTCGTTTCCGGTGTTGAGAATTGTGATTTTCCCGGATGGGCGAGAATGGATTACGGGGCGTCCTCTCCCCGCTGATTTAAGCCAACGCCAACAGCAGGGGGTCATCGTTTGGTTAGCAGAAGTGTCACATTTACGCCGTTCTTTACCTACCTATAAAACGGGGAATTATTTGGGCGGATGGCTGGCGCTGCAAACAGCACAACAACTCGGCGCTCAGGAGGCTATATTAGTTGATGATCAGGGGAATTGGTTGGAAACGAGTACGGGAAATCTGTGGGGCGCTAAAGACGGCTGCTGGTGGACACCACCGATTGATGGGAGGATATTACCGGGAGTGGCGCGATCGCACCTAATTCATGGTCTTGAACAACAAGGATTAAAAATTTGCCAAGTTCCCTGGAATCAGAAATTAGTGCAGGAGTTTGACGCGATCGCTTATACCAATAGTGTCATGGAAATCATCCCGATTCACACCGTTCTCACGGCAGATCAACGGTTTGAGTATCGTTCCCTTTCCGGTGGTTTAGCACCGTTGCAGCGTTTATTTGGGGAGGATAAAAAATAATTTCAGCCCTTAATTATACCACATCAAGAGGAAATTCGCTAATTATCCCGGTTTGACAAGAACCAACTTCGCCAAATAATCTCATAGACGTTAACATTAGTTAATATAGTCACCCGATTCGACGCCATCAGATCACATCCTAAGTCTTAGGAGGAAATTCAGTAGTGAATAAGAAATGGAGAAATGCGGGGCTTTATGCACTACTAGCGATAGTAGTCATCGCCTTAGCAACAGCATTTTTAGACCAACCATCCCAAACGCGGGAAACCTGGAGATACGACCAGTTCATTGATAACGTTAAGAGCAATAAGGTCGAGATCGTTCAACTCAGTTCTGACCGCACTCAGGCAATGGTAACCACTCAAGACGGTTCCCAGTACCAAGTAAACCTGCCTAACGATCCAGAACTAATCAGTATTCTCACCAACAATAACGTAGATATTAAAGTTCGCCCTCAGAGTGATGATGGTTTCTGGTTCAGAACCCTGAGCGGGCTCTTCTTCCCGATCCTGCTTCTGGTCGGTTTATTTTTCTTACTGCGGCGGGCGCAAAATGGTCCTGGTTCTCAAGCGATGAACTTCGGCAAATCCAAAGCCCGAGTTCAAATGGAACCGCAAACCCAAGTCACCTTTGGCGATGTCGCCGGGATTGAGCAAGCCAAGCTGGAACTCAACGAAGTGGTTGACTTCCTCAAAAACGCCGATCGCTTCACCGCCATTGGTGCGAAAATTCCCAAAGGGGTGTTGCTGGTTGGACCTCCAGGAACGGGTAAAACCCTCTTAGCGCGTGCTGTTGCTGGGGAAGCTGGTGTACCGTTCTTCTCCATTTCCGGGTCTGAGTTCGTGGAAATGTTCGTCGGTGTGGGTGCGTCTCGTGTCCGCGACTTGTTTGAGCAAGCCAAGAATAGTGCTCCCTGTATCGTATTTATTGATGAAATTGACGCCGTAGGTCGTCAACGGGGTGCTGGCTTAGGCGGCGGTAACGATGAGCGGGAGCAAACCCTGAACCAGTTACTGACCGAGATGGATGGGTTTGAAGGCAATACGGGTATCATTATTATTGCCGCCACCAACCGTCCTGATGTTCTGGATGCTGCGCTATTACGCCCCGGTCGGTTTGACCGTCAGGTGGTTGTGGATCGTCCCGACTACGCCGGACGCTTGGAAATTCTCAACGTCCATGCTCGCGGCAAGACCTTAGCCAAGGATGTAGACTTAGAGAAAATTGCCCGTCGGACTCCTGGTTTCACCGGTGCGGATTTATCGAACCTGCTCAACGAAGCGGCGATCTTAGCCGCACGGCGCAACCTCACCGAAATATCCATGGATGAGGTGAATGACGCCATCGACCGGGTATTGGCTGGACCAGAGAAGAAAGACCGGGTGATGAGCGAGAAGCGCAAGCGGTTAGTGGCGTATCATGAAGCCGGTCACGCGCTGGTGGGTGCGTTAATGCCCGATTATGACCCGGTGCAGAAAATTAGTATTATCCCACGCGGTCGGGCGGGTGGATTAACCTGGTTTACGCCCAGTGAAGACCGGATGGATTCTGGGTTGTATTCCCGTTCCTACCTGCAAAATCAAATGGCGGTAGCGTTGGGGGGACGAATCGCTGAGGAAATTATCTTCGGTGAAGAAGAAGTGACGACGGGGGCGTCGAATGACTTACAGCAAGTCGCCCGTGTCGCCCGCCAAATGATCACCCGCTTTGGAATGAGCGATCGCTTGGGTCCTGTGGCATTAGGACGACAGAATGGCAATATGTTCCTAGGACGGGACATTGCCTCTGATCGGGATTTCTCCGACACCACGGCGGCGACGATTGATCAAGAGGTGCGTCAGTTGGTGGATGAAGCCTATAATCGGGCGAAAGATGTCTTGGTGGGTAATAAGCACATCCTGGACAAATTATCTGCCATGCTGATTGAGAAAGAAACCGTCGATGCTGAGGAACTGCAAGAACTCTTAGCCGAAAACGACGTGAAGATGGCTGCGATCGTTTAATCCTTAGGTCGGTAATAATAATGTTGAGGGCAGCGTTAGCATACGCTGTCTTTTTTTTGGTTACAATTTTCCAGACGTGCCATGGTGCTATGGTAAGCAGGAGAATCTGGTTCTTACTTTTGGGATCTGGAAAACCTCTCTGGAAAACCTCTCTCCGAACCTCTCCCGACGCCTCTCCTACAAGGAGAGGGAAGCGGAATATATTTTTTTATTTGGAGAGGCTTTGAATTCTCCTCCTTCCATGAAAAAAAAGCGCTGTAATTTTTCCCAATGGCGTGAAAAGTCAGAACCTGGTTTTATGTAGGGCTTGCTGCACAAGTGTGGAAGGTACACCAGATAAGGACTTCAAGCCATTTTTGCCCCCAACAAGTACAAGGTTTTTACACCTTTACACTTAAAATCCTGGGATTTTCGCTGACTTTTGCGCCGAATTTCACCTCAACAGAGGCTTGAAACTGTTGCCTGTTGCCTGTTCCCTGTTCCCTCCCCCCACCACAAGACTTATTCAGCAGCCCCTATGTAGGGGCGGGTTTCACAACTATCTTTTCGGTTGCACCCATAAGTGAGTAAACCCGCCCCGACTCTTGTCGGTTTCGAGTATCAGGACTTACGCACAGCCGAAAGAACAAACAAAACTGTTTGTAGATTTTTGGGCGTTTTTTCGTGGATTGATTGGTGGGGTAGGGCGGGTTTTGTTGTTTGTTTAGGGGTGACAAGTAGAGTGAGTGGCTAAACCCGCCCCTACAATTGCTCTTATAATTGCTCCTATAATTACAACTCTATAATTGATGTATAACTTATGATGAGTAAAGAGAAAATTATTTTTAGTACCGATTGGATTACGGTTAAGGAAACAGCTTGGGGGTATTACTACCTAGAACGCAAGGGACGAGATTCTGTGGCGATATTTCTGATTAGAAAAAGTCAGAATAACCCAGGAGATTATCAAGTTTTAATTAGACAGCAGCCCCTTTGTATCCATATTCCCGATATTAATCAAGAGCATAAACTCTATCCTTGTCCCATTACTGGGGGTATCGATGCAGGGGAATCGCCAGAAGAAGCGGCGGTTAGAGAGGTGCATGAAGAAGCGGGATTTTCGGTTCAGGTTCTACCCTTAGGAAAATATATTGTCGGAACTCAAACCAATGAGATTTGTTATATGTATTATGCCGATGTAACGGGTGTAGAACCGGAAATAGCACAGCAAGATGGCAGCTATTTTGAATCGATTAGCCATAATGAATGGCATCCATTGGAGTATTTGAATCATTGCGATTATTCAGCCTGTCAGATTGGGTATTTTCGGCTCAAATCTATTCTTGGATAAGATACGGGGTAGTTGATTAGAATCGTAGGGGCGCACCGACGTGCGCCCTTTTCCCGCAAAAAAAGGGCTTTGTTTGTAGTAAGCACTTTAGTGCTTCAACGCCTAGCTTTAGAGGTTTAAACTAGGGTAAGCTGTCATGCATTTAAATTGGGTATTAGTAGCGAGCAAGATGCAAAGCCTGCGGCATGGCTTCGCTAAACGCACTACAAGGATTAGTCCTAAGTATTTAACCGGACATGACATCACCCTACCTCTTTAAGTGTGGAGCCGCTTGATAAATCGAGTCTAGCAATCCTGACAGCGACTCGCCGTCTTTTTGACTCGCCAATTTAATAATCTCTTTGGCTTTTTGCACCTGTGCCACATTCATTGGCAGTTGCGACTCATCCACCTCATAGTAGAAAATAACCTCATCAAACTGAGCCGGAAGCAGGCATTTGAGCAGATTAAACGCCAAGATTCTCGGCATAACGCCAGATGACACCTGGGCTGGGGGTGAAGCCGGAACAGGTGCAGGCGTCGTCTCACCCTTAAGCGGCGGCTTCCCTGACTCCCCCCGCATCCCTCGGATAAGTTGTTGAAATCCCTGCTCATAGTTATCATCATTAATGCTGACGTGGAGAAAAGATTGCAGAAAAAACGGCTTTTCGCAGTCTTTGTAGAGAACCGGAATTAGGCGGCGGCTGGGAGTCAGTGACTCAAGTTTAGCCTTTTTTTCCTCCTCAACTTGTGCCATTTGTCATGGCGATTGAAATCGCTGCTACACAAATAAAGCCTGCCTCCGCAAGCTGAATTGAGTCTTTATTACCCCCTTTTGCCATGGCGATTGAAATCGCTGCTACACAAACAAAGCCTGCCTCCGCAGGCTGAATTGAGTCCGCGAAGGCGGACTTTGTTTGTATAGCCCCAGACTTCTAGTCTGTGGGCAATTGGCTACTACTTCAACCAGTTTTAGGGTGAGATTTGCATCATCACTAACAAACGCCTTGATCCCATTTCCCTAAACTATTTTGTATCGAGTCAGCTAATCGAAAATGTAGTGGAGTGGATACGTGCGATCGCAACAAAACAATCAATTAAATTTTGTCATTTGTCATTTGTCATTTGTCATTCGTTGATTAGGAAATCTCTCCCCCATCTCCCTCATCTCCCTTATCTCCCCCAGCTTCCCCTAACGGTACTTAGACAAAAAATGAAGTCTAAGTACCGCCGTGAAAATGTCAATTACAAGTCGCCAACGTAGGTGTCGAGGGCTTTAGCTGTTTCGACTAGAGGATGATGAGTATCCACTAAAATCGGACTGTTGCTGGTTACCTCATCAATGGGAATGGTGACAACAACTCCATTCTGCCAAGCGACCATTTTTTGATAATCATCCTTGGCAATTAAATCGACAGCCGCTTTGCCAAAGGAGGTGGCAAGTAAACGGTCTAACGCCGAGGGCGCACCACCCCGTTGAACGTGACCTAAAACCGTCACCCGTGCTTCAATCGTATTCTCGCTGAAGTGAGAAATCTGATCCGCGACATAATCTCCGATCCCCCGTAGCCTGACCTCACCCAGGGCGTCTGTGTAATAGCGTTCTTGACCCTCAATGGTTTTCGCCCCCTCAGCCACAACCACGATCGCAAAGCGGCGATTCCAGCGATCGCGCAGGTCGGTGATATGCTTACAAACACCACTAATGGAATAGGGAATTTCCGGGATCAGGATTACATCAGCACCGCCAGCAATCCCGGCATTCAGGGCTAGATGTCCGGCTTCGCGTCCCATCACCTCAACCACCATCACGCGATCGTGACTGGCGGCTGTATAGGAGAGGCGAGATAAAGCATCAACAATGGTGTTCACCGCCGTATCGAAACCAACGGCTAAATTTGTGAACGCCACATCATTATCAATCGTCTTGGGAACACCCACAATATTCATATTCCCTTTATGGGCAAGCTGGTTCATAATCGCCAGACTCCCGTCACCACCAACAACAATCAAGGCGTCTAGACCTAATTTCTGATAACCAGCAATAATCTGCTCGGCTTGAGCATCCGTATCCCCTTTATTAATTGAACCAAGGATAGTACCGCCCGTACTGAGGAGTGGGTCGATTCCCCGACTATCTAGACCATGAACATTCAGTGAGACTGATTTGCCTTCCAATAAACCTTGGGTGGCGTAGGGAATGCCTAAAACTTCCCAATCATAGCTCAGAGTAGCATGTCTAACGGCAGCGCGAATGACCGCGTTTAATCCGGGACAGTCACCACCACTGGTGAGTAAACCAATCCGTTTGCGAGTTTCCATAGGTCGATCTCAAGTTGTGTTCTATTGTAGATGTGGATGGTTTGAACGAAGGCTGTTTGATGCATCAAATCCAGATTTACTCCCCAGACAGTCTGACAGCACCCTGGAACCACAACTACGGTTTTGCCGTTACGGGATGAGGATCAAGCTGAATTAGGATTGAGTGCAAGTCCGATTGAATGGTGCAGTTGTGGCACTCGTCTTAGAGAGTGGTTTGCCTCAAAAACGCTTGATCAGTGGTACGTCTAGGGTAGTCAGCGTCAACTCCTGTTGGCAAACAGGGTTCTAGATTCTCATGGCAAAAAACCTCAACCCTTGCTGGTCTGTAAACATCTAGTCCAAGATAGCCAATTTTCTTTGATCTGAGAGTATCAAGCAGCACTGCGGGGGGAAACATGGTGATTGAGGAGTCATATTGTGTCCACCTACTTACAGGATTAATTATCCGTTTTAATCCGTAAGGTTAAACGCACCGTATCCATTAACCATTGGGGTACTCGCCAACTTAAAAGCGATCGCTTAATTACATCAATCACAACGGCTTGATTGAGGCTAGAGGCATCCTCGTCCCATAATACCCGCACCACACGCCCTTTACGCACTGGAAACTCAAACACAAGTTCACCACAGTATCCCGATGGTAAAATTACCTGTTGCAGGTGTCGTGTGAGTAGAGTCGCACTTGACTTCTCTAATCCGGTAACGCTGAGAACTTGCAGGTTGGTAATGGTTTCATCCAGAACCGGGGGAGATGCGGTAGGAGGGATCTCAACATCAGTACAGTTCAGGAGTGGCTGCTGGATGGAATCGCCTACAACCGGAGGAGACGCCCCATTAGTCGTGAGTGAGGGTGGCAAACCAGAATTGCCTCGCGATCGCCTGAATTTGAGTCCGAGGAAACGCATGGGAGATTGATCGAATATTCCTTCATACGATACCCCTTCTGGCACCTCAAGGGGTACAGAGACACAAATTCCTTTCCCTTGCGAATCAGTTCGGATTTGTTCACTGACGGCAACAAACGCTGTATAGGGGGCTAAAATCTGATAGGTTAAAGCCGTTTCGATGATTGCCTCAACCTGTGCCTTCTTCTCACAGTGCCACATTTGGTTCATCAGATCCTTGATTCGCGCCCGCCCCCACAACTGCGCGATCGCACAATTACCCTCTGAATCAAATCTCAGGTGAAATTCCTGTTCATAACGCTTACCCCCGGTAACGGTTCCGGTAATTTTTAGGATACCTGTTTGTTCCGGATGAATCGGAGAAATCCGCCCAAATAAAACTAAGGGTTGTTGGGTAAATAAATCGGGAGGAGTTGTCGGATAAATCATCGCCTCTCCCAGCCCTTGCCACTCCACATTGATAGTAGTTATAACGGGGTTATTAATTTGGCGCAAGAATTCTTCGGTTACCTTCTGAGTTGATTCATCCTGACGTATAATTCGCGATGTTCCTCGCCCTAATTCTGCAATCCGATTTAAGAGAAACCGATTCGGTGAACTGCCAACCCCAAAACTATATAAACGATTTCCGGGTTTGAGATACTGTTTGACCTCTGCCAAAATTTCCGATTCATTGCCAATATAGCCGTCGGTGAGTAATACAATACTGCGTAAACGTCCTTCGGGTGCAGCGGGGAAATTTAAGACAGCCCGAATTCCATTGAGTAAATAGGTGCCACCATTTGCCTTTAATTGATTGATGTAGGTGAGGGCTTTAATTCGATTTTGGGGTGTATTGGCTAAGGGTTTGGCAGACAATTGGGTCGTGATATCGGAAAAATCAATAATTGTAAACGTATCATTCGGATTCAATCCCTGAATAAAGCGGCGCATCAGTTCCTGAGATTTACGGAAGGGATCACCTTTTTGAGATCCGGATGTATCGATGAGAAAAACCACGTCTTTGGGGACAATTTCATGATCGGAATAATCCACCGCCGGAATCAAATAGAGGGCGAAATGACCGCCGCCTGTATCCGATTGCGTCAGTACCGTCGCCTGAGTGCGATCGCCTGAGACTTGATAGCGTAAAATCAGGTCTTTGTTGGGAATTGTATCCCCTTCTCCTAGGAGTACGCGCACCAATGTCTCCTCATGTTCCACTCTGATCTGGTGCGAGGGGGAATTAATGTTGGAAATGGGAACCCCAGCGTCAATTTCCACCGTGATTTGAATATCATGTCCGGAACGGGTACTGGGTGGGATAATCGTAGGCATAATCCGTGACGCATCCGCCACGCGATCGCTATCCCCTGTCTCATCAATCGGAATCCCTGGACAAAATCGGGGTCCCACTACCATGGGGAAGACAAATTCGCATTCACCACTGCTAAATTTCAGCGTATCAGTATAGCGGATGGTTACATCAATCCGTTCTCCGGGTTTAATATTGGCTAAAGATTGAGTAAAAATATTATCCCGTTCTTGTTCTAATAATCCAGCGGTACGTCCTTCTTGGCGTGCTTGTTCGTAAATTAGCTGCGCCTCTTCCCGTTTTTTAATCCCTCCTTTAATCACACGATCGCCCAGTTTTATTTCCATCTCATCCACCACCGCCGCATCTGGCAAAGGGAAGATATAGATAGCTTCTAAGGGTTCCGCAAAGGAATTTTCAAAGGTTTGGGTTACTTCGACGCGGGATAAATTCCCCGCCACTTTAGCCAGCACTTGTGTATGCTTCAATGGAAAAACCAAAGCATGTTCTCCCGTTTTGGTGTATAGTCCACCAAGGGGTTTATGAGAGCGGAGCGTTGTATTCATAACCATGAGTACATTCTTCACCAATGAGGGGCATCTATAATCAATGCTACTGTTGAGTTTTGGCGTTTCAGGAGCAGTTGACCCCTTATGCTAGCGTTAGTGATTTTCGTACATCCAGGGAAAATCAACAAATATAAAGGATGAGGGGTGGAGATCGTCATTCGTCCTTTGTAAAGGTTTGAGTTGTAGGGTGGGCTGTGCAACGCCAGACTTAAGGAGCGTGACATTCAACCTAACCCCCCATACCGGGAGAATTCAAAGCCTCTCAAGAGCAGGAGAGAGGTTTTCCAGATCCCGACCAAAAGTAAGGTTTATCCGCGACGAAATGATAAAAAAAGCTAAAGTCACGCAGCAGTCGGTGTGCAGTGCGTTAAAATCTATTGCAAGTGAAACAATAACACTATGCTAGCCTGATCTTGTAGCTCTCCCCAAAATAAGCTGTAATGCATTTAAATTGGGTATTAGTAGCGAGCAAGATGCTTGATGTAGCGAGCAAGATGCAAAGCCTGCGGCATGGCTTCGCTTAACGCACTACGGCAAGGATTGCGCCATTATTGATATTAAGGTTTAAATGCCGAACAGCTTATAGCTTTAGCCATTGAGTCTACTATGAACAGTATCACGATTCAAAACTTTGATGATGACCTGAAAAATCGCCTGCAAAAGCGAGCTGAATATTCGGGACGTTCTATTGAAGAAGAAGCTAAAGAAATCCTCCGCGCTGTCTTAACAGAAAAAGTGACTAACCCCTTAAATTTAGCCTTGGCTATCGAGGGACATTTTGCCCAGTTTGGCGATTTTAAACTGCCGATGATTCCTAGGGAACCCTTACGCGAACCCCCTAATTTTGAAGAGTTACATGATAGTCCTTGATCCAAATGTTGTGTCCGAACTGATGCACCCGAAAGGCTCATTAGTGGTTCGTCAATGGGTAGCCGCACAACCCATAACAAATCTTTTTACCACAACCATCACTGAAGCTGAAATTCTTTATGGCATTGCTTTGTTACCTTCTGGCAAACGCCAAACTGAACTCAACCAAGCTGCTCAATTGATGTTTGCTGAAGATTTTGCCGGACGTATTTTACCGTTTGATGAAACAGCCAAATAATAAAAAAAGCTAAAGCTACGCCGAGATCTCTATCTCAGGGATGAGAATGGATCTGACAGAGTTAGTAGTTTTTACTTATAACTACGATGGCTGCGCCTATAGGCTTACAAGGTTGTCTGCTGATGCTTCCTTTAGTTTTGATGATGACAGGGAGTTGGTTAGGGGTTACTGCTAGTCCTAATGATGTTTTGGCTTCAGCCACTGGGTTAGGGGAGAGCCTGATTGGTCAAGTGGGGCAGGTATCGGCTCAAAACAGTGAAGCAGAAGCATCTTCGCCAGCAGCTTCAGCTTGTCCGGATACCAAGGAGTTTCACCAGCAACATTCTGCGATCGCGTTTCCAGTTGAAAATTGGGTTTTACCTTCCAAGAGGGTCAGACGTTTAGTCCGTCGCCCCAACCGTCAGCAAATCTGGTAAATCCCGTGCGGTAAACGATAACAGTTGTCCATCCACTGTCCGAGGTGCTTCAATCTCCAAACCCAACAAATGTCCTGACTGACGAATCCGGACTCGGTTTTTCCCCGGTACAGCCGCGATCGTAATGGTTCCTCCCGGCGCCCGAATTTCTCCCGTATTGACCACAGTACCACCCAGCAGGGTTAACCTTTGACCTTCTAGCACCTCCAAGTTGCCCGCATTAATAATACTTCCCGGTTGCATCGAATCAAACGCAAACTGACTCGGTGTACCACTTAAATTCGAGTAGTCATTCTCACCCAACCCATTGAACCAATACCCATTATCAAAACCCACACCCGTCGCCGTTGTCAGCGTAAACGCCGCTGGAACATTAATTTGAGCCTCTGAACCCAGCATCCAGCCAGCCGGATTCATCAACAATAAATTAGAGTTACCCCCCATAACCTGAATTAGACCATTAATCTGGGAGGGATCACCGCCAACAACTCGCCCGATAATATGCTGAATCGTAGGATCTGATAAAAAGTTGGCAATTTGACCCGAATCTAAGCCAAACTGCTCAAAACTGTGGAACAGATTTGCCCCATCTCCCGAAAACGTGCCACCGTGGATATCGAAGCGGTTTCCATCCGGTGTAACCATCGTACCCGTGCCATCTGCTGCTGGAGTAATGGATTGAGCATAGGTTGAAGAAGGAGAGAGTATTCCTGCCAACAACACAAGCAGAACAGTCCAATCCTGGCACAGTTTTGGATACGGCATGTGTCTCGAACTCTAGGAAAGTCGGGGCGGGTTTAGTCGCATCTGGATGCAACCAAAAAGATAGTAGTGAAACCCGCCCCTACATAAAACCAGATTCCCTCGAAGAGCCTGAATAATGACAGATATACCCGTTAACTTTCCACGTCTGTATCAATTTCTACATCTAGGGTATCTTCATCAATCCGGACATACAAAATATTCGGTTGACAGCACACCTGGCAATCCTCAACATACGATTGCTGAGAACCAGCACTAATGTCAATAAACGTAACGTTAGCTTCGCCACAGTAGGCGCAAATGTATTCGGCTGTATTTTCCATTATGACGACTG
>NZ_JBKHHI010000139.1:0-14655 GCF_046539235.1 Coleofasciculus sp.
GATGCTGAATTAATCAACAAACCGTTTAATAAACGCACCGTCGTAGCTTCCCCTGCTTCCCCTGCTCCCCCTGCTCCCCCTGCTTCATCGTATCTACGAAGCTGCTCAAATATTTTTATGCCTGCTGCACTAGGGGTATCTCCAACTGCTGCTATCCGGGCAGATTTTCTTTAAGCTGGGCGATATTTTCGGGACTTAGGGTAAGTTTGACTTCGATTTGTTGCTGCTTATCGCGCAATGTGATAAGATGATTTTCATCTTGAGAGTAACTTTCCCATTGAGGATTAGTAATTTCTATTTTCTGATAGATAACTTCCGGAATTCCCACCCGGATGACTAAATTTTTCTGAGATTGAGGATAAATATAAAGCTGAAGCCGTTGCGGATCAAGTTCAAGTTTCCAGGGGGTGGTGCTGCGTTCTTGATCTGTGTCCACTTTTTGCCAGTAGAGGGTAATTCCGCGAATTTGGGGATTTTGCAGCTTAAAGTCGTCGTCAAACCGCTGCCATTCCCAGTCGATTTCCTGGGCATTTCCACTGGGAGGAATTAGTCGCTGTCGCCATGCAATTTTACGGTTGTTTAGCGCTGTCCAAAATTTGCTGATTTTGGTGAGATTTGCGCCAGTTTCAGGATTGTCACTATTTTGTTGCCAAATAATCATTTTTTAGGGAACAGGGAATGGGGAATGGGGAATCGGGAATTTAGGATTCATCATTGAGATCAGGTTCATCTAGATGTTCGGCGACGGATTGATACAAGTCGAGAACGTGCTGATCTTGAAGATGATAATAGACCTTGCGACCACATTTATGATACCTTACTAATCGCATGGCTCGTAGGGTGCGTAATTGATGGGAGACGGCGGATTCGCTCATATCCAGCGCGGTGGCGATGTCACATACGCACAGTTCTGCGATCGCGAGTAAGGAGATGATCCTCAGCCGATTTGTATCACCTAGGGAACTGAACAATTCTGCCATGCGTTGGGCTTTTTCGGTGTTCAGCATTTTTGGCTGCAATGAACCAATCCGCTGGCTTTCTACAGGATGGGGCGGATGGCAATGAGGTGTTTCTGTGTCTGGATTAGCAGAAACCTTTGCCTTTTGCATGGATAATTCGATTGGCATTGAGTTACTATCCCTGGGTAGTGGAATGGTCTGACTTTATAGTAGCGAATTCTCTGAACCGAGTGCAGGTGGGGAGATGGGGTGGGTTTAGTTACATCTGGGTGAAAAGGAACCGATAGTCGTAAAGTCTACCTCTACAGATAGTCAGGGCGGGTTTGGCATTAACGTGATCATCAATAGCGATAGGAAAGTCCCATTACCCGCCCCGACACAATCAACATTCCTGCCATCCATAAATAAATCACGAAATCACGGTTCAAGCTAAAATGCAGCAAATGTTCATCTGTTTTCGATGTTAACTCTGTTAGGGAAGGAATATTATGGGTGATTTAGGACGCCTGGATGTGGGAATTATTGGCGCTTCTGGCTATGGAGGCGTGCAATTGATACGCCTATTGATGGATCACCCCGGCGTTGAGGTGGTTTATTTGGGGGGAAGTAGTAGTGCGGGAAAGCCGTTTTCGGAACTGTATCCTCATCTAGGTCATTGTGTGAATTTGACCATTGAGGAGATTGATCTAGATAAAATTGCCAGCCGTTGTCAAGTGGTGTTTCTGTCGTTACCTAATGGTTTGGCTTGTCAGATGGCGCCGACGTTGTTGGCGAAAGGGTGTAAGGTGATTGACCTTTCGGCTGACTATAGGTTTAAGAATTTGGAGACCTATAAAACCTGGTATGGGGGAGAACGCGATGACCAGGAAACTGTAGCTTCAGCGGTTTATGGCTTACCGGAATTATATCGCGATCGCATCGCTAAGGCGAAGTTGGTAGGGTGTCCTGGCTGTTATGTTACTACCAGTCTCTTGGCACTTGCACCGTTGCTTAAACAAGGGTTAATTCAGCCCGATACGGCGATTATTGATGCCAAATCAGGCACATCGGGGGCGGGACGTAAGGCGAAAACTAATCTTTTACTCGCAGAAGCCGATAGTTCGGTGTCGGCTTATGGGGTGGCGCGTCATCGCCATACCCCGGAAATTGAGCAGATTTGCAGTGATTTGGCGGGTCATGAGGTAATGGTACAGTTTACCCCTCATTTAATGCCAATGGTACGTGGACTTCTGGCGACGGTTTATGCAACATTGCGTGATCCGGGATTAGTGCGAGAAGATTTGGCGACGATTTATAATGCATTTTATCGCGCGTCTCCTTGTGTGCGAATATTACCCAGTGGGACATATCCGCAAACTAAGTGGGCATGTGGGACGAATTTGTGTTATATCAGCGTTGAAGTTGATCCGCGTACTGATCGGGTGATTGTTATGTCAGTTACTGATAACTTGATTAAAGGTCAAGCCGGTCAAGCGATTCAATGTTTGAATCTGATTATGGGGTGGGATGAAAAGTTGGGATTACCGTTGTTGAGTTTTTATCCGTAGATCAGGTGAGGGGGTGATGGGGTGATGGGGCGGGTTTTGTACGAATGTTATTATCTCATGGCGAAACGAAAGTCCCTAAACCCGCCCCGACAAACCTGGTTTCCTCGATCGCAGCCAAGGATCAACATACCCCAATCCTTAGATAGAGATTCGAGAGAATTTTTTTTTGCTACAGTAACGGACATGGGTATTCAGTAGAATCGATCGCCGACTGCTTAAAATCGTTTAAATTAGGGTGTGATACGGGTTTCGTGAGGGTGCTAGAACGCTTGAACTCATTTTTTTTGCTTGTTTACGGGGAAGTACACAGATAACTCACGCTGTCTTTGCTGAAAAAATTCTCCCCTTTCTCGTTGGATTGAACCAGGCTTAGGTGCTTACCATGAAAAACCCCTTCCGTCAACGTTCGCAGTCATCTCCAGTAATTCCCCCTGAACCGGAAAAGGGTTTGGGTACATTTGGGGGTGTTTATACACCGTCACTCCTGACGATTCTGGGTGTAATCATGTACCTGCGATTTGGCTGGGTTGTGGGGAATGTGGGGTTGTTGGGGACGCTGATGATTGTCACCCTGTCTACGGCGATTACGTTTATTACCTCACTGTCAATTTGTGCGATCGCAACGGATCGGGTGGTACGGGCTGGGGGGGCGTATTTTATGATTAGCCGTTCTCTGGGGATTGAAACCGGCGGGGCGGTGGGGATTCCGCTGTATTTTGCCCAGGCGATATCCGTGGCGTTGTATACGATTGGTTTTGCTGAGAGTCTGACGCTGACGTTTCCGGAATTAAATCAAAAGCTGACGGCGATTATTACCACGATTCTAGTGGCAATTCTGGCGATCGCCTCTGCCCAAATTGCGATTAAGGCACAGTATTTTATTATGGCAGCGATCGCGCTGTCTTTAATTTGTTTGATTTTTGGGTCCCCCGTTGACCCGAATACTCAGATTGAAATGTGGGGGGCGAAACCGCAAAACTCTGAACCCTTCTGGAGTGTCTTTGCTGTCTTCTTTCCCGCTGTTACCGGGATTATGGCGGGAGTGAATATGTCCGGGGATTTACGCAATCCTAGCCGTTCGATTCCCATTGGTACCTTGGCGGCGGTGGGGACGGGTTATGTGGTTTATATGGCATTACCCATAATTTTAGCCATGCGGGCGGATGCTCTCACCTTAATCGAAAACCCGTTAATTATGGAGAAAATCTCCCTCTGGGGTCCTTCAGTTTTACTCGGGGTTTGGGGGGCGACATTATCGAGTGCGATTGGCAGTATTCTGGGGGCGCCCCGAGTCATGCAGGCGTTGGCGCGGGATGGGGTTTTACCTCGGTGGCTGAAGTTTCTGGGGACAGGTACTAGATCAGAAGATGAACCGCGTATTGCGACGATAGTAACCTTGGGCTTGGTTTTAGTCGCCGTGGCTTTGGGGGATCTCAACGTAATCGCCCCAATTTTGAGTATGTTCTTCCTCACCACCTATTTGGTATTGAATGTGGCGGCGGGAATTGAAACCTTTTTACGCAGCCCCTCCTTTCGCCCCTCCTTCCGGGTGCATTGGTCTATATCCCTACTAGGGGCGATAGGCTGTTTGTGGGTGATGTTCTTACTCAACGCTGTGGCGACGTTCATGGCAGCGATTATTGTATTGAGTGTTTATATTTGGTTAGAACGGCGGGAATTAGAAAGTGCTTGGGGTGATGTGCGTCAGGGAATCTGGATGGCGCTGGTACGCACCGGCATTACTCGCCTAGAGTATACCCCCGATACCAAAAACTGGCGTCCTCATATTTTGGTCTTTTCTGGGGCGCCGACTCATCGTTGGCATTTGGTCGAATTTGCGGCAAACTTAACCCACAAACGCAGCTTATTTACCGTCGCCAGTGTGATTCCCAGTGGATCTCGTGATCCAGCCAAGCAGTTGGAAATGGAAGCCACGATTCGCGAGTATTTAGAGAAGCGGGGGGTGCAAGGGTTAGCCCGGTTAATTACCGCCCCTGATCCGTTTATTGGGGCGGAACGGTTAGTTGAGGCGTATGGGATTGGTCCGTTGGTTCCCAATACGATTCTCTTAGGCGATAGTGAACAAGCCTCTCATCGGGGTAGTTACTGTCAGATGATCGCTAACCTACACCAAGCCCGTCGCAATGTGGTGATATTACGGGATGTGGAGGAACGGGGATTTGGTCGGCGCAAACGGATTGATGTGTGGTGGGGGGGTTTACAGGCAAATGGGGGCTTGATGTTAATTTTGGCGTATCTGTTGCGGACGAGTCTGGAATGGCGCAGTGCCGAAATTAATCTTAAATTAGTCGTCGCTAATGAAGCCGCCGCCAAAGCGACGCGGAAGAATCTAGAAAATTTAACTCAACAACTGCGGATTGGGGCGCGATCGCAAGTGATTGAGGCAAAGGGACGCCCGTTCCCAGAAATCCTGCGCCGTTCTTCCCAAAGTGCGGATTTAGTCTTTTTGGGGATGGCAAAACCGATGGATGATTACACCAGTTATTACGAACGTTTGCAAGGTTTAGCCACGGGATTACCGACAACCGTATTTGTGTTAGCCGAACCCGATTTTGCCTTCTCGGAAGTGTTACAGGAGGGGGGTGTGTAGGGGTTTGGTCACCAAAGTAGGGGTTTGGTGACCAAACCCCTACAAATTTGCCCTTTTTAAGGGGGGCTAGGGGGATAGAGAGGGGCTGGAGGTGAGGGCTGTAGCTTATAGCTTAAGTTGATATCACCCTGTTGCCTAAATGACGCTACAACGCCTCATCCAGGGCTTCAGCTTCTTCCTCAGAACCGGATAAAGGAACTAACGCCACCGCGGCGATCGCATCCTCTTCATCTAAGCGCTGGACTCGTATCCCTGTCGCCATTCGGGATTGGGGGGAAATGGCATCAATGGCTTGGCGAATGATAATCCCTCGCATGGTTACCATCATCAACTCATCCCCTTGATTCACCACTCGCAATGCAGCGAGTTTATCTTTTTTATGGCGGAACTTAATTGCTACTAATCCCATTCCGGCGCGATTTTGCAGCCGGAATTGAGATACTGGCACTCGCTTACCTAAACCCCCTGTCGTTACCACCAAAACCCAGGGTCCTTGACCGGCGGTTTCGTGAATTTCTTCCCCATTCACTTCATCGCTGGTATCGTCTTCTGTTTCCACCTCTTCACTGTTAGCTGTAGCAATCAGCCTCTCGACAACTTGAGCCGGGAGAATATCCATACTGATCAACTCATCCTTAGAGCGCAGTTTCATCGCCTTCACCCCTCGTGTCGCCCGACCTAGGGGACGCAGTTGATCGTGATCGGCTTTAAAATGAATTGCCATGCCCTGACTCGAACCAATGATAATACTATCTTCGGCTCGGCATAGACGCACCCAACGCAGTTGATCGCCCTCACCCAGGGAAATGGCAATTAACCCATTTGCCCGGATATTACTAAAGGCATCCAACGCCGTTTTTTTGATATACCCTTTCCGGGTTAACATCACCAAATAGACATCATCGGTGAACTCAGAAACAGGTACAACTGAGGTGATTTTTTCATTGTGGGGAATAGGCAGCATCTGCACGATGGGAACCCCTCTGGCGGTGCGAGATGCGGCCGGGATTTGGTAGGCGCGTAGGGAATAAACGACACCGCGATCGCTAAAAAAGAGGAGGCTGTCGTGATCACAGCAGGTGAGAAAATGCTCAACCCCATCATCCTCCTTCATCCGGGCGGCGGCTTTGCCTCGGGTTGCCCGGGCTTGGGCGGCAAAGGAGTGAATCGGCATCCGTTTGATATACCCTTGTTCGGTGACTAAAATCACCGCTTTTTCATTGGCGATTAAGTCAATATCATCCAGTTCCCCTTCCACCTCTTGAATCACCGTGCGGCGCGGTGTATCGTGGGTGGTTTTAATCTGCAGCGCTTCGGTTTCGATAATTTCCAGAATCCGCGATCGATTTGCCAGAATGTCTTGCAGATCGGCAATGCGAACTTGTAACTCTTCGTGTTCCGCTTGAATTTTCTGGGCTTCTAATGCCGTCAACCGTCGCAGTTGCATTTGCAAAATGGCATCGGCTTGGGCTTCGGACAGTCCAAATTGCTCGATTAATTGACTCTTGGCGGTGGCGGTATCGGCGGCGGCGCGAATGACAGCAATTACCGCATCTAAGTTATCGAGGGCAATGAGTAACCCTTGTAACAGATGATCCCGTTCCTCGGCTTTGCGGAGTTCGTATTGGGTGCGCCGGGTAATTGTTTCAATGCGGAACTCCAGGAAGACTTCGAGGAACTGCTTGATCGTCAACAGTTGGGGTTCATTCCCGACTAATGCCAACATATTGGCACCAAAATTGCTTTGGATGGGGGTTTGCTTGTAGAGATTGTTAAGAACCACACGGGGATAAGCATCCCGCTTCAGTTCAATCACCACCCGCATTCCCCGGCGATCGCTTTCATCCCGAATATCGGAAATGCCTTCAATGCGCTTATCATTCACCAGTTCGGCAATTTTTTCAATTAATGCCGCTTTATTGGTTTGGTAGGGCAATTCGGTGACAATAATCGCTTCTTTATCCGGGCGTCCCCGGTGTTCAATAGTTTCCACTTGCGCCACACCCCGCATGGTGATTGAGCCGCGTCCGGTGGTGTAGGCGTCTTTGATGCCAGATCTGCCCAGGATTTGACCGCCAGTGGGAAAGTCAGGGGCGGGAATATACTGCATCAATTCTTTTTCGGTGATTTCTGGGTTATGGATTAGGGCGACTAAGCCATCCACCAATTCACCCAAATTATGGGGCGGGATATTGGTTGCCATACCAACGGCAATACCCGATGATCCATTCAGGAGTATCTGGGGAACCCGGGCGGGGAGAACGATGGGTTCTTGTTGTGATCCATCGAAGTTATCCAGAAAATCGACGGTTTCTGACTCAATATCCTGGAGGAGGGAGTCTGTGGCTAAGGATTGCAAGCGGCATTCTGTGTAACGCATTGCCGCGGGTGGGTCATTATCCACCGAACCAAAGTTCCCATGTCCGTTAATTAGGGGCGATCGCATGGAGAAATCCTGCGCCATGCGAACTAAGGCATCATAAACCGCGGTATCGCCGTGGGGATGATATTTTCCCAAGACTTCACCCACAACACGGGCGCATTTCCGGAAGGGGCGATCGGGGGTGAGTCCCAGTTCATGCATCGCATAGAGAATCCGCCGATGTACTGGCTTGAGTCCATCCCTCGCATCGGGTAGCGCCCGACCCACGATGACGCTCATGGCATATTCTAGGTATGACCTAGACATTTCGCTGCGAAGATTTGTCGGGACAATCCGCTCTTGGGAGGTACTCATAGAACGAAAAACTCCATAAAAATTCAGTATTTAACCAAAAAAAGCGCAAAAAGTGAGCTAAACCGCTATGTTTAACCCAAATAGTTGCTAAAATATTGCCTCTTTCTTTTAAGATTTTAACACAAGTTTACCCGGACTTAAAGTCAGGGGCAGCCTTAGTGGGATAAGGGATGGGCGGGTTTTCCGGGGGTTCGCGATCGGGTAAAGTCAAAATGAGCAGTTACTCACTACTGACTTATGAGCGGTTTTGAATCCTATTCAAAAATCCCATACCTTGGGATAAACCTCTCCCTAACCCTCCCCGTCGTCTTGGGGAGGGAACAAGACCGCTTCCCCAAAATAACCAGATTTGAATACTCTGAACGAATAAGTTATTTTAAGTTTTATTTCCGTATCAAATGTTACATCAGATCAAAATTCACGAAAACTTTATACAATCACCCCAAATAGGCGAATTCTGTGAAGATTACGTAAAGAAAATCCAAAAGTGCGATCGCTAACCCCAAAGCTTGATTAAGATTTGAGAAGTAGATATTCATAATTTCTGGCATATAGCTTGAGTCGAGTACCAGAAACACTATCCATCTGACCCCAGATAGATGTCGTCAGCAAAGCTAACTATTAAGCTTGCCCCAACAACCCACATAACTAGGAGCCAGATGACACCTTCTACCGCAACACCGACAATATCGGTAATCATCCCTGTTTATAACGGTGGCGAAGCCTTTCGCCGTTGCCTTGCCAGTCTAGCCAAAGCCTCACCCCAGCCATCAGAAGTGATTGTCGTTGCTGACGGCGATACTGACGGTTCTTGGCAATTAGCTCAAGACTTCGGTGCTAAGGTAATTCGAGTTCCCACCTCGGGCGGACCAGCGAAAGCTCGCAACTTAGGCGCTAAAGCAGCCAGCGGTGATATTCTTTTCTTCGTCGATGCCGATGTCGAGGTACATGACAACACCATCGGTAAAGTAGCGACAACCTTCCACCAGGAATCTGAACTGGCCGCCTTAATCGGCTCCTACGATGATCAGCCAGGGGCGCCGAATTTCTTGTCCCAATACAAAAATTTATTCCATCACTACACCCATCAAACCGGCTCAGAAGACGCCTCAACCTTCTGGGGCGCTTGTGGTGCAATCCGGCGGGATATTTTCTTAGCCGTCGGCGGCTTTGATCAGAGTTATCGTCTCCCTTGTGTGGAAGATATTGAATTAGGCAACAGGTTGAAACGAAATGGGTATCGGATTGGCTTGCGTAAAACCATCCAAGTTAAGCATCTGAAATGCTGGAGAACCTACTCCCTGCTCAGAGCCGATATCTTTTATCGAGCAATCCCTTGGACAGCGATAATATTACGCGATCGCGAAATGGTCAATGACCTAAATCTCAACCTTGCCAACCGCATCAGTGTTGTCTTAGTGTATACCTTATTAGCGGCTCTAATCGCCGTTTGGTGGGTATCGGCTGCATGGGTGGGCGTCGCTCTCTTGAGTCTAGGGCTGTTGGCAATCAACGCCTCCGTCTATCAATTCTTTTATCAAAAACGCGGTTTCCTCTTCGCCCTGCAAACCTTACCCTGGCATTGGTTGTACTATTTCTATAGCGGATTAGCCTTTGCGATCGGACTCGTTCGTCACCACTGGCAAACTTATCAACCGATTATCCCAACCTGGCAAACAATCCCCGGCGACTTGTTCGCGCTTGAACAACGAATCTTTGCGTCAATTTCTCGTGAATTAGTTGGTGCCTCAATTCTGGTTTCTTTGGTAATCGGCAACTCTTTCTAACCCTCTACGTATCTAAGATTCTAAAAAATTAGGAGGCAAATCCTTGACCCATCATCCAGTGGTAATTATTGGAGGCGGTCCGGCTGGCTTGACGGCGGGTTACGAACTACTCAAACGGGGAATTCAACCCATCGTCCTCGAAAAAGCAGATAAAGTGGGTGGGATTTCCCGCACCGAAACCTACAAAGACTATCGCTTTGACATTGGCGGTCATCGCTTTTTCACCAAAGTTGGCGAAGTCGATCAGTTTTGGCATGAAATTCTGGCAGACGAATTTATCCAAGTCCCGCGTCTGTCCCGCATCTATTATCAGGGCAAGTTTTATAACTATCCCCTGTCTCTGTTCAACACCCTATCAAATCTCGGCATCATCCAAAGTTTCTTTATTCTGCTGAGTTACTTAAGGGCAAAATTCAGAGCCAGATTCAACCCTGGTCCAGAACCAGAAAGTTTTGAAGAGTGGGTAACAGACCGCTTTGGGCGTCGCCTTTATAGAATCTTCTTCAAAACCTACACTGAGAAAGTTTGGGGAATTCCTTGCAGCCAAATTCGCGCTGACTGGGCAGCACAGCGCATTCAAGGCATGTCTCTCAAACGAGCGGTGATCAATGCCGTCTTCAAAAGCCAAAATGCCAAAAGTTTAATTAAAGAATTTAAGTACCCGGTATTAGGACCGGGGATGATGTGGGAACGTTGCCAAGAGATTCTAGAGAGTCAAGGCGCTCCCGTGCATCTGCATACAACCGTGACTCGCATCGAACGGGAAGGTACTCGGATTAAAAGCATCACGGCAAAACAGGGGGATGAAACGCTCCAATTCACAGGCGATCATTTCATCTCTAGTATGCCCGTGACTGCACTGCTGCGTCGCCTCGACCCCTTGCCACCGGACTATGTGTTAGAAGCGGCAGAGGGTCTGAAGTATCGAGATTTTCTGATTGTGTCACTGATTGTGAATCAACCCGACCTATTTCCCGACAACTGGATTTATATCCATAGCCCAGACTTCAAAGTTGGACGCATTCAAAACTTCAAGAATTGGAGTCCGGCAATGGTGCCTGATCCGAGTAAAACCTGCTTGGGGATGGAATATTTTTGCAGCGAAGGTGATCCACTTTGGGAATTGTCGGATGTAGAACTGATTGAGTTAGCCAGTCGTGAGGCGATTAATCTAAATATAGGTGTTAACGAGGGTGATGTCGAAGACGGCGTGGTTATCCGTCAACATAAAGCCTATCCCGTTTATGACGGCGAATACCGTCAGCATCTTCAAGTGATTCAAGAGTACATCCAGACCTTTGAAAATCTGCAAACAGTGGGTCGTAACGGTATGCACCGATACAACAATCAAGACCACTCCATGCTGACAGCGATGCTAGCCGTGAAAAACATCCTCGGCGAAAATCACGATTTGTGGAATGTCAATGTTGAGCGGTCTTACCACGAGGAGTTTACTAGAGAGGAGTCGCCCAAAAAGCCACAGCGAGAGCTTGTGGCAAAGTAAACAAAGTTTGAGTTTTGAGCGTGTAGGGGCGGGTTTCACTACTATCTTTTCGGTTGCACCAAAATGTGACTAAACCCGCCCCGATGCAGGTTTCTAGACTATAAACCGCCTGTCCCTATAGAATTCATTGAATAAAAAATCACCGCTTTCTCGCCAAGGAAATGGAATCTCATTCTCATCCATTTGTATCCGTCATCATTCCCGTCTATAATGACGCCGAGCGTCTGAAACTTTGTTTAGAGGCTCTGGAAAATCAGACCTATCCCAAAACAGGATATGAAGTGATTGTTGTCGATAATGCATCTGATGAAGCAGCAGATATTAAAGGGGTAGTCACTCAATTTTCTCAAGCGATTGTGGCTTATGAAAGCACTCCCGGTTCTTATGCGGCTCGGAACAAAGGGATATCCTTTGCGAAAGGCGAGGTGATTGCTTTTACCGATGCGGATTGTATTCCCGATGCCAAGTGGTTGGAATCAGGAGTCCATCGTTTACTGAATGTGCCGGATTGTGGCTTAGTTGCGGGTCGCGTGGAACTCTTTTTTCAAAATCCCCAGCACGCTACTCCAGTTGAGCTGTACGAGAGTATTACGGCTTTCCCTCAGCAGCGACTTCTAGAACAGCATCAAGGAGCAGCAACTGCAAATTTGTTTACATTTCGTCGCCTCTTTGATCAGGTGGGACTGTTTAATGCTAACCTCCGCTCTAATGGTGATATCGATTGGGGAAAGCGAGTTTATGCGGCGGGTTACCAGCAAGTTTATGCTGATGACGTGTGTGTCGCACATCCGGCTCGCCGCACGTTTAAGCAACTTTATACCCGTACAGCACGATTAGCCGGAGGAATTTACAACCGTTTCATTCTGCCTGAGCATTCTTTTATCCAGCGCAATAAGACGTTTGCGCGACTCCTCGTCGAAGATTTGATTCCTCCGATTAACTTTATTATTAGCGCCTTTCGCGATTCTCGTTTGAGGAATTGGAATCAACGATTGACCGTGTGCTGGGTATTTTTAGGCGTTCGCTCTATCAGCGCGTTAGAAAAAATTCGCCTTAAATTGGGTGGTATTCCTAACCGGGGATAATTCGTCACTTTGATTAAGCAGGTGGACAGGCGTCTATTCCACACCTTCAAAAAGTTCCTTGAAACATTAAGTTATTGACTTGGTATGAGAATCGCATTTATTGTCGGTCAATTCCCAGTTCTATCAGAGACATTTATTTTGAACCAGATCATAGGCGTGATTGATCGAGGTCACGAAGTTGATATTTATGCCGATCATTTGATAAACACATTAAAAGTACATCCCGATGTCGAAAACTATCGCTTATTAGAACGAACCTATCAGCTTACTCAAATTCCCAATAATCTTATTTGGCGTGTTATCAAGGGTCTTGGATTACTTTTAGTGAATTTTCACAAGTCGCCTCGATTCTTACTGGAATCTTTAAATGTTAGCCAGCATGGGCTACAAGCCGCTAGCTTGTGGTTAATGTATTCTGCCATTTCCTTGATGCATAAGCAAGCTTATGACATTATTCATTGTCAATTTGGGACGCAAGGCTATCGAGGAATGTTTTTTAAAAATGTTTTACATTCACAGCCAAAGCTGATTGTCATGTTTCGAGGTCATGATATTAGCCGATATGTACAAGAGCATGGCGATCGCGTCTATGATGAGATTTTCAAATCCGGCGATTTCTTTCTGGCAAACTGCGAGTTTTTTCGGCAGCGAGTGATTCAGTTAGGCGGCAATCCTGAACGGGTTGCGGTTCATCGTTCTGGTTTAGATTGTAGTAAATTTAAATTTATTCCCCGTCAGTTAAACGCTGACGGAATCATTCGTATTGCCACAACAGGACGTTTGGTGGAGAAGAAGGGAATTGAGTACGCTATCCGTGCCGTAGCTCAACAGGCTCAGGTTTATCCCCAACTGGAATACCAAATCATTGGAGATGGTATCCTAAAGGAACACTTGCAAACAATTATTCAAGCGCTTAATGCCGAATCATTCATCAAGTTAGTTGGCTGGAAAAGGGAGCAGGAAATTATTGAGATTCTCGAACAATCTCACCTGTTTATCGCTCCTAGCATCACCGCTCAAGATGGTAATCAGGATGCGCCAATTAATGTCCTCAAGGAAGCGATGGCAATGGGATTACCGGTGATTAGCACGTATCATGGTGGTATTCCAGAGCTAGTTGAAGATGGCGTTTCTGGCTTTTTAGTGCCTGAGAGTAATGCTGAAGCATTAGCCGAAAAGCTGGGATATTTGATTGAACACCCGGAGCGCTGGAGCGAGATGGGACAGGCGGGACGCGCTTATGTCGAGCAACACTATGATATTCATCGATTAAATGACAAGCTAGTGCAGCTTTATCAGCAACTCTTAGAAACAGATAATTTAGCCGTGCGATCGCAACCCGCCCTCATGGAACCTAGCCATCCTTAATTCAAAAAAAATAAGTTTATCAGAAAAAAATATTTAGTCAAGATAGGAGTTAATTATGACCGAGCCCATTGTCACCATCGTTGTTGTCCCGCGTGAGCGATTTAGCTGCGCTCCTCGATCTCTCGAAAGCATTTACGAATATACTCAGATCCCGTTCAAGCTAGTCTATGTTGATGGCAATTCCCCCGCTCATATTCGCCACTACTTAGAGACAAAAGCCGCAGAAAAACAGTTCACGCTGATTCGCAAAGACTATTATCTCTATCCCAATCAAGCCCGAAATATAGGCTTAGCAGAGGTTGATACACCCTATCTTGTCTTTGTTGACAACGACGTAATTGTCACCGCAGGTTGGCTGCAAGCGTTGATCAATTGTGCCCAAGAGACAGGCGCAGCCGTCGTGGGTCCTCTGATGTGTCAATACGAACCCCTCCATGAAGAAATTCACTTTGCTGGAGGCGAATCTCATATTTGGGTTGATAAAATCGGACGACGGCGTCTGCGCGAAAAAATGTATAGCCAAGGCAAAACCGTCGAGAAAATTCAGCCGCAGCTTCAGCGCCAGGAAACAGAATTGGCTGAATTTCATTGCGTTCTCGTCCGCAAATCCATCTTCGATAAAGTTGGACAACTGGATGAACAAATGCTGAATACCAAAGAGCATTTAGACTTTTGCATGAGTGTGCGAGAAGTCGGAGCTTCTGTCTACTTTGAACCGACGTGCATGGTTACCTACGTACCTGGTCCTCCCTCGGAGTGGGGTGATTTGCACTACTACATGCTACGTTGGAGTGATGATTGGACTTTAGCAAGCCTCAATCGCCTGCAAGAGAAGTGGAATTTAGCTGAAGATAGCTACTTTACAACTAAATACAAAAAGCTGGGTTGGCGACGCAAAATGAGTATCGTTGTTCCGATTATTTTCCGGTTAACCTTCGGACTCTATAGCCCCAAGCTAGAGAAGGTACTTATATGGTTCGAGCATCGCCTGAATCGCTATTTAACCACTCGTCATGCCAAGGAACAAAAACGGCAGCAGCAGTTGACTACTCCGCCT
>NZ_JBKHHI010000140.1:0-14639 GCF_046539235.1 Coleofasciculus sp.
AAATTCAGATATTCACCGATAACGGAACAACAAAACCCGCCCTCCCCACCGATAACGGAACAACAAAACCCGCCCATTCCCCCACCGAACGGCAATCGATTAATCCCAAACTGGACAACCAAACCCACCTTATTCTCAACCGCGATCGCACTTTGTTTGTCTAAAGTCCAGAAATTGAATGACACTGACTTAAGGATGGTGGGCAATGCCCACCCTACGATAGATAAAGGCTTTTGGCGCTCCCCAAAGGGTTTTGGCGCTCCCCAAATGCTTATTTCAGTGCTATTCGACTTAAGCAAGAGGAGGCGATTGAAATCCCAGCTACACAAACAAAGTCCGCCGGCGCGGACTAGGTTATAACAGGGGTAGCGTTCCCCGGATTAGGTATGACAAACTTCGCCGTTAACTTTTATTGTCCCTACCTACTTACCGGGTCAAAGCTAAAGTAAGAATCGAGTTTACTGGGAAAATTTTTTCTTTGAACCCGTTGAAACGGGTTTGCTGCTTTTAGC
This sequence comes from Coleofasciculus sp., assembly GCF_046539235.1. GTDB lineage: Bacteria > Cyanobacteriota > Cyanobacteriia > Cyanobacteriales > Coleofasciculaceae > Coleofasciculus. The sequence goes on from NZ_JBKHHI010000140.1 coordinate 513, forward strand.
CCCAACTTTAGTTGAGGGCTTAAGTCTACTAAACAAATTGCATTGTGCGAATTTCTTGCCACAGTTCCTGATACTGTTTTATAGCTGTTGGGGGTAAAGGATACAGAAATTCACTAGCTTCGAGAATAGAAGGTTCTGGTAAGAGGAGATCATTGGTTTGCAGTGGGTTGGGTAACGTAGCCGGATTTAGGGTAACCAGTATTGGTGAAGCCGCATGACTTAATAAAGAAATGTCGATCGCGGATTGTTGTCGCCAGCAAAAATCAATCCATTGCTGAGTTAATGATTGGGACGTTTCTGGTTCTGGCGATTCAGCAGCCGTCTTTTGCACAGCAGGTTGTACCCACACATCTGCCCAAAGAGAGGTTCCTGAACGAGGAACGACGGATTGAATTTGGCGATCGCGTCCGCGCAGGGATAAGATATCCGTAGACCAACCCACGGCTAACCAGGTATCGCCTAACACGAAAGGTTCTAGATAGTGATTTGAACTGTAGAGTTTAACCTGTTTATGCAGGTCTAAGAGTTCGGTTTTCAGATTGGGGACTTGACTCAAATCTTTGGTATTATAGGAAAATCCTAATTTTTTCAAGGTCAACCCAATTACCTCTCGCGGACTATCAAGTAACGAAATGCGATCGCGTAATTCTGGACGCCATAAATCACTCCAATCTGTCGGTGTCCATCCTAATTCCTCAAACTTATCCCGGCGATAGGCAATTACTACTGTCCCCCAGCGATAGGGTGCGCCCCAGATTAATCCCGATTCGTCAAGTTGTCCTTGGCGATTGCGTCTGACAATCCCTTGCCAACGCGGGGGTAACTTTTGCCATCCTGGTAATCCTACCAGTTCTAGGGGTTGAATCAGTTGCTCACCGATAGCGGATTCTAACCAATAATCGCCCAATGTCACCAAATTGGCGATCGCGGGAGGTTTGCGACTAATCAGAGGAAGGGAAAACCCAGGCGAGGATTCTGGGTTGTCCGATTGTCGTTTCCACACCCGAAGGTTCTGGTATATATCCTTAAGCTGGGCTTGTGGGTCAAACTTGAGCCTCACGGGTGGCTCCAGGGTTTGGCGAAATTCAGCCAATAACTGAACCGGAATTGAATTTTGCAACAGTCCTACATTTAAAGCCGTTGACTGTCTATTGCCACACCCAGACGCCAATTGCCCCAGTGCTAGGGCGCTAGCGCCCATGAGAAAGGAGCGTCGTTTCATCCCAAAAATCTGCTGAATTGAGTAAAAATACTACATTGTATACGCTTACTCCCAACAAACTAACACAATTTTGGTGTTCTGTGAGACTGACAGCCAAAGAATCCATCTGCTATACAAGTGACCAGTGCTCCGTAACTCGTTGAGTAAATCTGGGAACTTATCCAGAGTTGGGACTGAGTTGAAGGCACAATTGTAAATAAAATATTAAATAGTTAGATCGGCGACATTGTAAGGAAGACCAAGGTAAAATCTAGGAAAAAAGGTGATTAAAGCCCAAGATAAATGATTTTGAGGGTTGACTTAATGATTGAAAGTTGTGCGCTGTGAACAATCAGCCGGATATAGGGATATGAATTGTCTCAAATAGTTAAATGAATCCGCAGGAAGGTAGCTTTTGAGTGTAAATTGACTAGCATGAAATAGAACTCGCTATGGAAATTGGTAATCAGATGGATACAGTTCAACAACAAATCAAAGCCCTAAATCATAAAGTTGATGCTATATATCAAAGTATCGAGCAACTCAACCACAAAGTATCCCAGTGTCTCTCTCAAGTTCAACCGATGTCAACTGTAGACTCTGAGCTACAGGCATCAACCGCAAAGGTTAATGACATCCCCGTCTATGCGAATCCCCAACTGCTTGACTCTGGGATGGAACATAAAGATATCCTGATCGAGGATAACGGTGAAGTCACTCAATTTCATACGCATCACAACGGAAATCATAATTCAGAGAATCCCCTGTCTGCTGATGTGCAAGTGCAACGTCTCACCGCCCAATTAACAGCCGCTTACAATCGCATTGCGGCTTTAGAAGAACAGCTTCTCGCCCGCCGCATTCACTCTTGATCATCAATCCGGGTTAATGGTGTTGAGCCAGAAGTGCTTCAATGGCTTGCAGTAATTGAGTCGTGTTCCATCCTGGGTAAAGATGGGATGCGATCGCACATCCTCCCGCACCGACGCCTTCCTTGACATATCCTTGTTCGTAAGCCCGTAGCTGGGGATAACTTGACTGGGCAAAACTTAAGTCGGTTGCCAAAAGAGGAACACCGCCGATAGCTCGTGCTAATCCCACAGTATCACCCGTGGGATCATCTGCCACCCAGCGAGTTGTACCGACAACCACCTGCTTAGGTTGCCATGACAAAGAGTCAAGACGACTTTTTCCTCCCTCTAGAAGGGCGGGTTTAATCCAGCTATCCGACATCGACGGAACGTTATCAGTAAAACCCGCCCCTACAGCCCTCGATCCCCCAGCTTCCCAGACGTAGCCTGCTACGTCTCTACAAGCTGGCATTTGCTGCGCCAACGTCCGTGCTAGTGCATAAACCGCCAGCATTTGCGTCCCTCCAGCTAACAAAACACCAACGCTTTGACTTGCCCCAATTACCATTCCGGCGGCTGTAATTTGCATGGGATCGCCTACGGCGGCGACTAACTCGAAGGGATCAATGAATTCTGCCAGTTTCTCTTCCCAGCCAGCCTGTTGTAGTCCAATCCGAACGATTTCTGCTTTTTGGCGATGATTACAGTGAGGATGGCTGCTATTGACTTTACCCATGGCGGCAATACCCAACCCTGTCAGTACACTCAAAGCCGTTGTGGTTCCGCCAACGACGCATTCAGCAATCATTACATATCCGCTTGGGGTCAGAGTTGCCAGCTTTTGACCCCAAATTAAGCCTTGCTCAAATAGCTGTTTTACAGTATTGATGGGCAAGGCAATCCCTGTGGTTAAACAGTTAGCGGGTAAACCGCCTAAATCTATAGCTGGGACGCCTGGCGGTTGAGGTAAACCCGCATTGAATAGATAAACCGGAAGGTGACAAGCCTCGACGACAGCACGAGAAATCAGGACAGGCGACGCCCCAGCATCCAAGGGAGGCAGAGGATACTGAGGATTGGCGGTAAAACCATTAACTAAGAATTCAGCATCCGCGATCGCAGTATACTTCCGATCCTCTGGAGTTGCCCCAGCCGCAGAAATGCCGGGGATCAACCCTGTTGCCGTAAATCCTAAAATACAAGCGAGTAGGGGAGGTTGTCCCCGATACTGCTGCAACCATTGATTTGCTTGAATGAATTGGGTATAGATGCGGATCACGTCTGTCCTTTAGGGGTGAACTAAATCTGTGCAAATCTATGCAGACAAGCTAGAATTGTCTCATATTGCTGGTTTCATCCGTTGATGGTTGTCGTTAGGGACGTTGGTGAAGCAAGGCACTTCTCCCACCCACCGGAGCTTAACCGTACCTAGCACCCCGCTAGGTGATACTCCGCTTCAAGTCGTAACGCTTCTGCTCTAAACTTAAGGTTGAGCCAACCCAAGTTTAGAGCTTCAGATACAGACTTTCCAATCGAAGCTAAGTATCGAACCGTCCGCATCAGTAAAATGGTGCGGACTTCTGCATATTTCATCCAGAGAGTAATCTCACGATCACCGCCGCGATGCAGAATGTTCATTGCGGCATTTTTGTCTGCTTGAATTACGTCCCCTGTGTAACAGATAAAACGATCCCCATCCCGTTGACCCAATAACGTCCCGGTACGAGAACACATTTGCGACGTATAAGCTGGATTCACCACAGACACTGTTAGGATCGGAAGTTGGGTCATTGTGCATCAAATCCAGCAACTTAGACCGCGATGGTTCGTCTAGAGTGCGGCGGTAAATTGCTCGAATCATGAAGGTTTTCGCGGCTTCTTGTTGCGCTAAAATCGCCTTCATAGCGTCATTAACTGACCATTCCCAAAGCTTCGCAGGTAATCCAATATCAGTTGGGCTCAGTTGGGTTCTCACGATAGGAGCGGCTTTTCTCCAGTTGAGTCCCCATCCTTGTAGCGATCCAAGGCAAGTTGTACGTTAATGCTCTGGGAATGCCACACAGGTGCATGATTCTCCTCACCTGCGCTTCATCAGAACAAGAAGCAACAGGAATAACCTGAGTGTAAATTTCTTGAGTTTTCTGTTGCTTCTTGCGGCGTGGCATCGTTACTTTTCCTCAACTAGATGCTCTAATCTATGCATAGCAAGCGCCTAAAGAGTTATGCATAGATTTAAGCATATTTTAGGGGATCTGTCGAACCGCGTTTCGGCTCAATGACATCAGCCATAAGCTATAAGACATAAGACAATTAAACTAGGACAGGTGTTTCGGGTTGATCAAGTTCTCGAAACAAAGGCGTACTCAAATAGCGTTCGCCAAAACTGGGCTGTACCATAACAATTAACTTACCCGCATTTTCTGGACGTTTCGCCACCTGAATCGCGGCACATAAAGCGGCGCCGGAGGAGATTCCAGATAACAACCCTTCTTCTCGTGCTAAACGGCGACCAAAAGCGATAGCATCTTCATCACTGACTTGAACCACTTCATCAATCAGGTCTGTACGCAAAACTTGAGGGACAAAGCCAGCACCAATCCCTTGAATCTTATGGGAGCCAGCTTGTCCGCCAGAGAGAACTGGACTACTAGTCGGTTCAACTGCGATCGCGGTAAAGTCGGGTTTACGTTGCTTGAGCACTTCGGCAATACCAGTAATCGTACCACCCGTGCCAACGCCAGAAATAAGAATATCGACCTGACCCTCAGTATCTGCCCAAATTTCTTCAGCCGTCGTCTCCCGATGGATTTTGGGATTGGCTGGGTTTTGGAACTGTTGCAGCATAAAGGCTTCAGGAGTACTTTCGGTAATTTCGTTGGCTCGGCGAATTGCTCCTTTCATTCCCTCGCTTCCGGGTGTCAGCTCTAGTTTGGCTCCATAGGCTTTCAGCATACATCGCCGTTCCATGCTCATCGTATCAGGCATCGTCAAGATTAGCTGATATCCTTTAGCGGCGGCTACCATCGCTAGGGCAATACCTGTATTCCCCGATGTCGGTTCCACTAACACCGTTTTTCCCGGATGAATCTGACCCGCTTCTTCTGCTGCCCGAATCATACTCATCCCGATGCGGTCTTTCACGGAAGCGGCTGGGTTCATTCCCTCCAGTTTCACCACAATTCGTCCTACACATCCCTCCGCTTGAGGAATCCGGTTGAGCTGAATTAGGGGAGTGTGACCAATTACTTCTGTGATATTATGAGCAATCCGCATAGTTTCTCCTTATCAACGACTCGTCACTTCAGAGTTAATCTATCCTACCGCCTTTACTCCAATTACTGTTTTGGGTTAATTCCTGTTCTTTAACCACAGGTATTAATGATTTGTGATCGCTAACGCTAACCCCTCGATATTTCAAGGGTAAGAGAGTTGACGTAGCTGGAGGTGTCACCAAATGGTGAATTCTTAAAGCCTGACCCCGATATTTCCCAATTACCTCATCTTCCGTGACATCAACCTGGGCAGAGCTTAGGTCATAGTTAACGCCTCGATAAACTAGCTTAACGTTATCCTCATCCGGCAATGACGACTCGGTGACGGGCTGAGACGATGAACAACTGCGTCTATAATTGCTAAAAATGACTAATATTAGCAGCAAGAATTGAATTTGCCAGGGTGCTAAACATAACGTTACAACTAAGCTAACTAAAGCAATGGCAGCGGCAAGATAAGCCATTTCATTAGCCAATTGTTTAAAAAGATACGCAGTGACGAGGAAAATCCCCAAGGGAATGATAAACAATAAAGACATATCAAGTGACCTGTAACCTACTTAATCTGTTATCTTAGCGAATTACCAACGTATCAACAGGGGAGCCCACCCTGTTGTAGCCATATTGACAGATAAGTAGTCGGACTTTCATTAAAGTTGATGGTTGAGATTAGGGAACCGGGAACGGGGAACAGGGAACAGTAAGGATTTTACGCTTGTCAACATTTCTTAATATAGCGGACATAATTTATGTCCAGGTACTTACTAGATCATTGCTTGGTGTAACCTCAGTCAGCCGTCAAACTAATCCAAAAACGGAGATTATTTTAATAATCCAGCAAAACTTGTACCCACTGAGGCGGACGAGGAATGGGATTTTTCAGGCGATCAAAGATGAGTAACGCCACCAGATGAACCACAAATAAATAAATGGCATTATTGATCACAATTGCCACAATTGCCACCACCTGAATTAACGTTAAACTGGGTTGAGCAAGTAACCCCAGCTTGACAAACCCCCATTCCACTAATTCGGTAATTTGAGTCATCACATAAACCCAAAGATCCTCACTCAAAAGAATTGAGAGCAGCCAAAAGCGAAAAAAGAATCCCAAAGTTCCCAGTAGCGTGCCAATCCCAATGGAAAATAACCAATTGGCTTGACGTTTCCACAATGCGCCCAACTGAACGCCCATCAAACCGTAGGGAATCAAAAACAGGATACTGCGGGTTGGTCCTTGTAGCACCGACAGCAATAACCCTGAAACCAGTGCCGCCATCCAAGAGGCTCGATTTCCCCGGCGCATGTACACCAAGGCGATTGGCACCGGGAAAAACATCTTCAAGACTGGACCGAGGGGAAAATAATAATTAATTAGCCAAATCAAACTCGCTGTACTGGCGAGGAAAGCCGTTTCCACCATGACGACAGTGGTATTGAATTGTCGCTGTTGTGCCTGAGATTGTTGACTCGCTGAATTTCTGTCCTGATTAGGGATTAGCCTTTCAGGTCTAGCATTGGTTGATGTTTCAGTCTCTGGTTCTAGTTCCTCCACCAAATCCCATTCGTCATTGACATTTTCTGAGTCCTTCGAGGAGGATTCAGGATTTGGATCGGGATTAGGGCGAGGCGGTTGGGCATCCTCAAAAGAATCGCTCATGCAGCTTTGATAAACACTTAATCAACCTCCACTTTAACGCTGCTTTCACCTCGACATGATCGCCTGATCCCCTTGCGTAGGTAAATCTGCCTCAAACCTTACCAATGACGAAGGACAAAGGACAAATAACACTTCTAAGCAATAATGCGTTCTAATGCCGCCAGATCTGGGATAAACATAATATCGTGTTCTCGCTTAATCAAACCTTTTTTTTCCAGCTTCGTCAAAACTCGCGTCACTGTCTCCCGCGCCAATCCACTCAAACTGCTTAACTCGCGATGGGGTAAGTTGGGAATCTCAGTGCCTTGCTGTTTAAGTTTACCCTGACCCTCTGCCAAAAACAGGAGCGTGTCTGCCACTCGCGAGGTACTATCCGACTCTCTCAGGCGGAGACGGCGATTAACTTGGCGCAAGCGCTTTGCCATAAGCTGAGACAAACGAACCCCGGCTAAAGGTTCATCATGAATAAGCTGGATAAAATCCTGGGCAGGTATACTGCCAATCGTCGTGGGCGTTAAGGTAATCACATCGGTAGAACGAGGCACCTCATCCAGGGCCGCCATTTCGCCAAAAATTTCCCCCTTGCCTAAAATGTTGAGGGTCACCTCTTTGCCTTCCAGGTTATAGGTACGAATTTTTGCCCAGCCCTCCAAAATGAAGTAAACCGAGCCACCCCAGTCATTCTCCAGCAAAATAACTCGATCCTTGGGGTGGCTGCGTGTAACAACATGAGAAGTCGCTTGATTCACACTGGCTTCTGGTAAGCCAGAAAATAAAGGAGCAGTGCGCATCAACTCATTAACATTAGAGTTCATTTCGTGTGAGCTGTATCGATCATCCATGAAGCCAAACCACATTGTATACGCCGTGGACAAGTATGGCGATTTGTTATCCTCAAAAACTTAAGCAGGTTCCTTCCTGTTTCACAACAGACACAAAATTGAGTCTTTGTGGTACAATCGCCCCTCATCACCCCATCCAGACCAGCCATAATGGCAGATACAAGGGACTTATGTCCTGATCGATGAATCGGCGTTATACTCCCTCGAAGTGCCTTCAATTCTAATCCTATTGGAAATTAAAGCTAATCAGCCGGAGATTGGTACACAGCTATTATGCTGCATATTGAGGGAGATTTAACAACTTAGATGCCTGTAATCAGGACTTGAGAGGACATCGGTTAGCCAGAATACGTTTATGATAATGACACTCACGCCAAATTTTTCGACCAATATCGCTCAATTGTTAATCCCCTACCGCTCAACCAAGCGTGAGTCGTAGCGGGGGCGGCTTAAAGCTCTAGTTGACCCGCCTCAGCCTCAATCCGACTCGGCTAACGGCAAGGGTTCAAGTTCCTACATAATAAAAGCAGGCGATCGCAATAACTCCTGCGAAGCGTGAACATAAGTTGTCAGGCGTTCCACCGTGACTAAACAGAAGAAAATCCAATCGCTGATTGCTGATATTGACAGTCTCCTTGCCAAGTTTGGCTCCCGTTTCCCTTGGTCTAAACCCAACGATTTAGCCCGCGATCGCGAAATCCTCAAACGGGTGCGTAGCTATCTGCTGTCGATGCAGTCAGACGAAATGGCAATGTCGCCATCCCACGAATCAGCCGTTACACCAATTGTGCAGGCGGTTGCCCAAGAAATGGAGAATATACGCCAACAGGTTACAGAACCCTTGCAGACTGAATTGTCAGCATTACGTCAACAGCGAGAGTCCTTAACTCAAGAAATTCAGCACCTTGAGCAGAAGAAACAGCAATTGCAAAATACTGTTACCGCTAAAGGGGGGGGACAAGAACAACCTCTCCCAGAATTTGCTCAGGATTTAATTCACCAGTCAACCGAACGCCTGACACAGCAACTGGCTCAAATCTTACTGAATTTAGAAGCCCAACTGCTCAATCCTTCATCAACATCGGACTCACCCGGGTCACCCGTCTCTGGGATAATGTTACCACAAGAACGCTTAGAGCAACTGCGGCAACTGCAACGGGAGAGCGATCGCATGTTGATCAATCTCGACACCAACCAACGGACAGTCTTTGAGGCACTCGATCGGGATCTGCATGGCTATCAGCAATCTTTGTCTCAAGGACTTGACAAAATGCATCGCTTGAGCAACCAAGGAGAGCTGTTATTTACAGCCCTTGTCAATCGCCTCGCCCAGCTATTGGGACGAGAAACCTCAACCTTGGTGCAATCGTCTCAACCTTGGTCAGAGGTGACAGAATTATCCCAGTCAATGCCCGATTCAACGTCATCGACATCAAAACAAGAGGGCATTTTTGTGGGCATTGATCCACTGTCTCAGCCTGAATTCAATGTGACCCTATCTGCCAACACCTTAACCCCATCCCCACCAACCCAGGCTCAACTGCCGTCTAAAATTGCCGATCAGCAATGGACGGAAGAACTCGAGACAGAAAATTCAGGAGGCAATCCCCTAGACGCCTTGATTGGCTGGAATATGGATATCTTTATCTCAGACAATGATTCAGAATTTCCAGACCTAGATTTCCTCTTAGGCATCGATAGTACGCCGGAGTCCACAACACCATCATCCCCCTCAGCCCCAATCTCTCAGGCGGACGCCAAGCAACCCGTAGAACCAGAGGTTGCCGATCAAACTGAAGTCGAGAACCGCCACCATGAAATTGATGAGTTGTATAATACCCTATTTGGCACAGACTCTAATACCCCTTCTCCAGCCAATAACGCCGAAGTGACTGATGCGAATACCTCAGCGACATCAATCACGACAACTGACTGGCAAGATGATCGATCCCCAGATCAGGCTTTCGGTGAGACTGAATCGGTGGAGATTGCTGATTATCTATTTGACGGATTCACTGATCCGGCTGATGAAACGAGTGTATCCGAACACGGGATTGAAGGCATCAATCATGATCAACTATCCTGGGAAACCTTATTATTTGAAACGCCAACATCTGACGCCCCGATTGAGTCAGAGGTAGTCGCCACGCCAGAACCCGCCACTTATCCTTACCAGGAAAGGTTCGACGAGTCTCAAGACGTTAAAACAATTACCGCCCTAACCGATTTACTCGATGAAATGGGGTTAAGTTACTCCCCCCCCGTAGCCGATATCCGATCCATAGCGGCGACTCGTGAGGAAGAATGGTTTTCGGAACACCCTGGAGAAACTGATTCCCCCGTTACCTCAGTGGATGACCACTATATTCCCGCCTCACCCGATGAAGATTTGCTAGTCAGGGATGAATCGCAACAGTTTTCCGGTCAAGAGATTAGGCTAGACCAAAGTACCCTCCAGCAGCTTAGTGAAGACCTACACAGCTTTGAAGCAGAAGACCATCTGAATATTGTCCCTCGACCGTCCCCGTCTCGCGATCGCACCGTCTCACGCCCAAACTTCGATTTAGACTCAATCCAGTCGTTGCCCATGTCAGAGGAGTTGTTGGCAGAAGATTGGGAAGAATTTGCCCTCCACGACTTATCCCAGGAGGATGTTATCTTCTCAGATTGGCAACAGACAACTCCAACTGACCGAGACTCTCGCGCACCTGATCCCTTGGTGAGTGACTCTGAGGAAACGACGGCACCATCCCCAGAGTTGGACGATGTTTCTGATAATTTGTCTGAGGAATCGATTGACTTAAAGCAAGACAATGTGGTAGAAAAATATGTCTGGGAAGACTCCGTGACTCCTGATCAACATTCCGTGAGCCAACCTCAAGAAACGTCTTTAGAGGATGGCGAACAAAACAGGGATTAGAGTAGGGACACGGCAGTACCTATCTGTGTAAACTTAAAGCTGAAACCCTTACTTAATAAGAGATCCCCCTCCCGTCCCCCTTCAGATCCCCCTCCCGTCCCCCTTCAAAAGGGGGAAGCCAAAGGATGCTTCGCTTTTTGTTCCACGGGGGGAACCAGAAATTAATCAAAGTCCCCCTTTTGAAGGGGGATTTAGGGGGATCTAAACTTTGAGTGCTAGTTATACAAAGTTTTAAGTTGACACCAATGGACAATGCCGTGCCCCTACAGGTAGGTAATGTGACTTGATCATCAAATTGGCTAGTGGATACCAATAATCCTCTCTGGTACTTAGGAATTGACTTCGGCACCACGGGGCTGTCGGCTGTGGTGTTGAACAAAAACACAGGTCAGCACTACCCTTTATATTGGCAACAGGAATCGTCAACCACCAATCATGATTCAGGCGATCGCGTATTTCGCTTACCGACACAAACCTCCGCGAGTCCTACCGTGGCAAAAGCAGCAGGAATAACGGTGTCCACGGTTAAACCCTATTTACCCTTGGCAATTCCTTACTATTGCCCAGAACGTCGTCAGTGGGAACCAATGTTAGCGTTACCCGATGGACAGGTTCCTCTCTATTGGGTGCGACGATCCTTACAGGCAATGTTAGCCACTTTAACCCCAGAGACGGTTCGCACCAAGGTGTCATTGCAGGTAGGGGCGATGGGTCTAGAATCCGAATTACTGGCAGACGCTTTGGCACAACTCACAGGCGTCATTGTCAGTTATCCAGCCGATTGGGGCGATACCTACCAGATTAATGTTCGGGAAGCAGTATTGGCTGCCAAGTTAGTCAAGAAATCTCAACAAATTGTCTTCTTAGAAGATGCGATCGCGTCCCTCTTAGCCGCTTTTCCCACACCTGAACCCGCCTCTGTCACCTTAACGCCTCAATCCTCTACACTTGGACGTGGCTGGACGTTGGTGATCGATAGTGGCGCAACCACCACGGAATTGGCATTAGTAGATTTGCCTTACAATCCCCGCCAATTAACTTACGCTGACTTTCAACTTCAGAGTTGGTCCTATGCAGGTCAGGCGATTGATCAAGATATCGTTTGGCAGTTACTCTACCCGCAGATGGCTGAGGCGCAATTAGCACAACTGAATCTTAGCCAGGATTTGGAACCCCCCTTACCCGGTCAACCTGATCCCAAAAGACGCGATCGCGCTTTATTCGAGTTACAACATTCGGTGTTAGGACAAGCGTTACTGAAAGCGGCTGAATATTTAAAGCTGATTTTGCCACACAAAACCGAATTTACCCTGGAATTGGGTGCCTATCAATGGACGGTGCAACAAAAAGACTTCAACAGTGCCATTATCACACCGTTTATTGAACAACTCAACCAACAGGTTAACCGATTGCTGATTCAAGCCGGACTTTCCCAACAGGCGATCAGTAAAGCTATCTGTACGGGAGGAAGCGCTAAGTCAAAAAGGGTGAAGCAGTGGCTTCAGGATAAACTGCCTAACGCTACACTGATCCCGGATACTGTATCATCCCAGCCTTGGGTCGCCACTGGACTGGCGAGGTTACCCTTGTATCCCCATGTCTTTAATCGCTTTCAGCAGCAATATAGTGACTACTTTCTGCTATTAGAACTGCTTAAGGCGTTCCCCCCGACAGAAAAGGAATCAGGGATTCGGGATTACACTCTGGCAGAAATTAAGCAACGCTTAGAACGTCAAGGTCTCAACACATTCGCCTGTGATCAACGTTTGCTGGGGTTTTTGGACGGTGAGTTACCGTCAGGATTGATCCCAGCTAGCGATCGCCTAAAGGGGTTCTCTCCAGCTTCTCCCCACGATTTCCCTTATCGGGATCTGGCTGATGCCAAACTGTTTTCACCCGTAGGCGATCGGCTGTATCGTCCCAATTTCCAACAACACGAGCGTCTACGTCAATACCTTAAACTGATTGTATCCAGTCTATCTCAAACGTTTGATGAGCCTTTAATTATTAATTTTAATCATTGCTATAAATAAAAGCTATCAACATACTTTAGAGACGTTGCATATAACGTATTCTTATAATACATAGATAAAAACCCTTACAAAATAGCGAGCGAGACGCTCGCACTACAACCGTTCTCTGTTCCCCATTCCCCACCATCACTCCAATCCTTATTCACTAACCTCTAAATCAGTTGTGAAATAGCAACCCTCACTGGCTAAGCGTTTCAACCCCATTTATTTTCACGCCTCATTTAAACGGGCTATGACTCTAGAATCTACATCTTAGGATAGATGCCAAAGGTAAAGTCATTACTTAGACCCTAGATCGCGTTTTCAGCGTTGATTATAAATTATTAGATTGCGTAATCCTCGTTAATTTCAATCCATAATCTTTATCATATCTTCATAAAAGTGCGTTCAGTCCCTATAAAATTGTAAAGAATTCGTGAAGTGTATCCAACGGACTATTTTTTTTTCGCAAACCTCTCAATAATATAGAACATGATAATCGGCTAAATAACTTACAACTTGTAATACAACTGAGCTTACACTGTGTTTACTACATCAAACTGTTCCACACCCTTGCCGGGTGATCTCCCCCAGCTCCAAAGTTTCTCTCGGTTAATTGTGCAGCATCGGTCGGCAACCTGCAAAATTAAACGTCTCATTGATATTCTGGGAGCTGTGGTTGGCTTGTTTCTGACGGCAATTCTTGCCATACCAATTGTGATCGCCATCCAGATTGACGATCCAGGTTCTATCTTCTATCGTCAACTTCGCTGTGGTTTACGAGGTAAATCCTTTCGCATCTTGAAATTTCGTTCAATGGTTGTAGATGCTGATCGCAGGCAACATTTGGTGCAAAATCAGGCAAAAGGTCATATCTTTAAAAATACCAACGACCCTCGCATCACTCGTGTGGGTCGTTTTTTACGGCGCACCAGCTTGGATGAATTGCCTCAATTTTGGAACGTGCTTAACGGTGAAATGAGTTTAGTCGGTACTCGTCCGCCCACCCTGAATGAAGTACAACACTACAAGCCGCATCATTGGCAACGATTGAGAACTAAGCCAGGAATGACTGGAGAATGGCAAGTCCATGGTCGCTCTAGTGTGATTGATTTTGAAGATATTGTGTTGATGGATCTAGCTTATCAGCGCAAATGGTCTCTTATCTATGACCTTCAGCTCATCCTGAAAACTATCGCTGTAGTCATCAAGAAGCAAGGAGCCTATTAAGCCAATGTGTATCTCAATTTAATTTCCTATACCCGAAAAAATTCTTTGTAATTTTTCAATCCTTAATATTTAAACAACATCCAGCAATTGTCGGGGCGGGTTTAGGGAATCTGTAGGGGCGGGTTTAGGGACTAAATTC
>NZ_JBKHHI010000141.1:0-14627 GCF_046539235.1 Coleofasciculus sp.
GATTATGCCTGGATTGGTTTAACTGACCTCCAAGGTCAAGTGGTTGCCAGTACGGGTGGTATTCTCTCCGGTGAAAATGTCTCAACCCGACCTTGGTTTAAACAGGCTAAAATCAGTCCCTTTGTGGGTGATGTTCACCCAGCAGTATTGTTAGAAAAATATCTTCCCAATCCCACAAACCAACCCTTGCGCTTTGTAGATATCGCTGCACCTGTATGGGATAAGAATGGGCAATTTCGCGGGGTTTTAGGGGCGCACCTGTATTGGCAATGGGCAGAAAAAGTTCAGGAGAATTTACTCGATCCTGTACAGCAACGGGAACAGGTTGAACTGTTGATTCTAGCGGCTGATGGCACGGTGCTAGTGGGTTCTCCTGAGGCGCAATTGTCCCCTCTGGCGTTGGTGAACTTGAGGGAGTCTCAACCTGGAGAATCGGGTTATCGGGTGGAAACCTGGTCAGATGGCAAACCTTACCTGACGGCTTTCCAGAAAACGAACGGGTTTCAGACGTATCCCGGATTAGGATGGATTGTACTGGTGCGACAACCCACACCCCTTGCCTTTGCCGCCGCTAGACAACTCCAACAGCAGATTTTTCTGTGGGGATTAGTCCTGGGTTTCGTCTTTGCCAGTGGAAGTTGGCTGTTTGTTGAACGTATCACTCGCCCCCTACTGGGGATTACGGCGATCGCCGATCGTCTGCAACGGGGTGAAAAAGAGGTGAAAATCAAAGTCCTACCAGGGAAAGATGAGGTAGCCAGACTCTCAATGTCGTTCAAGAAACTGATGAACACACTGGGACAAAAAGAACAAGCCTTGTTAGCCACCAACGCTAATTTAGCCGCCGCCAAGCAACAGTTAGAGGACTATTCCCGCACCTTAGAAGTGAACGTTCAACAGCGAACTCAGGAATTACAGACGGCTAAGGAAGCGGCTGATGTTGCCAATCGTGCTAAGAGTGAATTCCTGGCAAACATGAGCCACGAATTGAGAACACCCCTGAATGGTATCTTGGGGTATGCTCAAATTCTCAAGCGAGAAAAAACTCTGAGTGCCAAGCAACAGGATGGTTTAGAGATTATTCAGCACAGTGGTGAACACCTGCTTACTCTAATTAATGATATTTTAGACCTGTCTAAAATAGAAGCGCGAAAAATGGAACTCCATCCGAGTGAGTTTCATTTGCCTCAATTTCTTAAAAGTATTGCTGAACTTGTTCGCATTCGTGCTGACCAAAAAGGAATTGCTTTTACTGAGCAATTTTCTGCCTCACTACCTGCGGCTGTGCGGGGAGATGAGAAACGGTTGCGACAGGTGTTGCTGAATTTGTTGAGTAATGGGATTAAGTTTACTAAAACGGGTGGCGTGGTGTTTAAAGTGGGCTATGTAACCGAGATGGAAAATGGACAGGATCAGGGAGAAGGAGCTGAGTTAACTCAACATTCACTCAGGACGGATATTGCAGCGAAAAACTCCACAGGAATCGGCAAATTTCGGTTTCAGATTGAAGATACAGGTATCGGAATGACACCTGAACAAGTAGCCGAAATATTTTTACCGTTTCATCAAGTGGGTGAGCATTCTCGTCAAGTGGAAGGAACAGGATTGGGACTCGCGATCGCTCAACGGTTCGTGCAAATGATGGGCGGGGAAATTCAGGTTAAAAGTAGTTTGGGTAGGGGGAGTATTTTTTGGCTGGATTTAAGGTTGCCGCAGGTTCAAGCCAGGAGAATTATTCCTCGAAGTAACTTGGGCGAAATTACGGGATTTAAGGGCTTACCCTATAAGGTTTTGGTTATAGACGACAAGTGGGAAAATCGCTCGATATTGGTTGATTTTCTGGAACCGTTAGGATTTAAACTGATTGAGGCAAAAGATGGGCAAGATGGATTGCATAAAGCCAGGACATTGAAACCAGATATTATTTTTACCGACTTAGTGATGCCAGTGATGGACGGTTTCGAGACGATCAGACAGCTCCGCCAAGACCCCCAGTTTCAGACTGTAGCAATTATTGCCATGTCTGCCAGTGTTTTTGATTACAATCGTCAGCAAAGTTGTCAGGCAGGTTGTGATAATTTTCTGCCTAAACCAATTCAATTGCCAGAACTTTTAGAACAGTTAAGGATTCATCTGGGTTTGCAATGGGTGTATAAAGAGTCAAAGGTCAAAAGTCAGACAACCCAAGTCAGCGATAGTGAACCATTGCTGAATAGTAAAGTCATTGTCCCACCACCGGAAGAATTGGCAATCTTGTTCGATCTAGCTATGCGAGGTAACATTAAGGGTATCATAGAGCAAGCCATTCTTCTGGAACAAGCGAATCAATGTTTTGTACCGTTTACAACCCAATTGCGCCACTTTGCCAAAGGGTTTCAGGAAAGACGGATTCGAGAGTTCTTGAAGGAATATATGAATAGAGAAGTAGAGTGATTGAGTATGGATATAGAACAAGGGATAATTCTAATCGTTGACGATAATCCCACGAACTTGGGCGTATTGTCCGATTGTTTGAGCGGTTCTGGCTTTGAAGTCTGGATTGCTCAAGATGGAGAAAGCGCGATCGAACGGGTAGACTATGCTCATCCTGATATTATCTTGTTGGACGTACTCATGCCAGGAATTGATGGCTTTGAAACCTGCCGTCAGTTGAAAGCCAACCCATCCACTCAAGACATTCCGGTCATTTTTATGACGGCGCTTTCTGACACAGTGGATAAGGTGAAAGGATTTGAACTGGGTGCAGTGGATTACATCACCAAACCCGTTCAGCATGAAGAAGTTTTAGCCAGAGTCAGAACTCACCTAACAATGCGCAAACTGACACAGAAACTGCAACAGAAAAACGCCTGTCTGAAACAGGAAATTCTTGAACGTCAGCAAGCACAAGAGGCACTCCGGCAAAGTGAACAGCGCTTACAAAAGCTAGCGAAAAATGTACCGGGAATGCTTTACCAATTTTGCTGGCGTCCAGATGGTTCAATGGCTTTTCCCTATGTTAGTCCTGGCTGTCGCCAAATCTATGAACTCGAACCTGAAGTTATCCAGGAGAATGCTAGAGTAATTATTGAGCTAATTCACCCGAATCATCGCGAGTATTTTGATCAATCCGTTGCCATTTCAGCCCAAACTTTACAACCCTGGAACTGGGAAGGACAAATCATTTTACCATCCGGTCAGTGTAAATGGATTCAAGGTGCAGCTCGTCCAGAACGACTCGATAACGGTAGTATTCTTTGGTATGGTATGGTTATGGATATTAGCAAGCTTAAGCAAGCCGAAGCCGCCATTTCCATGGCGCTGACGAAAGAAAAGGAACTCAATGAATTAAAATCCCGCTTCGTGTCGATGACATCCCATGAATTTCGCACTCCGCTAACGACTATTCTTTCATCGGCTCAAATGTTGGAATATTACAGCCACAAGTTGACTGAAGAGAAAAAAATAATCCACCTGCATCGAGTGCAAAGGGCGACCAACCAGATGATTGATATGTTAAATGATATGTTAGTCCTGGGCAAAGCCGAAGCGGGTAAAGTTGAATTCAATCCCACCTCTCTGGATTTGCCCTCCTTGTGTGGTGAACTGATAGAAGAGTTACAACAGGGGATTGGTAAAGGACATCATATTGAGTTTACCTGTGAGTATAATACCCCCAAAACCCCAAACAGCATTGCTACCTGTTTAGACGAAAAACTGGTGCGGCATATTATTGGCAATTTGCTCTCCAATGCGATTAAATATTCCCCCGAAGAGTCTACTGTGCGACTTTCTTTACTCTATTCGCAAAAGAACGCTATTTTCACGATTCAAGACCAAGGAATTGGCATTCCCGAAACAGACCAGCAACGACTTTTTGAAACGTTTCACCGGGCGGCTAATGTGGGTAATATCGAGGGAACTGGATTGGGACTGGCAATTGTCAAAAATAGTGTGGACGCCCACGGGGGAACGATTACCTTATCCAGCGAGGTCAATGTAGGTACAACGTTTACGGTTACGCTACCGTTAATATATCTTTGAGTCGAACAAAACGTCTAAATAAGTAGCTCTTCAGATGGAATCCCCATTTCTTCGGCTATGGTTTCCGCCCATATCTCTAGTTCCATCCATTCTGTCTCACTTACCTCAGTCTTGATTAGTTTGAGAGTCGCAAATGTCCATTCATGGTTGATTATTTCTTGAATCATCAAAGCATCTGCACATAGAGTTAACCCCAGTTGTTCCTCTTCCTGACTGGGTGGTGGTGCTAGATGCTGTAATTGTTCCTCTACCTGCTGCCATCGCTGTGGACTGATTAATTCAGCGATTTGAGGATGAAGTCGTTGCCAACTAACAGGTGGAGACACAGAATTGAAGTGAACAGCTCGATAGAGAATACCCCACCAGGCTTCTAAAGCAGCCCAGAGCCGTCGATGTATAAAATGACGCTCAACCCAATCTTTAAATTCACTTGCTACTCCGGAAGTTGTTTGCTCTGCTAGTTGTTGTATCGTCTCCCGAATGGCTGGCTCTGGATTTTTCTGTTGCTGTATCGACTCTGCAACTTGTTCGTGAAGTTGCCCCAGGGAGGCTGAATGCTCAATTAACGCTTCAGGTATACCCATTGCAGACAGGAGCGGTTTTGCCCACGGCAATGTCACTATTTTAGTAGCTTCTAACCAAGCCTTTAGCTGATTCGGTTTGGCTGCTTGAGTTGTGGTTGCAGCTATAGCGGTAATAGCATTAAGGGCGTCAAGATCGATTGAATTAGAATCATTCATAAAACTCTTTCTTGTGTTTGACAAATTTCTTTAAGCTTCTGTAATTGTTTGACCCCAAAGCTCATCCCAGGCTTTGTAAATGACGTTTCTCCATCCTTGAGGTAAGCCACCTGAGTTATTCTGATCATCACAGTTATTTCTGACCCAATCACGAATGCAATTTCGCAAGCCCCTTTGCTGAGTTCTGTACTGGTCTTGATGTCCTTCCCAATAACCGTACTGAGGATGTGCTTGAGATTTATATCTATGGTTGTGGTAAAGATTGTGGGGATCGTTGTTCAAATCCTGCCAGCGTTCAATCAATCCTCGATGAATGTTACGACCGTTGAAAGTGACACCATCAATAGTATGGGTTAATCCACCGAATAGATAACTCAGAATCTTTGCCAAAATTCTCAAACAATCAGGATTAAGTCCCCCAGTCGGTACAGTTTGAGTTTGTAGATAATCACCTCTTTGTAGATATCTATTAACTGTTGGTTTTCTATAAGTTATTCCAGTTGGCTGCAACAGATTGGTCATCTCAGATGCCAGCAATTCTTCTCCCTCTCGACTTCCAGGATTGTATTCCCCTGCTTCTGATTGGCGCTGCATTGGTTGGTGTTGCGTTTGCGTATTAATCTTATCCACCATCGGACGAACTGTTGGTGGTGTCTTTGACGCATAAACTGGAATGTTCGCAGCGTTGTAACTGAAGCGTTCTGCCCCCAACTTTTGCTCTTCAATAGAACGGGTATCCTGCTGCTCTTGTTGTACCCTAGACGGGAAACCCAACGGACGTGTCTGCAACAGATTAGTTGCAGGTAACTCTGCACTTCTTGCTTGGATGCCGTTACCGAACCCACGGGTTTTCAACGGATTGGCAGGAGGAGTAAACGTGGACTCCAAAGAAGCTTTTTTTGAGATCGGCTGCCGGGTACTCATGACTACCTCTGCTGCTCTTGAAAGTCGGATACCTTAAGTCCTCATATTATAAAGTAAAATAGTTAGATTAGCCATCTACAGAGGTCGGTAAATTCAGATTCAGTTCCTGGAAAAATTCCGAACTATTTTTCAGATCAATCGTCTGGGGAAACGCAGGCTGATTGTTGATTTGCAGGCGGTATTTTCCTTGCTGTAACCGTTCTAAATAATACACGCCAGCATCGTTAGTAATGGAAAATGACCGAGTACCAGCATCCGGTTGGATGGCTTCAACTCTCGCCCCACTCACAGGTTGACCTTGGTTATCGGTGACAATTCCAGATATTGTGTAAGACTGAACCAAGGGAATGAGAATCGGTGTATAACTCCCCGCCACCACCTCCACCGCCAAGGCTTCATTGATTACTTGCCAATCAAAGGGAAAACCCGCCGGATCAAAGTCGAGGCGGTAGGTTCCAGGGGATAAATTCATGATGATGCGATCCTCTTGAATATCGGCGCGTAATGATCCCAGAGACTGCTGATTCACCAAGAGTAAGGTGGAGTCAGTGTAGTATTTTTCCCCCGGATCAGGTTTGCCATTTTGATTGCGGTCAAAAAAGGGTTGAATCAAGAGTCCGCCTTGGGTGCGGAGATAGTCGGTTTTGGTGTCTCTGGGGGTAATCCCTTGCTGTAGATTGAGACTGGAGACGAGGTTTAAGCTGAAGGCGGAGTCATCGGAACTTACGGATATCCCTTGATATCGCGCTTGTAGGCGTAAACCAGGTAAAATCGAGGTTCCGACTGAGGCGACAATTCCCGAACCGCGAGAACCCATCCCATAGCCTAGTTGGGCATCCCAGAGGGGGTTTCCATCCCCCGATTTTTGGGGGGAACGATAGCGCCAAGTGAGGCTGGCTAAATAATTATGACCATTTTGGTTACGGGTATCATAACCGAGAACCAGGGCATGACCTGTACTTAAGCTATCAGAAAAACGATAACCGAGTTCGGACTGGGTGCTAATTTCATTCCCCAATGACCGAAATTCCCATTGATTCAGGCGTTGAATCAGGTTCCACCGGAAACGGTTTTGGGTATCGACGCTGAGACGGGCAAAGGTAAAGGCATTTTTGTTGCTTAAGGCTAATTGTACACCAGCCGCCGTCGCATCATTGGTGCTGGTATTGGCAAATAGGGTGAAACCGGGAAAGACTTGGAAGGTAGCATTCAACCGTTGGGCGAAGCGATCGCTAGTGAATCGGGCGGTAAAATTAGGGGAGGGTTCAAAGAGTACGTTGGCGTTAATATCCCAGTCGGACTCCTCTGTACCACTTAGAACCGAAACCGCGGCTTGTAAGGGAAACCCGGTGGGCTGAAAAAAGAGTTCGCCTACTCCCCGCAGGGATTGATCATAAACCGCACCCGCCCCTAGGGTTAAGCTATTAGAAACCCCCCAGCGTCCCATTACACCACCTTGGATGTCGCTAAAATTCCCCAATAGTCCTTGATTTCCCAAGCCAGATACTTGTCGCCGCCATCCTCCAGAGACAATAACGGCTGTTGATCCGGCGGGGATTTGTCCGGGAACATTGGAAAAGGTAGCGTCTCGAATTTCTGGGGTTTCCGTGAGTCGCCCTTGGGGATAGAGGAGGATGCGATAATTATTAAACGATTGACTCTCAAATTCCACATCCTCGAAGCGGTAGACACCCGAAGAATCCACCAGAACTTCTGCGATCGCGTCATCACTTAATCCTCGCACCAAACGCACTAATGTTCCCGGTTCCGCTGTTCCCGAAATCGTGCGCCCGATTTGCGCCGCTTGTAGGCGTTGACGGGGATCAGAACCGCCATAAAGTTGCAGTTGGGGGATAAAACCATTCCGTTGAATCGTGGTGAATCCCCAATAATCTCCTGGACTTTGACTACGCCAGAAGGGGGGTTGAGATCCAATAATATAATCCACCGCATCCGTTTGGCGTTGAAATCGCGCTTCCGCCAAACTCCAGGTATCGGAGGAAAAGAGTTGGGGTTGATTGGCGCGGATATACCAACTCCCCCCAAATATACTCCCCACAGCGGATACATTTCCCCGATAGTTCGGTGATTGAGTCGCCGTTCCACTGGCATCAATTCGTTGTTCAACAGCGGAAAGAGAGAAGCCAGATGGTGCAATTCGAGGTAATCCTTCGGTTTGCACAATTACCTCTCGTTTTCCCCGTTGACGCCGTTGATTTAACCAGGGGGCTTGAATTGAAACCGCATAATCAATAATATCAAATTCGATTTCTACGCCGAATAAGGTTCGCACATCCGCCACGGAAAACACTAAACCTAATTCCGAATCCGTCTTGAGTTGACTGGGGTTGAGGCGAACCACCTGAGTTGGCGATCGCAGTTCGATTTGATTGTCGGGTAAAATAGTGGCGGTTAATTTTAAAGCTTTAACGATGGCGTCGTAAGGTAATAACCACTGATCAAAGTTAATCGCATTTTCCCCATCTTCTTGTCCGCGAATTAAGGTGCTAGTAACTACCGGGCGATTGTTGACTTTGATTCCCACCAGAAAGGAGGAGAAGTCATCAGGAACTTGGGCGATTGAAAATTGAGTTTGCGGAAGAGTTGATATATCTGGGTTTTGGGGGGGTAATGTGTCGGGTTGGGTTGTAGGTTCCTCGTCAGTGAGTTTTTCGGGTTCGGGTCTTGAATTGGCAGGATTTAAACTAGGATTTGAGTTTTCTGGGGGAGATAAAATATTCGATGTTGAATTATTAGCATCAGCCGGATATAAAGTCAGATCAAGATTGACAGGATTGAATTGAATAGAAGAAGTAGAAGCAGAAAATTCGGGTTGTATTGACTGATTATCGGAAATGCTGACTGAAATTGGTTGTCCGAGTTTGGCGGCGTTAGAGGCTTCTATCCCTTCTGGCAAAGTCGGTAAATTCGAGTCGGAATATTCCGGTAAGAATAATTCCGGTGAACTCGGAATCGAATAAGATGCGACAGGATTTTGGGTTGGAGATGTTGGCGTGTTGGCGATTATAAATGGATGTTCGCGAACTTTATCTACCTTGTCTGGAGCGACTTGGTGTACGATTGCTGGGGGTGAATGTGGCGGTACGGCATGAAACATAGGGCAGATATTAACGTCTGCTTAAAAAAGGTGGGATTTTACGTTCATAGTTCATAGTTCATGGTTCATGGTTCATGGTTCATGGTGCATGGTTCATAGTGCATGGTTCATGGTTCATGGTGCATGGTAGCAATCAACAATCAACGATGAACAATCAACGATGAACAATCAACAATCAACGATGAACAATCAACAATCAACCATCAACAATCAACAATCAACAATGAATAATTCGACCGGATAAATGCTTTATTGCTCAGGAATATTGAGATTAACGCTAAAGGGCAGTTGGTTACGATTATCCTCACCCCAAGTTAATTCTCCAGTCAGTTGGTAGTTACCAGGGAGAAGTGCTAACGGTTCCGATTCGGGATGATTATTCAATATCAAGTTGCGATCGCTTTGTGCCACAATAGCAGTCGGAACTGATTCTCCTGTTTGGATAATTTTTTCTCCCTGCTTTAACTGCCAGTTAGCCCCTAACCGGACAGAAGCATCGCCGATATTTTTGACCAATAATTGAAGTGTTTTTTGATTGGCATTAAACTCAGCGCTGTCAACAGTTAAGTTAGGAGATACATCCCCTTTACGGATATAAACAGTTGTCGCTACGCGAGTGATCACACCCACGTTTTTACCACTACCATTAACCGACTCTTTTAAGGTTTCAGCAAAAACGGCTGTGCGGTATTCTCCATCGGGTAAGCTGGGAGCCAGGATTGCTCTTAAACGTACCCGCCGCGTTACTCCTGGTGGTATGGTTAATTCTCTGGGGGAAAATTGTAGATAGGGGCTAAGATCATTCGGATCAGAGGGTAAGGTTTGAAATCCTTTATCGCGATCGTAGGTAAAAGGTTCAGTGTAAATTCTTGCCCGTAAGGGTGTATCACCAGAATTAATCACATTAATCATTGTTTGCGCTTGACCCCGGTTAGTCTCGGCTTCAATAATTAAGGGTGATGCGCCAAGCTGTGCTAAGGCTGTGCTACTCAACAGGAAAGCGGCTGATAAAGCACCGCTACCAATTTGAAATGCTTTGACAGCGATTTTATAAAAAGAGTTTAATTTTGGAGTGGAATCAAGCATGGTACTAACTCCTGTAGGTTAAAAAATTTGGCAAGTGAATAAATAGCTGCTAGGGTTATATTACCCGCGTTTTACCTAGCAGCTAATTGACGACGAAACAAGACTGAAACTTGATCAAGAAACCTATGACTAGGGGGCTACAGTCAAGCGCACATAAAAGTTGTAGTCACCACTCGGAATAAATCCCGTCGTCGGAGTTGTTGTCATGTCAACTGTCAATTCAGTTTCACCTGGAAGAGGTACGGCGGCTGGAGTAGCGGGTGCAACAATAGCGACAACGTTAGCGCCAGTACCTGTAACACCAACAGTGGTTAATGCGGTATCATGCTCGTAACCATCAACTGTTCCGTTTTGAGCAGGAGCATCTGCTGTTAGTGTGGCAAGAACATTGTTGCAGGTAAGTTTAGCAGTACCAGCCGTACCACCATCAGCAACAGCACTGCTTAGGGTGGTTCCGGCGAGAAGTCCTAACGTTCCATCAACAACATCGCTAAACGTACAAGATTCAGGCACATTAGCAGTAAAATTAACATCAGTACTTTCCTGAGCTTGTGCCGCAGAAGTGAATCCAACAGTACCGCACAGAACTAAAGTAGAAGCGATTAGGGTCTTACGAATCATTGGCTTGAATTCCTCAAAAGCTTTGTTTGATTGACAAGTCAATCTTATTTAGACCTACCGCCTTAAAGAATCGGGTAAATTACGGGAATTAATTTAGTCTGACAGAACTAAAATCCGTGTATGTACGGAAGATGAGTGGATAAAATTATGAGAATCCTCGCCTAACAGCTACTTCAATAAACCTGAAAACCCATATTCAGCCTAGATTGTATGGATAGATTGGGAAAACAGAGATGATCATATTTATCAGCAGCCATTTCCTGGTGACACTTACCCATCAACTCGGAAGAGACTCGGGTCAATCAATGAGGGGTTTGACCCCTTATCCCTTAAAATAATCTAGATATGGGGATTCTCTAGGATAAGGATTATTTGTCTCTATGAAACAGGCGATTCGCGTGGTACTATCACTATTGCCCCTACTGGTGCTGGGCATAAGTAGCGATCGCGCTGACGCCACGCCTACTCAATGCCGTCAAATTCGCCAGGTACGCCGCCTCGCGATTCAACAAGGTTTAGACGACGAAAACTTGGCTACCCTAGAAGCGCAATACTGTGATACCGCCCAACCCTCAGCAGTAGAAACCATTCCACCGCCAACCGCTAGCCAGGAATGTCTGGATCTCACCATCATGACGCGACTGGCGCGACTGTCTGACGGAAATAGCAATCTGGTGCGATTAGTCGAGAGTCAGCAACAATTCGCCTGTGGATTAGCGGATACCTGGGGAAGGGCAATTATTGAATACCCGAATGGACAACGGGCAAAAATTGGTGATAATTGGCAGTATCCCAACGGAAAAACAGCCAAATTTGGCGCAATTTGGAACTATCCCAACGGACAAACGGCAAAAATTGCCTCTCGCTGGTACTATCCCAATGGGGAAATTGCTAAATTTGGCACTCGCTGGAGTTACCCGACAGGACAATCAGTAAACTTTGAAAATCTGGTAACCTGGGCATGCAGTATGATAAACCGGGGTGAATGCGCCTCACGATTATTGGCGTTGCGAAATACCAATGATTTTTGGAGTGAAATGGCAACCTTAGAGTTAGCTTGGCAAGCGTACAGTCAATCAATTGTAGGGGCGGGTTTAGGGACTAAATTTCGCTATTCACCGATAACGGAAAAACAAAACCCGCCCGATCTCACCGATAACTGCTCAACAAAACCCGCCCTTATATTACCTTTTAACCAGTGGTTTAAACCTCCGGGCGTTGAACGGTTTCTAAGGGAAGCGATCGCACCTGAGGTGGACAAGAGTGCACCAACGACTTCGCGCCAAGGCATAACAGATTTTTACACAGACGTTCCGGATCGCAGTCTGGTGCGGTTAAGCTGACAGATAGAGCGAAAGCAAACCCCAACGTCTGATACCTTGGCATCGCCAATTTTAGAGACTAGAGTAGCAGGGGGAACGATATTAAATCGTGTCATCAGTAACAACCAGTCTGTATGAATAACCAAGTTTTTGAACCCAATAGCGATCAACCCATCCAATCGAACGTCTGCCTCCCGGAAATTCAAGTAGAAGACGATCGCACCGGGATGACAGTGGAGACGCTAAAACGTGCCTTCGCCGATAACTTGTACTACATCCAGGGCAAGAATGAGTTCTTAGCCACCCCCTACGATTACTACATGGCTCTGGCTTATACGGTACGCGATCGCTTGCTGCATCGGTGGATTAATACCGCGACAACCTACCTGCAAAAAGAGGTCAAGACCGTTTATTATCTCTCAGCAGAGTTTTTAATGGGTCGTCAGTTAAGCAATAACTTGCTCAACTTGAATATGTACGACCGAGTTTGTCAAGCCTTAGAAGAATCCGGATTAAAGCTAGATGACTTAATGGCACTCGAACCCGAACCCGGACTGGGAAATGGCGGGTTAGGGCGTTTAGCCGCCTGTTTTCTGGATTCCCTGGCTACCTTAGAAATTCCCGCCGTTGGCTACGGAATTCGCTATGAATTTGGCATCTTCGATCAGCGCATTGAAGAAGGCGCTCAAGTCGAACATCCGGATAAATGGCTGCGTTTCGGCAACCCTTGGGAAATCCGCCGTCCCGAGTTAACCGTTGTCGTCAAGTTTGGCGGACATACCGAAGGGTATCATGATGAGAAAGGTCAATATCGGGTGCGTTGGATTCCCGATCGCAAAGTCTTAGGAACCCCCTACGATACACCTGTACCGGGATACCATAACAACACCGTCAATAGTCTACGTCTATGGCGAGCCGGAGCCTCTGAAGAGTTCAACTTCCAAGTATTTGACAGTGGAGACTATTCGGGAGCGGTGACAGACAAGATATTCTCCGAGAATATTTCCAAAGTCCTGTATCCCAACGATAATACCTCTCAAGGTCAACAACTGCGGCTAGAACAGCAATATTTCTTCGTGAGCTGTTCACTCCAAGACATCATCAACACCTACCGCCGCACTCACCGGAATTTTGACCAGTTCCACGAAAAAATCGCCATCCAGCTCAATGACACCCATCCCTCGATTGGGATTGCCGAATTAATGCGGCTGTTGGTGGATAAATATCAATTGGGATGGAACCGAGCCTGGTACATCACCAAGCATACCTTTGGCTATACCAACCATACCCTGCTCGCCGAAGCCCTAGAGCGTTGGCCCGTCCGCTTATTCGAGCGTTTGCTGCCGCGACATCTGGAAATTATCTACGAAATTAACCATCGCTTCCTGGAACAGATCAAAGTCAAATATCCCGGTGATGGGGAACGGTTGCAACGCATGTCCCTGATTGAGGAAGGTGGGGAAAAATTCGTCCGCATGGCACACCTGGCTTGTGTCGGTAGCCATAGCATTAACGGGGTAGCCGCACTCCACACAGAGTTGCTCAAGCAGCGAGTGCTACACGACTTCTATGAAATGTTCCCCGAACGATTCAATAACAAAACCAATGGCATTACCCCGCGCCGCTGGCTATTGCTGAGTAATCCCCAACTTTCCGACTTGATTACGGAAAAAATTGGTGATAGTTGGGTGACTCACCTGCAAGACTTGCAAAAACTGGAAGCCTTTGTCGATGATCCGGAGTTTCGCCAACGGTTTGCTGCGATTAAGCAGCAGCACAAGCAAGAGTTGGTGGACTATATTCTATTGTTTAATGACGTAGAAGTCGATCCCAATTCCTTGTTTGATGTCCAGGTGAAGCGATTACATGAATACAAGCGTCAGTTGCTCGATGTCTTGTATATCATTACCCTCTACAACCGAATCAAGCGCAATCCAGGCATCGATATTCTGCCCCGAACCTTCATTTTTGCAGGCAAGGCGGCTCCAGGCTACTACATGGCGAAGTTGGTGATCCGGTTGATTAATGCTGTAGCTAAAGTAGTCAACAACGACCCCGATGTCGCTGGTCGGATTAAGGTGGTATTTATGGAAGGATTTTCTGTCTCCTTGGGTCAGAAAATTTATCCGGCGGCTAATCTTTCCGAGCAAATTTCCATGGCGGGCAAAGAAGCTTCGGGTACTGGCAATATGAAGTTTGCCCTGAATGGAGCGCTAACCATTGGCACTCTGGATGGAGCAAATATTGAGATTCGGGAAGCTGTGGGGGCTGATAACTTCTTCTTATTTGGTTTAACCGCACAAGAGGTCTATGACTTGAAATCCCGGGGATACAATCCGATGGACTACTACCATAGTAATGCTCAATTAAAAGAAGTGATTGATCGCATTGCTGCGGGTGATTTGTGTCCTGAGCATCCAAACTTGTTTAAGCCAATTGTGGATTCACTCCTCTACAAAGACGAGTACCTGTTGTTTGCCGACTATCAATCCTATATCGATTGTCAAGATCGCGTCAGTCAAGCCTATCGCGACCAAGAGAATTGGATTCGCATGTCGATTTTGAATACAGCTCGCACCGGCAAGTTTTCCTCAGACCGCACAATCCGAGAGTATTGTCAAGATATCTGGAAGGTTGAACCGATCTCGATTGACATTGAGGAATACGTGCAAGAAGAAGCCGGGTTGAAGGTGACGAAGCCACCTCTTCATATTTAAGTCAAATTGTGATTAATTGAGGTGCATCACATTAATGATCAACGTAGGGGTTTGGTCTCCAAACCCCTCTCCAAAC
>NZ_JBKHHI010000142.1:0-14556 GCF_046539235.1 Coleofasciculus sp.
CATTTGTTGCATTTCGACTCCGGGACAAGGCACCGAATTTATTGTAAAAATTCCACTAAACCCAAGAAAATAGTGTGTAGGGGCGGGTTTCACTACTATCGTTTTTGACCTTACCTAGATTCAACTAAACCCGCCCCGATCAATGTGTAGGGCAAGGTTTAACTATGATCGTTTCTTACCTCACCCCCTCACCCCCTCACCTCAGCTCCCCCATCCATAATTCACCGCCAGCGCAGTTGTAAATAACCACGTTCAGGTTGCATCAATTCCTCATCAGTTAGCCATTCCACAGACTTATACGTTCCGAAAATCCGATCCCACCAATCGACCGCTAAACCAAAATTGTGATGCCACATTTGATATTTGTGGTGGACATAGTGAACCGGCATTTTCATCCAGAAACACTTCGTTGGATTTTCGTGCTGTAGCTGATGAGCATAGGCAGAAAAGGCAGCATAAAAAAGTCCACCCAGAAACCAACCGAGTCCAACTTGCCATGAATAGAAAAATAAGAGGCACATAACAATAAAGCTACCCCGCACATAATCCCGGAACTCCCACAGCACCCCCTGTCCTTCATTGCGGCGATGATGATCCCGGTGACGTTCACCAATGCGGGCATTCGCGTGCATCAAGCGATGCATCCAATACTCCACGAAGGAAGCGAGGACAAATGCCAGAACAAAACAGATGATTGGGCTAATCAACTCTTTTTCCTCACAGGTTCGACTAATTCATTGAGCGACAATTTGCTTATCAGTATATTATCGGTCATTTGTCATTTGTCATACTCGCGCAAGCGAGAAGCAAGCTACGTCATTTGTCATTTGTTATACTCGCTTCCCGAAAAGCACTCTAATCGGGGCGGGTTTAGTTATATCAGGGTGACAAGCAAATCTTAATGGTAAAACCCGCCCCTACACACAGGGCGGGTTTTGCAGCCAAGCTAAGGATAACAACCAATATTAGTCCCTAAACCCGCCCCTACTCTCCCCCAGCTCCCCCATCTCCCCCAGCTTCCCTATCTCCCCTACCCCTCTGCTAAGGAAGATTCCGTGGTGGAACCGTTCGCCCTTCGTAGAACCGCCGTTCCAGCCTACCCAATCCGAACCAGCCGAAGCCAGCAATTAACGCGACTCCAGTAGAGATAATGGCGGCTATTGTTGCTGTTTTGTCAAAAAATAGTGCCAGTAATGGGATAATCGCCCAAGCCATTGCCCCTACAACCGCAACACCTCTCCGAATCTGCCGAATTCTCACCAAGGCAGTGTTGCAACTTTTACACTTAACCGTATGAGAGTGATAGCGGTCTAGTAAAGTCTCCGGTGATAATCGGGGAGGTAAGGCTTGGTCTGGGAATGGGTCTGCATTGTACTGATTCACCCACTGGCGCAACTCAAACACAAACTGATCGGCTTTTGTGGGTAGGTAAAACGCTTTGCTGAACTTGGAACTCCCGCCTTTGGCATCAAGGTAACGTTCCTGATAATGGAGAAAAATTTGGTCATCTTCCAAAACCCCATTCTGCCCAATGTGAGAATACCAGCGAGGCGTGAGTTTAATCAAGAAGCCGGGGAGTTTGGAGGCAAATTTAAAGGGAAAGCGAGCAAATAGGCGACATTCTCCCTTGCGAATCGGCGTTGCATACACGACTGTCATGGTTCTGCCAAATTGTTTGGAGGTGAGGTCATGCCACATTAATGTGGGGGCAATAAATGTGGTGTCTTGGCGTCCTAGGGTTCCTTTACGGGGTCCTTGTTCCCAAACCCCTTTAAACCCCTGTTTACCGGATTCGGTAACCTCTAGCTCAACTGGACTGGCGTAGGCGCGATCGCTCACCGAACGATGATGGGTAAAGGGAACGTGGCTTACATCTAACACGTTTTCCCATAACGTCAACGCATCGTAGGGCAAGTCCCGAAACGTATCGATACAAACCCATCCCTCTGGGGAATCCTTTAAGGGTTCAACGATAGGAACCTTGACATTGGGCGCCTTTTCTGGGTTACCGGGGTAAACGAATAATAGACCTTGACGTTCAGTCGTGGGTAAGGCTTTAACACAGGCGCGTTGCGAGGTTTGGGCGCTACTGTCTTCGGTTTGTTGCGGAATGCGATCGCACTTTCCTTCTCCGGTGAATGCCCAACCATGATAAGGACATTCCAGCAGTCCATCTTCAGCGATCCTACCTTCTGACAGAGGCGCGAGTCGATGAGGGCATTGATCGTCAAAAACACGCCAGCAATCGGCAACCTTGTCCCACCAAATCACTAAATCTCGACCCAGCAGCGTAAATTGGGTGGGTTGGGAGTGATCTAAATCCTCCAAGTAATGAACGGGATACCAGGCTTCTGTATGATCGAAGGAATTGGTCATGAGTTAGGCAACAGGGTATTCTCAAAGGTTCCTTGTTTCATCATAAAAAATATAGTCCCCTTCCCTCCCCTTGCAGGGGAGGGCTAGGGCTCACAAGGGTAGGTTTTTTAAGATTGGGGTTCAGGTAAGACAAGGTAGACAGGTAGACCATCACTTCGACTTCGCTCAGCGACCGTAGACAAGGAAGAGTGAGAACCAAAAATAGGGCGTTTCGGCTTTTATAAGTTAGAAGTTAGTTTGACCGAACCGAATTCTGTACGGTTTTTCCCCCTTGTCTTCTTTCCTTCCTTGTCCCCAAGTCTAGTCTCCACCCTTAAATAAAAAACCTACACCTGTCAGGAGGGCTAGGGAGGGGTCATATCATGTCATGTCTGCCTAAAGAGTTATCATTCCCTTGTTCCTTCCCTTGTGCGCTGGAGCCTTTTGCGATATTACATTTTGCTGATAATCTTCTGCACAATCTGCATTCCCGTCACCGCTTGCCAGCCAAACAGTCCTAAAAGCGCCGCATTTAGAGCGATATGGCTATAACGTGCCCAATTATGCCCTTTTTGCATAAAGGGTGTCAGAGACGCCGACATGGCAATTAGGGTAGTCATACTTAAGCCAACCAGCAAGTGGGGACCGAAAAACAACTTGCCGTTGTTGATGTACGTCACTGCCATTGCCCCAACGGTGCTAATCACCATAACGGCTAACAGGATTGAACCAATTTGATGGTGTTTGATATTATATTTGCCCTTGACTAGCTCTTTTCGGAGTTCACCTTCTGCCGTTCTCGTCTGTTGAATTTTGATCCCCAGATACAGGGCATAAATAGCAGTTGCCAGCAGCAGCCACATCACTATAGGGTGAAAGAATTGGGAGTAAACTTTAATCGGTTCTGGGATGTCGAAGTTCATAAGCTTATTGGAGCAGTTTTAATATAGTGACAAAAGTTAACATAGCATAGCTGCGGTTTCGTCTAAAGTCTGATCACGAAACTGGCTTCCCTCCCAAGAGGTAGATTTCCCCTGCAATTAGACAACAGTGATGATCCAAAAAACTGATGGCTTACTGCTGAAAGCCGCCCAAAATGGTAACTTGACCCAAATCCAAGCCCTACTGAGTCAGGGGGTGAATATCGATGCAACTGATGGCGATGGCACAACAGCATTGATGATAGCCGCTCAACGGGGTTATACCGAAATCGTGCGATCGCTAATTGCCGCAGGTGCTAGTGTTAACCTGCCGCGAAAA
Source organism: Coleofasciculus sp. (assembly GCF_046539235.1). Lineage (GTDB taxonomy): Bacteria > Cyanobacteriota > Cyanobacteriia > Cyanobacteriales > Coleofasciculaceae > Coleofasciculus. The sequence goes on from NZ_JBKHHI010000142.1 coordinate 3,616, forward strand.
CGGTACAGGTTAACCGCACTCATGCTAGCCGTCGCCGCGAATCAGGTGGATGCAGTGGAAACGCTAATCGCCGCAGGTGCTGATGTTAACGCCAAGAATGAAGATGGTAGCACGGCGCTGATGGTAGCGGCACATAAAGGTCATCTCACACTGGTGCAACGGTTATTAGATGCAGGTGCTGATGTCAATATCCAAGATAAAGATAACGATAATGCCCTGAAGCTAGCGGCGGAAAGTGGTCATATCCAAATCGTCAACATTTTACTCGCAGCCGGGGCAGATGGCACACTCAGTTCAGAGGCATTGCTGCTAGCGGCGAGTGAGGGTCATACTCAGATGGTGAACCGATTGCTGGAGGGTGGGTTTGATGCCAATACTCGCAACGTTGATGGCAGAACCGCACTCATCCAGGCGGCGGAGTTAGGCTATCTATCCATTATTCAGTCATTGTTGGCCCATGGTGCTGATGTCAATTGGCAAGATGAGGATGGTGAAACGGCGCTGACGTTAGCGGCGGATCAAGGACATACGTTGGTGGTTCAGGCTTTAGTCGCGGCGGGTGCGGATGTAAATCACCACAATCCCAGGGGGGGAACGGCGCTAATGGCGGCAGCAGCCGGGGGTCATTGTGACATTGCGCGGGTATTACTGGAGGCGGGGGCAGAGATTAATCTCCAGGATGCGGATGGGGAGACAGCCTTACATTTAGCCTCTGTAGAAGGGCATACGGCGGTTGTGGAGAAGTTACTCCAGTGTCATGCTAACGTAGACCTGAAAAATAAACTCGGTGACACCCCACTGATGCTAGCCGCTTTACATGGTCACACAGACATTGCGATCGCGCTGTTGCAACACGGCGCTGACGTGAATGCCACCAACCAAGGCGAAACCCCACTCACCCTTGCCTTATCTCAGGGATATCCCAAAACGGTTAAAGTTTTACTCCAAGCCGGGGCAAATGCCAATCTGACCGATATAAAAGGGAAAACCCTGTTAATGAAGGTGGCTGATCAAGGGGATAGTGAACTAATACGCTCATTATTAGCAGCCGGGGTTGATGTGAATCAGCGAGATAGCGCCGGGGCGACAGCCTTAATGTGGGCAGCCCATCGGGGTTATATCCCCGCCGTGAAATGTTTATTAGACGCAGGTGCAGATGTCACCCTCAAAAATCGAGGGGGCTATACGGCGATGATGATTGCTGAATTTAATGGGTATCCGGAAGTCGTGGGGATTCTGAAAGCAGCCGGAGCCACCGAGTAATAACAGGAGTGCAGGGTTCTGTCAACCTACTGAGGACATTGCACCGTATATTTCCATGAGGTTACTTGATCTGAATTCCCTGTCAAAACTACTTCTATTTGACCGGAATTTCCCTTAAAGGGGACATAGACACGTAAGGATTCAGGTCTGTGTTTAGCTTATTAATCAGCCTGGGGGCGCTCGCCGTGATTAAATAACTTTGAAAGGGACTCAAGTCATATCGGCGAGTGCGCCCAGGCTACTTCTGGCACTTTTCACCTAACGACAAAGCGATTGACCTAAAAGTAGAGCCAAGTAATTCATCAACCTGTCATTGACAATGTAAGTCATTCAAGGAATTGGTTCGGGTAAAAGGGAACAAGTCGATTGAACTAACTCGACCTCAGCCCTTAAGGCTTGTTGGAAAAACTCCAGAACCGAGCGTCCCTGTCGTCTACAAGTCTGTATGACGGTGAGTAAGTCAGCCGTTTGTTGAAATCGTGCCATCGAACGTGACCCGCCACTGACTTTACCCTTGGTCACGGCTAAACGTAAAGAACGTTCAGCCAGGTTATTGTCCGGTGGGATCTGAGGATGCTCAAGAAAATACCACCATTGCTGTGCTTTGGGATTCATCTACATGTACAGCGGGTTGTTTCTTGACCCATTCCCGTAATTGTTCAACGCTGTTCTTGATAGCATCCGCCATTCTCGCGTTGGTCGCCACCAGAGTTCCAACTCCAATCTCCACTCCACCCAGTTCCTTGAGCAGTTCTTGCTGCTTTTCATATGAAAGATGACCATAATTTCCTAACCACACCAAAAAGGCTTGTAGTCTCACACTCAAGTCAAGACCTGGTACAATATCTTCTGGCCAGCAAGCCGTTTGGGTTTGACCACACCTGGCACAAGTACAACTGTGTCGCTGGTATTCTACTACCTCTATTGGACGCTCTACCAATTGGGCTACTTGTTGCCTCTGTATAGCTACTGGGGTTTCGATAAATTCTACACTGCCACAATCAATACATTTTTGAGGCTTAAGGATTTCATATCGGTCTACTCGTTTAAAGCCTTTACGGGTCTTTCCCTGATGACCCGGTTGCCCTCCTGGTTTCCTTTTGGGTTGGGACTTGTCTTTGGCATCGCTTTTCGGTTTTTCCGGTTTTTTGAGCAGGTCAGTTGAGGGGGGCTTTGAGGAGGTTGTACTGTCTTTTTGAAGGCTGGCTTTGAGGCGAACGACTTCTTGCTTTAACTGCTCTATTACTAGTTGCTGCTGCACGACTATCTTCACCAGTTCTGAGCTGGGCAATTGTGGCAGACGCTCTAAATCTATTTCTCTTTCTGGTTTCATGGCAGCAGCACAACTGTTGACTTAATTACAGCACATTTTTGGGTGCTTTGATTCACTGATTTTGATCACTCCACCCTTAGGGATACTGCTGGCGAATCAGGGGTCAGACCCCTCACCCCGCGGCTCTATTCCTTCACGTCCATTCATGGTTCACGCTGAGAGGAACCCGTCAGCTTGCGCTCTCTTTGCGTCGGTCCACTAATAGTAAAGAGCCTGATTTTCCGTTGAGAATGAGTACCAGAATGACCGTTTTGCGTTATAGCTGGGATTACGCTTACTGGCGCTCTAGAATGAGGCATTAATTAAGGTAAGGTGTCACGCATTTAAATTGGGAATGGGTAGGGAACAATATGGGGAGCCTGACAACGATTTGGCTGTAAAAACCTTGATATATTGTTAATTTAACTCGCTGTGAATGTCGGTTACCAATAATAGCGCGATCGCGAATACCAAGCGGTGGGCTACTTATGTATGTTTGGGGATGAACGCTAAAACTATTACGGCATAAAGCGTAATGCTGGATTGAGTATATTTGTACGCAAATACTTCAGTTTAGGACGCATCTAAACAACCCTCAAATTGAGGCGTATAAATTGCGTTCCTCTCTCGGCATTGATAAATATATAGATATAATCTATTTCTTCAAAATAGCTAAGATTGATTAAGCGTACTGCCTGCGTAGGCGGGCAAATGAACTTATCCGAGTTTGAGCTTTTAACAAGCCATTTGACTGAGCAAAAAAACGAGCTAAATTCAGAGCAGCGAGCTGTAGCAATATGCTGTAAATGCGTTTTAGCCAGCCCGGAATATCGAGTTCGTCGTAAATCTAATTTCCGTACACCTTGAGAAATTGTCCCTTCAATTCCGGCACGACATCCATACTTTTTCTTGAACTCTTTAGTTTTTTGCTCCTGGCGACGAGCTTTAAGTGATTCATACTCATCACGAGGTCGCAATTTCAGTTTTCTGGGTGCTTTCACGCTTTTTGTACAACGACTTCTTTCTGGACAAATTGTACAGTGTTGACGGTCAAATTCCACTTGGATTACAGGATGCTTACTTTTATCATATTCAATCCGCCATGAGCGACTTAAGCGTCCTTGGGGACATTGAGCAATTTTTTTATCCCAATCAATGAAAAACGCCGACACATCAAATCCTGTATTTAACTTAGACTGCCAGCTTACATCCACCGCCGCCGGACCAATAAGCTCAACTTGATGAGCTTGATGACTTTCCACTAATTGATAGGAATCAACGTAAGCAGCATCCACATAGTGTTCCCTCGGTAGCCAGTCTTTTTCGGCTAATTTATGATGAATCAATGATGTCAAGACACCATTGTGAAACAATGCTTTCAGGTAGTTCAAGCAAGATGCGGATAACGCATAGATTACCCCCTAGAGGGCGCAAGCTGATGGGTTCCTCTCAACGTGAACCATGAATGGACGTGAAGGAATAGAGCAGCACAGTGATGGGGGTGAGGGGTCTGACCCCTGATTCGCCAGCAGTATCAAGCTTGGGAGAGGGGCTGGCGGTACTTGCAAGGGTTTTAAAAGACGGGTCATTGATGCTACAGGGGAGATAACCCTTTTGTTTCCCCATCAATGGGCGGTGATAGATGATGCGGCACAAGTGAAAGCAGGTGAAACGCTGTTAATTCCCAACCCGAGTCGAGATACGTTTCACCTGCAAACCCAAAAACCTCTGGGTGTAACCGAGGTTCTAATTATTGCTAGCGTTACGCCTGTACGAAATGCTTTAAAAGCTTTACAAACTATCGCCAAGCGCCGGAATTTGGATAGTGAACCTGTGGTACTTCCTGCGCCAATTGAGGTAATTGAAGAATTGCTATCTGATTTAACCCTAAGCCGTGACTATTCTGTCTCAGCGACTCAAGGAATTAGCCCGGTTGATACTAGCCAACTCGCGGCAATGTCGATAACGTTTGAAGTTATATCAAAACCCAATTAAAGTTGCTCAGCCGGACCATCTGTTGGACCAGAAATTGCTTTCCAAGCCGTTAATCCACCTTTGAGAACAGATACAGATTCAAAACCGGCTTCCCGCAGTTGGGATGCGGCTTGATTGCTTTGTTGATCATTGTCACCGTAGACGTAGATCTCACGTTGCGGTTCGAGACTGGCTGTGGCGCGATCCGTGAGTTCTGCCATCGGCATCGGAATCGCCCCCGTGATCCGACCTTGGTTAAATGCAGCGCGATCGCGAACATCCAAAATTGTCAAAGCCGGTTCACCCCATTGTAGGCGCGATTTGAGGGCTTGAGCGCTCGACTCTGGCATCTGTTGGGGTGGTGGGGTAGGAACTGCCTCAGCTACGTTTTCCTTTGCCTCGGCGATGGGGTTCGTTGTTTGTGGGTCTGACATACTAATTGTGTAGTGATAAGTCCTAATTAACTCACCATACTCAAAGTTGCCTTCTACAAACGTCTTTCTTTAGACATAAGGTTTAAAAATCTGTGCAACCTGATAAGTACAAATACTTAGGTTTCCGTGACTAAATAGCTTGCGGCTAATTCATCTGGACTGATCTGTTCATAAGGTTCAAAGGGTTGATGAATCCAGGGATTGTCGGGTAAATAGTCCATGTAATAATCCGGGGTGATCAGGGAGTGAGCTTTGTACCACAGAACCGCCGTGCGAATCTCCTCCAGTTCATTCCCATACCGTTGCTCTAGCCAATTCATCGATTCCCGTAGGCTAACGCCAGAATCCACTAAATCATCCACCAGCAGCACGCGATTCCCCAGGGTTTCCGTTGTCATCGTTAGATGGTGGGAAAAGGTGATGTCACCTCGAACACGGTTTTGGGAACCCCCATAAGACGATGCGGAAAGAATCGCTAAGGGTTTACTATAAATTCGGCAGAGGATATCCCCCACCCGCAGTCCTCCTTTAGCAATGCAGACAATTTGGTTAAATTCCCAGTTGGCTTGATAAATCTTGACAGCTAGGTGTTCAATTTTTTTATGGTATTCTGACCAAGTAACATACAGGTCTGACATAAGTATTGTCCAGTAAAGGGTCAATCGGGATAGAATGGTTCCCTTAAATGCTAAATAGGAAACTGGGAACAGGAAACGGGAAACAGTAGGAAAGTGGTTCGAGTGTTTTTTGTGTCATTAGCAACTAGCCTAGGATTTCATGCCTGATTGGGACATGCTCTATAAGTTATAAATGTGACACAAAAAAATACCCTATTCCAACTTTTGCCCACTTTCTCTATTTATTGATTACCTAAACGCTTTTCTAGAAACTGTAATATAAGTTACACTTAAACGAGAGTTGGGGAGACATTTAAAAGTGACCTATCGAATTTTAAGCCTAGATGGTGGAGGCATTCGCGGCATTATCTCAGCCGTTATCTTAGCAGAAGTTGAACGAATTCTCAACCAACCTTTGAACCAATATTTCGATTTGATTGCCGGAACGTCTACCGGTTCAATCCTCGCCTCAGCTATCGCCACGGGACGCAAAAGCCAAGAGATTATCAGGCTCTATCAAGAGAAGGGGGCAAGAATTTTCCCTTATCAAGGTGGTTGGGGATTGGCACAATGGGGATGGAAAGGACGCCTGATTGATGTATTATTTGATGCCTCTTCTGATATTCACGATTACATTACTCGGCAGATCCTGAGTTCTCAGGACTTAGATAATCCTAACTTTCAGCGCTACATCCGTCTCCAACCCGATATTATGAATTTTGAGATCGACAACGCCAGTCCGGAAAATATTGCTAATCTAACGATGTTTGCCCAAGATTACATCGCGGAGAACCAACAGAGGCTGAAATATTTTTTAACCTTGTAGGGGAGGGTTTAGGGATTCAATCTAGCAAGTTACCAACAACTGAACAATAAAACCCGCCCTTATTCATAATTAGTAAGCTAATGACACCCAAAGCCCATAAACAATTCGCTCAACATTGGTTGCGTAGTGAAAAAGCCCTGAATCAAATCATAACAGCCGCCAAGTTGCAGCCACGCGATCGCCTGCTGGAGATTGGTCCGGGAACGGGTGTGCTGACGCGGCGACTCTTAGCAGAGGTAGAGTCAGTGGTGGCGGTTGAGATTGACAGGGACTTGTGCCAACGTTTGGTCAAAAGTTTAGGTCAAAACGAGAATTTTTTACTCTTACAAGGTGACATTTTATCCCTGAACTTAGCCGAACATCTCGCCGCCTTTCCTCATTTCCAGTATCCGAATAAAGTCGTTGCTAATATCCCCTACAACATTACTGGACCGATTTTGCAAACGCTGCTGGGAACCATCGCCCAACCCATTGATCCCGCTTTTGAGTTAATTGTACTCTTGGTGCAAAAAGAAGTGGCACAACGATTATGTGCGAAACCGGGTTCTAAGGCATTTGGTGCATTATCGGTGCGGGTACAATATCTGGCAGACTGTGACTGGATCTGTGATGTCCCCGCCAAAGCTTTTTCCCCACCGCCAAAAGTTGACTCCGCCGTTGTCCGCTTGCGTCCCCGAATTGTAGACCCCTCAGCCGATAACCCCCAACAGCTAGAAACCCTAGTCAAGCTGGGTTTTGCCAGTAAGCGGAAAATGTTGCGAAATAACCTCAAATCCCTGTGCGATCGCGATAAAATTAACCAATTACTCGAACAGGTAGACAGTCATCCCCAAGCCCGTGCTGAAGACTTGAGCGTAAGCCAATGGGTTACTCTTGCCAATCGCTTAAATGGGATAGAAGGGGGAGCAGGGGGAGCAGGGAATTGACTGATAGATTATTTCTAACAAGCTGCACGAGTGATCGATTTAATAGTAATTTGTAATTCATAATTCATAACTCATCATTCCCATGCGTTCCTATTCCCTAATCGCCCCTGCCAAAATTAATCTGTATCTAGAAATACTAGGCGATCGCGCCGATGGGTATCATGAACTGGCGATGATCCTGCAAAGCATTGAACTCGCTGATCAGGTTAACATCCGCGCTATTGGGACTCAAGCCATTCAAGTTCACTGCGATCATCCGCAAGTCCCAACAGACAAAACCAATCTAGCTTACCGGGCTGTGGAGTTGATGAGTCAACAGTTTCCTGATTCTTGGGCGCAGTTTGGCGGTGTGGAAGTCACAATTAACAAGAATATTCCCGTCGCGGCTGGATTGGCGGGAGGGTCAACCAATGCCGCCGCCGCTTTGGTAGGATTGAATATGCTCTGGCAACTGGGACTCACGCAGCCAGAATTACAAGAGTTAGCTGCGAAACTGGGTTCAGACGTACCCTTTTGTCTAGCTGGGGGAACCGCGATCGCAACGGGGCGAGGTGAAGAACTTGATCCTTTACCCAGTCTGGATTCGTTCTATGTGGTGTTAGCCAAACATCAAAGTTTAGCCGTTTCTACCGCTTGGGCATATCAAACCTATCGGTCTCAGTTTAGCAATACCTATGGGCGTTCTGAGGGAGTAGATAAATCGATAATAACTGAAACGATAAAGCTCCCCACTCCTGTGCATTCGGGTTCAATGGTTCAAGCAATTTTAAATAAAAATGTCGCCAAAATTGGTCAAATGCTATACAACGATTTGGAGCAAGTTGTACTTCCTAACTATCCCCAAGTCTTACGACTGCGGCAAGCCTTTGAAAATAACGGTGCATTAGGTACAATGATGTCCGGTTCAGGACCTACGGTATTTGCCCTGTGTGAGTCTCAGGAACACGCCCAAGCCATTTTACAACAGGTTCAGTCAGAAATTCCCGCTCCAGATTTAGGATTTTGGGTGACAAAGTTTGCCAGTCATGGAATTCAGATTGTCTCCCAATAATTAGGAAATGGGGAGATAGGGAAGATGGGGGAGCTTGTAGAGACTCCTCATGCTACGTCTGGGAGATAGGAAAGATGAGGGAGATGAGGAAGATCAGGAAGATGGAGTAGTTGACCCGGATTTAATGATAACTTATGACTTATTGTATTAAACCGGGATGTCTTACGCCAGAAAATCCCGATTCCGCTCAATTTTGTCAAACCTGTGGGGAAATGCTACGGCTAAAAGAATGCTATCGCCCTCTACGCCCCCTGGGTAGCGGTGGATTCGGCAGAACATTTTTGGCAGTTGACGAAGATATTCCCAGTCAACCCTATTGTGTGATTAAACAACTTTATCTGGAAAATTACGATCCAGAAACCTTCCCAAAAGCCAAAGAACTGTTTCAACAAGAGGCAATCCGTTTAAATGAGTTAGGCAACCATCCGCAAATCCCAACACTTCTGGCACATTTTGAACAGAATCAACAACTTTATTTAATTCAAGACTTTATTCCGGGAGTCACCCTGAGTGAGGAGTTAAATCAACAGGGACATTACAACGAAGAGCAAATTTGGGAATTATTGCGAGAACTATTACCCTTGATTCGCTATATTCATTCCCATCGTGTACTGCATCGAGATATCAAACCCGCCAATATTATCCGCCGCCAATATGACGGGAAATTAGTATTAATTGATTTTGGCGTTGCCAAATTGCTGACGGATACCGCCTTACTGCAAACGGGTACAATTATTGGTAGCCCGGAATATATGGCTCCCGAACAACTCAAAGGTAAAGCATTTTGGGCAAGTGATCTGTATAGTGTGGGAGTAACCTGCCTTTATCTAATGACTCAGGTCTCCCCCTTTGACCTGTATGATACATTTAACGAAGCGTGGGTGTGGCGAGATTTCTTACCCCCTGGAACCCAGATTAGCGATCGCCTAGGGAAAATCCTGGATCAGTTAACTCATTCTAGCCTCAAACAACGCTATCAATCGGCTGATCAGGTGATCACGGATTTGACAACTGCTATCTCTCCTCCCGTAGGCACTCATTTTATCAACCTTTGGCCACCCAAAACCCACAAAACTAAACGAAATAGTCTCACCTCAGAAGTGGGAATTGACTATCAGCGGTTAAAGCAACTTTTGGCTACACATAAATGGCAAAAAGCGGATGAAGAAACCTGGATGATATTGGGTCAAGCCTGTGGCAAATTCCCAGGTTATTATCTGAAGTTGAATGATATTCAAGAATTACCCTGTGAAGATTTGCGTACTTTGGATCAACTATGGGTGAAATACAGTAAACACCATTTTGGCTTGACAGTGCAAAACCGCATCTATCAAGAGGTTGAAGCCGATTATCCTAGTTTATGCGATCGCGTGGGTTGGTCGGTTCACAATCCTTATGTTCCGGATACAGCCTATCAATTTAATCTCAAATCTCCAGCCGGACATCTACCATCCCGTCGCTGGGTGGGAGGCTATTACAACTGGTGGCGTCATGCTGAAGTTATGGCGGCTAAGTTGGAACAATGTGACATTGTTTAAATTCGTCATGTATCTCTGTTGCCACATCACAAGAACTTCTCTCTTTTGGGGGACGATTTGTCATCCGAAATCTTGATACCAAAGAGGATAGGCTCGGATGCTTGTCTCGGATCATACCCAGACCTGATCCGAACTAGCAAAAAACTCCGATAACCATTGCAGTGTAAAGAATATGGAGAATAAAATTATGAATACCCAAGACCAAGCACGGAAAATTGCAACTGAAGAACGTCTCGCCGACGAACAATTGAAACAAAACATGCTCAACCGTGCAGAAGAAGAAGTCGAAGCACCCTCTGCTAATACCCCGACTCAAGAAAAAAGCCGAGAATCAACAGCCCAGCAGCGCGAGAAAGGTAAACACTTGCAAGAAACCATGCAGGACCGCGCTGAAGCCAACACACCCTAATGTTGTCGGCTGAATTTTTGAACAACGGTTGAGCGCAGTCCCCATCTAAAATCACAAGATTTAGATGGGGTTAGCGAAACATTAATAATTTTGCTATAATACTAACAGGTACGGCGGCATTTATTTGTTCGGCACGACCTACAGGTAGAACCTAGAAAACTTAAGATTATAAGGTTCCAGTAGAGACTATTTGTTACAATAACGCATCTACTGGGTAAAAATCTTAGTGCGTTCATAAGGCTTTTTTAGTCTTAACTCCGATTCAGAAATGGCGAGGAGGAATGCCAAGGCAGAAGTTCCTGGTATTCACCGAGAACAGCGGCTCTTCGTGGTAACAGCAGGGGAGAATCCCTAACTAGATTGCTTGCAATTAGTTAGGGTCTGTTCAAGGTTAAGAATTAGGTTCGTAGTTAGGGCTTTAGCCCTAGATTTTGTTGGGTCTCCTAACATAGACCCACGCTACAACCTATTCCACCATTTTAAGTAGTCGGACAAAAGAAAACTTCATACAGTGCCGTTTTCTTTTGTCCGACTATTTATCAGGTTTAGAAGATGACATGCCCAATAGCTGCTGACATTATTTTTGTCCGT
>NZ_JBKHHI010000143.1:0-14530 GCF_046539235.1 Coleofasciculus sp.
GAACCATGAACCATGAACTATGAACCATGAACCATGAACCACGAACCATGAACCATGAACCATGAACAATGAACCATGAACTATGAACCACGAACCATGAACAATGAACCATGAACCATGAACAATGAACCATGAACCATGAACACAGAAACCTATTTACCCCTTGCCTATCTCAACGCCTGGGAATATTGTCCCCGCCGCTTCTATTTTGAATACCAATTAGGCGAAATGGAAGACAACGAACATATTCTCTTAGGACGCCATCTACACCGCAATATTAATCAGGAGGAAATTATTCAAGCAGAAGGTACCATCATTTATCAACAACAGTGGGTGTGGAGTGACCGATTAATGGTCAGTGGCATTATTGACGCCGTGGAAGCCAAAGATGGGGAATTAATCCCTGTGGAATATAAAAAAGGCAAAATGGCACAGCATCTCAATGACCATTTTCAACTCTGTGCAGCGGCGTTGTGTTTAGAAGAACGCCTGGGATGCACTATTTCCTATGGAGAAATCTTTTACCACGGGAATCGACGCCGACAACGGGTTCTATTTTCTCCCCAATTGCGTACAGCCACAGAAAAAGCGATTACTGCGGCTAAACTCACCGCCCAAGGGAAAATGCCTTCCCCCATCAAACATGCTAAAAAATGTCAATCGTGCAGTTTAATCCGCATTTGCCTACCGTTTGAAGTTCACCACTTATTACAGGAGGAGTTGTAAGATGTCTGTACTTTATGTGATTCAACCCGAAGCAATTCTAAGTAAATCCTATGAAGCCTTTACTGTCGCCCTGAAGCAGGAGGATGGGACTTGGCAAAAACGGTCAGTTCCCGCACAAACGGTGGAACAGGTGGTTTTGATGGGAAATCCCCAAGTGACGGGTGATGCTTTGGTCTATGCGCTGGAGTTAGGAATGCCGGTTCATTACCTGTCGGGATTTGGCAAGTATTTGGGTAGTGCATTACCCGGATACTCTCGCAATGGTTCGCTACGATTGGCGCAGTATGCCCTGTATCATGATACCGAAAAGCGGTTGGCGTTGGTGAAAGCGATCGTTACGGCGAAAATTCAGAACCAATACGCGGTATTGTATCGACATAAAATTAAGGATAATTCCCTGAAATCGCACAAAAAACTGGTCAAAACCCAAACCACGCTTGACCAGGTGCGGGGTGTGGAAGGATTGGCGGCGAAGGATTATTTTGCCTGTTGGGATGCACTGTTAAAAGAACCCTGGTCATTTCCCCGACGCAATCGCCGTCCCCCCACTGACCCGGTTAATTCTCTGTTGAGTTTTGCCTATGGATTATTGCGGGTGCAGGTGACAGCAGCAGTCCATCTGGCGGGATTAGACCCCTACATCGGCTATTTGCATGAAGTGCATCACGGACAGCCTTCAATGGTACTGGATTTGATGGAAGAGTTTCGCCCTTTGGTGGCGGATAATATGGTGTTATCGGTGTTGAATCATCGCGAACTCCAGCCGGATGATTTTACGGAAAGTTTGGGGGCTTACCGTTTGTCGGAGAAGGGACGCAAAACGTTTTTACAAGCGTTTGAACGTAAGATGAATGATGAGTTTAAGCATCCGACGTTTGACTATCGCTGTACCTATCGGCGGGCGATTGAGTTACAAGCGCGGTTGTTGAGTCGTCATTTGCAAGAGGGTGTGCCTTATAAGCCGCTGCTGTTGCGATGAGTTGATTGTTAATTGTTGATTGTTGATTGTTCATTGTTGATTGTTGATTGCTATGAACGATGAACAATGAACAATGAACCATGCACCATGAACGAACCATGCAAAATACCCTGTTTTATCTGATAATATATGATGTACCTGACTCAAAAGCTGGGAATAAACGGCGCACCCGGCTGCACAAGTTGCTGTCTGGTTACGGCAAATGGACGCAGTATTCGGTGTTTGAGTGTTTTTTGACGGCGATGCAGTTTACTAAATTGCAAATCTCATTTGAGAAGTTGATTAAACCGGATGAGGATTCGGTGCGAGTCTATGTATTGGATTCAGGGGCGGTGAAGCGCACGATTACCTACGGTTCGGAGCAACCTCGTAATGATGATGCAATTATTGTCTAGAATGTGATAAGCTATTTCTGGCAAGTCGAAGCGCGGGCGAAATCCCGGGGGGTCTTGCCAGAATCGCCAGAACCTTGACAAATAAAGAGTTTTAATGTTTTCAGTAGTCTCGCTATTGAGAATAGCTGGCAATAAGCGGGGCTGAAATGAGGGCGAAAATGAGACTTGCCAAAATCGCTCTCAGATTTACCAGCTAGACTAGGTTTCAGGTGGCGGACTTTCCGCTAATCTAATCCCCGCAAGGGGACTGAAACGTTAGCACCGGCAAGTCGTTGAGCAACAACCGGCTCAACTTTCCGCTAATCTAATCCCCGCAAGGGGACTGAAACGCAACAAGACCTAGAGCCGCGTCACCGGGGCAGGGCTTTCCGCTAATCTAATCCCCGCAAGGGGACTGAAACGTAGATCCACAAGAATTCTAAAAAAGTAGAGGAAATCTTTCCGCTAATCTAATCCCCGCAAGGGGACTGAAACTGGTTAAGGCTTCCTCCAATTGCCTCCTTGATTTTTTCTTTCCGCTAATCTAATCCCCGCAAGGGGACTGAAACCAGACAAGCCGGACAAAAGCGGCGGGAAGCCCACCTCTTTCAAGGGTGGAAGGGATAGCCGCCCGCCACTTGGTTAATGGTTTATCGTTGATCATTTCATTGCCATGAACCATGAACCATGAACAATGAACCATGAACCATGAACAATGAACCATGAACCATGAACCATGAACCATGAACGTGAAATCTCCCGTACTTCAGTTGGGGGATAAATTTAACGCCGGAATGCGACCATTGACATAGTAGTCTCGGGTTCCTTTAGCATTAAGGGCTTCCCCTAAGCGATTCAACGCATGAACATAAGCAGCCGTTCGCAGGGAAACAGCTAACTCTTTATAAATTGACCAGATATGTTGGCTTTCTTCCACCATTTTCTGTTTCAGATTTTCATTCACTTTTGCCATTTTCCAATAGAGTCCACTGCGGTTTTGCACCCATTCAAAATAACTCACTGTCACCCCACCCGCATTAACCAAAATATCGGGAAATACGAGAATTCCTTTGCTGTCTAAAACCTTATCCGCCTCTGAAGTAATCGGACCATTGGCGACTTCAAAAATATAGCGGGCGCGGACATTGTTAACATTCTCGTGGGTAATTTGATTCTCCAACGCCGCCGGAATCAGAATGTCTACATCTAAAGCTAAGAGTTCGGCATTGGTTAACTTTTCATGTTCAACAATATTACAAACCGTATCTTGACAGTAAACCGCTTGCAGACTTTGACTTGACATTTTATACTGGCGAATACTGGGAATATCCAAGCCTTTTTTGGCATAAATTCCGCCTTGAGAATCACTGATAGCAACAACTTTATACCCAGCTTTAGCCAGGAGTTCTGCCAAAATCGCCCCGGCGTTACCAAATCCCTGAATCGCGATTGTCGTATATTGGGGAATTAGATCCAGTTTAGGTGCCATGGATTCAATCACAAAGTAAGCCCCCGTCGCGGTTGCGCCATCGCGCCCCACACTTCCCCCCATGGTGATGGGTTTACCCGTGACGACAGCGGGACTAATTTGACGCCGGATGATACTATATTGATCCATCATCCACCCCATAATCATGGCATTGGTGTAAACATCAGGGGCGAGAATATCCACATCCGGTCCAATAAAATCGGCGATCGCGTCAATGTAGCCGCGACTGAGGCGTTCGAGTTCCAGTTTGGATAAGGCTTTGGGATTAACCGTAACTCCCCCCTTCGCACCACCAAAGGGTAAATTTAATACCGCACATTTAAATGTCATCCAAAAGGCGAGGGATTGAACTTCATCCAGAGTAACGTTGGGATGATAGCGTACACCGCCTTTTCCGGGTCCCCTGGTGTCATCATATCGAACTCGATATCCTTGTAGCATGGTTAATGAGCCATCATCCATGCGAACCGGGATGGACACACTCAGGCTCATTTTAGGATGCTTTAAGCGGGCGATCGCATCTTCGGAAATCGAGACATGTTTCATCGCCGCTTGCAATCGGGTGCCAGCATCCGCTAATAATGAATCAGACATTCCATTGTTCCTCATCAGGGATTGAACTAAAATTAGAGAGAATTTGATCGCAAGACAAATCGCCCCCTGGGATTGGGATTGAACCAGGAAACTCAATCACCAGCACAGCTTGCTTGGCGATTCAAGTCTCTAATGTCCAGACTCCAGCGCCAGTTGAGTAATTTTGGGTTAAAGTTAAGCAAAACTTATATATAGGCGTGATCGCGCTTATCGATGAACAAAACAACGGCTTAATCTCTCCTTGATCTAGAAAAGATTAAAGTCGGTGCGATTTGTCCTTACTACGATTATTTCACGGGATTTGATTAAATTGCCAATAACGTGTAGTTTTCGTTACTTTTTTAACATAAAGTTTACATTTCGCTTGTAGTTGCGCTTGTAGTTGCGCTTTAGCGCCGATATAACGTTGAGGTTAGATCCTACATTGAAGTAGTGATAGGCTAAAGCCCTTACTACAAACTCTAACCTTGCACAGTTAAATCATACAACTGTTAGTTCCTACGTTGAAGCGATGAGTAGGCTAAAGCCCTTACTACAAACTACAAACTACAAACTAAACTTATCCCACTCTTTCCCGTAATCTTGAACAGGAAATCCAACCCAACACTGTCTCAACCACTCTCGCCCCCTTTCCTGCAAATACCAGTGAACACTACTTGTGTCCCAATCATAGGCAGATTCAACATAATTATGTTTCACCGGATTGTAGTGGATATAGTTTAAAGTAGCATAATAATGACGTTGCGAACGAATCGCGCGATCGCAGTAAGAATACCAAACTTTTCCCCTTAACTTATCTTCGAGATTCCACTGACGAGCCAGTCTACCATGAATCAGACGAAAAATACCACTCACCTGCTTAAACTCAACGGTATTGACTAATACATGATAATGATTAGTTAAAATGACCCAGGCGAGGATTTCAATACCTGCGTCTAGGAAATTCTTAAATAATTGGTCTAAAAGTTCCTGACGACGAGAGATACTATTGATACGGGGTTTGTGTTCGTAGCAAGCCGCCGTTAGCAGGTAGAAAGTTTTATTTTGAAAAGGATGGGGCGGAGAATGAGGAGGAAAGCCTTGAAGTTTCCGGTATTCAAGGATTTCAGCTTTTTGTAAGGGAGTAAGGTAGCGATAGTTGTACATGAGTTTGTCCTTGCGCTTGTAGTTGCGCTTGTAGTTGCGCTTGTAGTTGCGCTTGTAGTTGCGCTTTAGCGCCGGTATAACTTTGAGGTTAGTTCCTACGTTGAAGCGCTGATAGGCTAAAGCCCTTACTACAAACTCTAACCTTGCACATTCAAATTATACAACTGTTAGTTCCTACGTTGAAGCGCTGATAGGCTAAAGCCCTTACTACAAACTCTAACCTTGCACATTCAAATTATACAACTGTTAGTTCCTACGTTGAAGCGCTGATAGGCTAAAGCCCTTACTACAAACTACAAACTACAAACTACAAACTACAAACTACAAACAGGACGACTAAACACTGGTGAATAGTCGCCCGGAGAACTTTTTGGCTGGGGGAATTTCAGTTGCGTTTAATCGTTGTTTGTTAGCCCTTCAATCATGTCTTTCGCTTTTTCTAACACGTTCTTATCGGGCTGAGATTCTTCATACTTCTTCTTTTCCTCTTCGTAAAGTTTTTGCACCCCTTTTTGCGGATCTTCCGACAGTGCTTCTTTGGCTTCTTCGTAGGCTTTTTCTTTCTCTTGCTGTGACAATCCTAATTCGGTCTTTTCTGTTTTTGGTGGAGTCGTCAAAGGTGTATCAGAGTCAGCTAATGCGGCTTGATTGCTCAGGAGTAATAAACCCCCTAGATTGATTAAGGTAATTAAACTTAAAGCCCAAAGCATTTTGCCAATCCGCCGATGAAAATTGATTAAAAATTGTAACATTGCAATCTCCTTTGAAGTGTCAAACCGAAATTAGCTTGAAATGCTAATTATAGCTGCTAATGATAACCTTAGCTTCTGCCCATGGATAGATATAGCAATAGACACATCGATTAGGACGTTCGGCACCATTGTTCCAGACGCGCCATGGCGCGTCTGGAACATAAATGATGTGTCCTAACCGCTTGAATAGCTAAACCCATCCTACCCATTGAATTATTACTTATTATTTATGAATGTCTATTAATCCAGCCAAGAGCATTTTTTTTAACTCATGATTGAGCGCCTGATACCCCCTGGGATTGATATGTAACGTATCGTAAATGTACAATTTCAGTCTGGTTTAACTCTTAAGCTTAATCTTAATTAATACAAAATTAAGTGCATGACAGCTCATCAGAGGGTTGGATTGACTCGAAAGTCGCCAGAATCTGTTTAGGAATTCCCCGTGGGCGCATCGTAACCCCATCCACCCACACCCAGATTGCTTCAGCAATGACTAAGGGTTGCACTTCACCCAATCGATGAATTTCATAGCGTCTAATCGCCCGGGTTCCTTTCATCTGCTGTAGCCAAGTGGTGATTTCGAGGGTATCGTCTGCCATTGCTGGACGCAGGTAGTCGATTTCAATCCGACGCATGACAAACACACCTCCTAAGTTTCGGCATTGTGCCAAAGAATAACCCAGGAGTTGGGCGTGTTCCACGGCGGCTTGTTCGAGATAATTCTGGTAAACACCATTGTTGACATGTCCGAGGACATCAATTTCATAATGCCGCACCCGCAATTGCCTGGTATAGATTTGCATGGGCTTTCACTGTCGTCGAGATTCTCAGGGTTGAGGATACGCGCTTTGGCGAGTCCCTAGCTAAGTTAGCATACTGACAATTGTCTTGATTTAGCTCAGATAGCGCCACTGAGTATTTCAATAGCGTGCTTGATCGTTTATTATAGAAATTAAGCTGTTGTATTTTTTCTCACCTTGCCATTAACCTGGAGAAATCATTAATAAACGAATTCGGAAGTGGGTAGCGGCAAAATAGCTGAATGTCTAGATCAATACTAATCGCTTTCAGTCAGATTAGGCACAATCAAGAGACGGCTTGCCACTCTCGATTTTTGTTGCTTCATTGAGTTGTGAATTCCTCTAGGAAAACTACAAAATATTTGACTTTTTTGCCATTTAATGCTGATGCTAGGATTTATTAACTTCCTAATCAATACGTAAATTTTTTTGAAT
Source organism: Coleofasciculus sp. (assembly GCF_046539235.1). Taxonomy (GTDB): domain Bacteria; phylum Cyanobacteriota; class Cyanobacteriia; order Cyanobacteriales; family Coleofasciculaceae; genus Coleofasciculus. The sequence goes on from NZ_JBKHHI010000143.1 coordinate 7,299, forward strand.
TTTTTTTGCCGTTTAGATCGACAAATCAGGAAAAGCTACGCAGAGCTTTGCAGTTTAGTTGTGGGTAGATAAGCTAGTTAAGTGTTCAACTCTATGCATGGCAGATATAACCGACCCGCTTTGGCAACAGAGATGTTTCTAAAGTCAGAAAAAATCGTAACTTTGATTCTGGGATATGGGGAGGAAAACTGTCACTGCATTACCCTAGTACCGCAGGATCTTGGACGTCAAACGTCATAAGCATTTTGCCATGACTCGGTTCACTGATTTGAATAGTCGGTTTTCCTGACGTCCGCCTGTACTACCCTGAATCCTGATGTTCAGTCTCTTTATCGTTATCGCTGACTGAAATAAGCCCAAGTTTCTCCGCTCGGTAGAGTTTGTATGTTTCCCTTTTTCAATCGACTGTTAATTGATGAGTTGATTCATTGGTGTAATTTAGCTGGCTGGCTTTTGGATTCCAGCCCAATTCGTCCAGTGCTAATGTATGGCGGTGTCTTCGCTGTCATGGGGTTACTGGCTATAGGTTTAGTCGGCTTGGTTGTGGGAATTCTCTGGCTGATTGGCGATATTAGCGATCGCCAGCAAACCGAACTCGCTCTGCAAGCCAGTGATGAACGCTTAAACCTGCTGATTGACGGGATCAAAGACTATGGGATTTACCTGCTCGATACTGAGGGTAAGATTGTTAGCTGGAATGCAGGCGCTCAACGCTTAAAAGGATATTCAGCATCAGAGATCATTGGTCAATCTTATCAGTGTTTTTTCCTCAAGGACGATCAAGAAAACGGTAAACCTGAACAATCCTTAAAAATTGCCGCCCAAATGGGTAGATTTGAGGATGAAGGGTGGCGCGTGCGGCGGGATGGTTCCCAGTTTTGGGGGACCACAATTATTACGGCGCTGCGCGATGAAACAGGATACCTGCGGGGGTTTGCTAAAGTTACCCGCGACATTACCGAATCCAAGCAGACTGAGGTGCGCTTACAACTGTTGGAACGGGCGATCGCAGCCAGTAGTAATGGTATCCTGATTACTGATCCAAATGTACCCGATAATCCGATTATTTTCGTCAATCCCGGCTTTGAGCGAATTACCGGTTATTCAGCTCAAGAGGTTGTGGGAAAAAACTGTCGCTTCTTACAAGGGGATAATCATCAACAACCGGGTTTAGATCAACTAAAAGCGGCGCTAAAAAACGAACAAGACTGTCACGTCATCCTGCAAAACTATCGCAAAGACGGGACACGCTTCTGGAATGAACTGTCCATTTCCCCCATCCGCGATCGCAACGGTAAACTTACCCACTATATTGGCATTCAAACGGATATTAGTGAACGTCGCCAAGCCGAACAAGAGCGCGATCGCATCTTTGACCTGTCCGTTGATATGCTTTGTATTGCGGGGTTTGATGGCTATTTTAGGCGTCTGAATCCCGCCTGGGAAAAAACCTTGGGGTGGAGTGAAGCTGAATTATTAGCCCAACCTTATCTAGAATTGGTTCATCCCGATGATCGCGCCGCGACTCTGGCGGAAGCTGAACGACTGACAACGGGGAAAGATTCCATCGCCTTTGAAAATCGCTATCGCTGTTCCGACGGTTCCTATCGCTGGCTGTTGTGGAATGCTAAAGCCTTAGTTGAAGAAGGATTAATTTATTGTGTTGCTCATGACGTAACTCAACGCAAGCAAGCCGAGGAAGCCTTATATCAGAAAAACTCTGAACTGCAAGCGATTTTTAACGCCCTTCCTGATTTGTATTTTCGCTTGAGCCAAGATGGAAGCATTCTCGACTATAAAGCCCCCAATTTGGGTGAATTATACGTCGAGCCAGAACAGTTTCTGGGACAGCCGGTACAGAATGTTCTCCCTGCTGATGTGAGTGATAAAATTCAGGGGGCGATCGCGCAGGTGATTCAGAGCCAATCCCCAGTTAGTCTGGACTATTCCTTATCCTTAGAGACAGGGGAGCAAAACTATGAAGCCCGACTCGTGCCATTTTTGGACAATCAGATTATTGGGATTATCCGTAATATTACCGAGCGCAAACAGATTGAACAACAACAGCGCCAAGACGAAGCCGCGATTCGGGCTTTATATCGAGTGGCTGCTGCACCCAAACTCACGTTTGAGCAACGCCTACAAGGACTCTTAGCCTTAGGGCGGCGTCATTTTGGTCACGATGTCGGTATTGTGTCTCGGATTGAACAAGGGCGCTGTCTGGTGATTGCGGCTCAAGTTCCGCCTAAATCACCTCGACAGGTGCAGGCGGGAGATACGTTTGAATTAGGACAGACAATTTGCCACGAAACCACCCACGCCCAGGAACCGATCGCGTTTGAGTTGGAGAAAGATACAGAATGGGCAAATCATCAAGCCTGTCTCACGTTTGGAATTAAATCCTATCTGGGTACAAGTGTCAAGGTAGCCGGAAACATTTATGGGGCGCTGTGCTTTTTCAGTGTTCAGGAACGTCCCACCACCCTCACCCGCAAAAATCCCTCGGCGTCCCCTCAACTGCTCAAACTCATGGCACAGTGGGTGGGTCATGAGATCGAACGTCAACAAGCCAGAACCTTATTAGAGCGGCAATTGCAACGGATGCTGCTGCTCAAACAAATTACCCAAGAAATTCGCCAAAGCTTAGACAGTAAGCATATTTTTCAGACGGCGGCGACGCAGGTGGGTCAGGTATTTGGCGTGAATCGTTGTCTGATTCATACCTATTTGGCAAAGCCTTGTCCGCAAATTCCGTTGGTGGCGGAGTATCTAGAACCGGGTTATGAGTCAACCCGAGAGCAAACCATTCCCGTTGTGGGTAATCCTCACGCCCAAGCGGTGCTGGCGCAAGATCAAGCGGTGAGTTCCGAGAATGTTTATACTGATCCGCGATTAGAGGGGGCGAATCCGCTGTGTAGTCAGATGGATCTCAAATCCATGCTTTCGGTGCGTACTTCGTATCAGGATCAGACCAATGGTATTATTTGTTTGCATCAATGCGATCGCTTCCGGGAATGGACGGCGGATGAGATTGAACTGCTAGAAGCGGTAGCGGCGCAAGTTGGCATTGCTTTAGCTCAAGCTCAACTCTTAGAACGGGAACAGCAACGGCGGGAAGAATTAACGCTCAAAAACCTCGCCCTGCATAAAGCTAAACGGGAAGCCGAAGTCGCTAATCGGGCAAAAAGTGAGTTTCTGGCAATGATGAGCCATGAAATCCGCACGCCGATGAATGCGGTGATTGGTATGGCTGGATTGTTGTTGGATACGGAATTGACGCCCCAACAGCAAGACTTTGCCAATACGATTAGTAGCAGTGGTGAAGCGTTGCTGACGATTATTAACGATATTCTGGATTTCTCGAAAATCGAATCCGGCAAATTGGATTTAGAGGAACACTCTTTTGATGTGCATGTTTGTATTGAGGAAGCTTTAGATTTAGTTGCCTCTCAAACGGCGGCTAAGGGATTGGAACTCGCTTATTTAATTGAACCCTTCGGCTTCGCTCAGGGTCAACCCCAAACACCGACCAATGTGGTGGGTGATATTACCCGCCTGCGACAGATTCTGGTGAATTTGCTGAGTAATGCGGTGAAGTTTACTCAACAGGGGGAAGTGGTGGTATCGGTGATGAGTCGAGCGGTGTCTGGGGGAGTATCCGGTGTAGGGGCGGGTTTGACCGATAACATTTTGCCACAAACCGATAAGTTGACTAAACCCGCCCTTGGGGAAGCCCCTAGACAGGAGATTAAAGCCGATCCAAGTGGGATTGACAACCCACAACATTACGAACTGCAATTTACGGTCAGAGATACAGGAATTGGGATTCCGCGCGATCGCATGAATCGTTTGTTTAAACCGTTCTCTCAGGTGGATGCGTCTATGACCCGCAATTATGGCGGAACGGGACTGGGTTTAGCGATTAGTAAGCGTTTGAGTGAACGGATGGGCGGGCGCTTGTGGGCGGAAAGTGAGGTAGGGAAAGGTTCGACGTTTTATTTCACGATTGTAGTGAAATCAGACCCTAATTCGGTCACGGCGGAGTTGGATGCACCCCAACCGGAGTTACGGGGAAAACGGTTACTGGTAGTGGATGATAATGCGACGAATCGGCAGATTATCACCCTACAGGCGCAGTCGTGGGGAATGGAGGTGAAAACGGCGGAATCAGGAGAGCAAGCGTTGAATTGGTTAGCCGACTCAGAACCCTTTGATCTGGCGGTTTTGGATTGGCAAATGCCACAAATGGATGGTTTGACCTTAGCGTTACAAATCCAGGCGTTACCGAACGGTGAACAAATCCCCTTGGTCATGCTCAGTTCTGTGGGTCAGCAAACCCCATATAAACCCGATGATATGCCCAATTTTGCGGCGTTTCTAACCAAGCCGATTAAGCAATCCCAGCTTTATAATGTGTTTGTAGCAATTTTAGGACGTAGACGGATTTCGGTGCGTCCGGGCGATCGCTCATCGGGACGGCTTGAGGCTGAGTTTGCCCAAAGGCTACCGTTACGCATTTTGCTGGTCGAAGATGTGGCGGTCAATCAAAAGGTGGCTCGCCAGATGTTGCAGCGCTTAGGATATCGCGCAGATGTGGCGAACAATGGACAAGAGGCGCTGGAATCCCTGCGTCGTAAGTCCTATCAGGTTGTTTTCATGGATGTGCAGATGCCTGAAATGGACGGATTGGAGGCAACTCGCCGCATCCGGACTGAATGGTCATTAGCGTGCCAACCTTGGATTATTGCCATGACGGCTCATGCCATGCAGGGAGACCGAGAACAATGTTTGCAAGTGGGCATGAATGACTATATCAGTAAACCGATTCGACCGGAAGCCCTGGTTCAAGCCTTAACTACTTATGCTCAAGTGCTGGATCAAGAAGGCAGAGATAGGATAAGGGATTGTTCAGATGAGGACGTATTTGTGCCAGAAACACCCTCAGAGTCCAGTGAAACCCCCGCTTTAGATCGGCAAGTGCTGCAAGATTTAAGAGAAATAGCCGGAGACGATTTTGAGGGGTTAATCGCGGAAGTGATTGACAGTTATCTGGAAGACTCCCCCCCTAGGGTACAAGCGATTCATAGTGCGATCGCTCATGATGATGCTAATGCTCTGCACCAATCTGCCCATGGGTTGAAATCATCAAGTTTGACGATTGGTGCAACGGGTTTGGCGCAACTGTGTGCGGATTTAGAAGCGTTGGGTTGCACGGGAAACCTAGAGCCAGCTTCTAGCCTGATTTCCCAGTTTGATGCAGAGTATGAGCGAGTTGTCGCCGCGTTGCAACAAGAGCATCCGAGGAAACGATAATGAATGAGCCTGACTTTCAGCATGACCCACCCCTGATTTTAATTGTGGATGATGAAAAGACCCTACGCCTGGTGCTACGTCGGGCGATGGAACAGGAGGGCTATCGGGTGTTGGAAGTGGGGGATGGGCATCAATGTCTAGCGCTTTGCACCGAACAGTTACCGGATATTGTTTTGTTAGATGCGATGATGCCGGTGATGGATGGATTTACCTGTTGCGCTAAGTTACAGGAAATGTTTGGTCAGGACTGTCCCCCCATCCTGATGATTACTGGACTCAATAATCAGGAATCGGTAGACCGAGCGTTTGAGGCTGGCGCTACGGATTATATCACGAAACCGATTCATTGGGCGGTGCTGCGGCAACGGGTGCGGCGATTACTGCATACCCATTGGGTGATGGCGGAGTTACGTCGCAAAATTGAGCAAGAACGGGTGTTGAAGGCGAAGTTAGAGGAAATGAATCAGGAGTTGCAGCGGTTGGTTGATTTGGATGGGTTGACCCAGATTGCCAATCGTCGGGCTTTTGATCAGGCGTTGCAGCAGGAGTGGAAACGATTGGCGCGGGAGCAAGCGCCTCTGTCGTTAATTTTGTGTGATATTGATTTTTTTAAGGCATATAACGACACGTATGGACATCAAGCGGGAGATGAATGTCTTAAACAAGTGGCGGATATTTTGCGTAAAGCGGTGAAGCGTCCAGCAGATTTAGTAGCTCGATATGGGGGTGAGGAATTTGTGCTTATTTTACCGAATACGTCCCTTAGAGGTGCCATGCAGGTGGCAGAATCGATTCGGTTGAAAGTGAAGTCGCGGGCGATTGTACATGAGGGATCTTTGGTGAGTAAGTTTGTCACCTTGAGTTTTGGCGTAGCTGGCGTGATTCCGCCGCCAAAAACTACACCAGATCGGCTAATTGCTGAGGCAGATCAAGCGCTGTATAAAGCTAAGCTAGAAGGGCGCGATCGCGTGGTGGGGAATTTGGTTGAAGTTTGATTGTTATTGGTCATTTGTCATTTGTCATTTGTCATATTTGTATTCCATAAACGTCAAAAGCGCTCTCCATAAAGTACAGTAGATCAAAGTCCCCCTTCAGATCCCCCTTCCGTCCCCCTATTTGATCCCCCTTCCGTCCCCCTTTTAGATCCCCCTCTTCCCTTTTAGATCCCCCTCTTCCCTTTTATATCCCCCTCTTCCCTTATCGATCCCCCTCCCGTCCCCCTTAAAAAGGGGGAAGCCAAGCGTTAAGCGCTAGCCAACCTGTGGTAAAACCCGTATCTAGAAGTGCTTCAACGGCAAAACCTTCGCCATTTGCGGCTATCAGTTCAATCTCAAAGAACAACTCCCCATTTTCACCAAACCTGCCTACAATCATATCGTGCCGCAGGTTCCGGTTTCATTCAGTCGAAAGATTGTTAGCTTAACATCAGTATTGACATAACGTTCTTGTCCTTTTTGAATCACTCCTTCTAGTTTTGGGTCAATTAAATAGTCGCCACTATCGGGTTCTATGGCAATGAAACAATTGTAGTATTGTTCAATCAGTTCCGGGCGAAGTCGTTCAAAAATAACTCGGCAACGCTTGCCCAGTTCAATGCGTTTCGCTCTGCGTTTGGCTAATTCTTCTGGCGGGATGGTATATTCTGGGAATATTCGTCCCCGTCTTGGTTGGCGCTTCTGTGGTAAGGACGTCATATTGACAAGCGAGAATGTTACATGAGGGATTGTAGTAATAGTATTGTAGCTAAATCTGCCCCAGTAAATCTAGGGGGATGCCGTGCGATCGCGTGTTAATAAAAGTGTCCCCACTCTGTTTTGAATGCCACTCCATAAACGCACGAGAAATCCACACAGCATGATCCAAAAGTGCGATCGCAGATCTTGTCGGGTGCGTTAATCAAATGTAACGCACCATGTATA
>NZ_JBKHHI010000144.1:0-14485 GCF_046539235.1 Coleofasciculus sp.
GGCGGATGCTGAGGCTTACTGACAATTGACTTAACGTTCAGCTAACTCCAAAACCATCTAAGTTGTCGCTGCTGCACGCGCTGCGGCTGCTTCATCGGGATGAATTCCCAAACGAGTCAGATTAATCCGACCTTTGTTGTCAATTTCGCGGACTTTCACAATCACTTCATCGCCAACAGCCACCTCATCTTCGACCTTACCGACACGATAATCTGCCAGTTGGGAAATGTGAATCATTCCCTCTTTCCCGGGTAACACTTCCACAAAGGCACCAATGGGAATAATCCGAGTCACGCGCCCTGCATAAACATCCCCTTCTTCTAAACGCCGGGTCATGCCTTGAATTAGGGTAATCGCTTTCTTTGCCTTTTCCCCTTCAACAGCAGAAACCGTAATTGTGCCATCATCATCAATATCGACTTTGGCACCGGTTTGTTCCGTAATCCCTTTAATCGTCTTACCACCAGGACCAATCACCAACCCGATTAAGTCCGGATCAATCTTCATCGTCAGCAAGCGTGGCGCAAATGCAGACAAATCAGGGCGGGGTTTGTCAATTGTCGCCAGCATCTTTTCTAAGATGTGCAGTCGCGCTGGTTTGGCTTGTTCAATCGCTTTGGCAACGATTTCCATGGACAGCCCGGTGATTTTCATATCCATTTGTAACGCGGTAATCCCGCTATCCGTTCCCGCGACTTTGAAGTCCATGTCGCCCAAAAAGTCTTCAATTCCTTGAATATCGGTGAGAATCCGGACTTCCGTGCCTTCCTTAATCAATCCCATCGCCGCCCCACTGACAGGCTTGGTAATCGGCACCCCTGCATCCATTAAAGCCAGAGTCGATCCACAAACCGAACCCATCGAGGTTGAACCATTGGAGGAAAGCACCTCCGATACCACCCGAATCACATAAGGAAATTCATTTTGCGGCGGTAACACGGGAATAATCGCCCGTTCCGCTAACGCCCCGTGACCGATTTCCCGGCGTCCCGGCGATCGCATGGGTTTGGTTTCCCCCACAGAAAAGGGCGGAAAGTTATAGTGGTGCAGGTAACGCTTCTCTTCTTCGGGATTCAGATCATCCAACATTTGAGCATCCCCAGGCGTTCCCAGCGTCACCGTAGACAAGACTTGAGTCAAACCGCGATTAAATAAACCACTCCCATGCACACGAGAGGGCAATAGACCCACCTGACAAGACACTGGACGTACCTGATCCAGTTTACGCCCATCAACGCGCACCCCGTCCTCGACAATTTGCGATCGCATCAGCTTCTTGGTCAAGCTTTTGAACAAACTGCTGAGCAGTTGATCATCAGCCGCCGCCACCCGCAGGGGATCATCCTCTGGACGTTCAGCGATGGGAGCCAGAATTTCATTTTCCTTGATTTCATCCAAGGCTTGATCACGACCATGCTTATCTAAGTCAAACTGAGACAAGACCTTCTTTATCGATTTCGTGGCGCGATCGCGGATAAAATCTTCTAGTTCCGACGGGGTTTCTGGCGCTTGGGCTTGGATAATCTCAATCCCCAATTCTTTGAGCAGATTTTGCTGAGCCGCAATTAAATCCTGTACGGCTTCATAACCAAATTCAATCGCCTCAATAATATCCCGTTCTGGCAGTTGATTCGCCCCGGCTTCCACCATGATCACCCCTTGGGGAGAACCCGCGACCACCAAATCTAGATCACCATTGTCGATTTCGCGGTAAGTTGGATTAATAATGAAATCATCTCCAACTAGCCCCACCCGTACTGCTGCCATCGGACCATAGAATGGGATTTGGGCTTGCAGTACCGCTACTGATGCCCCAGTTACCGCCAGCACATCCGGTGGCACTTGTTCATCCATAGACAAGGTTGTGGCTACAATCTGAATATCATCCCGTAGCCAACTGGGAAACAAGGGGCGCAACGGGCGGTCAATCAAACGGCTGGTGAGTGTTACTTTTTCCGGAGGACGCCCTTCGCGGCGCAGAAACCCACCCGGAATTCGACCGGCTGCATACAGTCTTTCTTCGTAGTCCACTAATAAGGGGAGAAAATCGATGCCTTCTCGACCCGCTGAGCGAGTCGCCGTGACTAAAACCGCTGTATCTCCTGATTCAATTAGTACAGTTCCCCCAGCTTGGGGTGCTAGTAGACCGGCTCTTAGCCGAATATCCCGTCCATCAAAGGATATTGATTTGTCTAACTCTACCATTTGGTTCGTTACCCTTCTCTGTTTATCATGTTTTTTTCTCTGTCGCAATCCTAGCACTTATGGAATAAGGTTGCTTTGAAAATGGTTTTAAATGTTGACCATTCACGACTTTCGAGGGAACCTGGTTTTGAATGTTCCAGATCTGCCATAGTGCATCTGAGTTTTGAGGTTAGTCGGGGCAGGTTTCACTATTATGGTTTTTTATCCAGATGCGACTAAATTCACCCCGACCAAGTTTTAAGTTATCATTGCGAGACTTGCTGCCTCACACTCATCCTGGAAAATTAAACATTTGACAAGCAGCAATTGATAGTATTGGGTTCTATTTTCATTTTTCTATAAACATGGCAATTTTACATGGTAGTTGGATTACTGGCGAATCTGATAGTTATTTATTTGTTTGGGGAGAACAATGGCGTCCTTTAGCGTCTGTTAACTTTGCTACCAACTTGGATATTTTGCCCCATCCCTTTGCCATGACACAGGCAGAGTTAAGCGAGTTTTTAGGCGATCGCGGCTTAACCCTTCCCCAACCAGGAACCGGAAAAAGCCACAGAGATACGGAGAGTGCGATCGCCTCCTGGCAAACCCAAGTCTTCGTATTACCCACTCACCCCGCCCCTGCTAAGACATCAGCCTACCCGATTCTTTCTGCCCAACTCCCGACAGATGAGACAGACTCCTCATCCCTAGAACTGCACCCATGGAACGTTGCTGGCTACCGTCTCACTCCCTCAGCCGCCCTCCCCTTTCTTCAATCTCTACCTTTAGGGGGATTCAACGTCTCCGATAATTACGTCGGATCGGACTTACGGTTTTGGACTCATGTTTATCGCTGGAGTTTAGACTTACTAACTCGGTGTAAATTTTTACCCGGATTGTATCGCCAGCCCAATGGCGAAGCCATCGCCTACTGGCAACCCCTCCTCGACAGCGCCACCGATCAAACTCGCTTAGCCGAGTTTACCCAATCCATGCCCTTAGCTTGTCAAGCGTATGAGGGTAATGTAGAGACGTTGCATGCAACGTCTCTACATCCCCAATCAATAATCTTAAACTTTTTAAGACACGCCATTGATATTCAGGTGCAAAATTGGGTTGAATCACTATCACCCCCAACCGCGACCTCACCCCTACCCGAATGGCTGCAAGCCCTCTGTAGCGCCAAGGATAGCCTGGATGTCGAACCAATGGCGATCGCACGTTTAGATACAGCACTCTCCACTTGGACAACCTCAATTCAACAGCACCTGGTTACTCCCACCACCCAAGGTTTAACCCAAAATCTCTTCCGCACCTGCTTAGTCTTACAACCGCCCCAACCCGATGAAGCCAACTGGCGGCTTGACTATTGCTTGCAAGCCATGGACGAGGCAGACTTATTAGTCGATGCCAAAACGATTTGGCGGCATCCTGTCGAACAATTAGACTATCACGGACGAACCATTGAACAGCCCCAGGAAACCTTACTCAAAGGATTAGGATTAGCCTCTCGCCTCTATCCCCCCTTAGAAGCCAGCTTACACGAACGCTGTCCGCGATTCTGTGAACTTAACCCTGTCCAAGTGTATGAATTTATCAAAGCCAGCGCATGGCGACTACAAGACAGTGGCTTGGGGATTATCTTACCCCCAGGATTAGCCCCCGGATCAGGAGAAAAACGCCTCGGCATTAGTATTACCGCAGAAGCACCCAAATCCAAAAAAGACGAACGCTTAGGATTACAAAGCCTGCTGAAATTTAAATGGGATTTAGCAATTGGTGATACCAAACTCTCCAAATCCGAATTCCAACGGTTGATGTCCCTCAAATCCCCCTTAGTTGAAGTTAATGGCGAATGGATTGCCCTGCAACCTGCGGATGCGCGGGCGGCGCACACCATTCTGACAGCATCAAAGGAAGATATGAGTCTGTCAGTCGAAGACGCCCTACGACTGGCGACAGGCGACACCAAAACATTAGGAAAACTGCCTGTCGTTCACTTTGAAGCATCCGGGGCGCTGCAAGAGTTGATTACCAATCTCACCGGAAATCGCACAATTGAACCGATTGAAGTTCCCCAAGACTTTAACGGTACACTACGCCCTTATCAACTTCGAGGCGCGAGTTGGCTAGCCTTTTTGGAACGTTGGGGCTTAGGTGCTTGTTTAGCCGACGATATGGGATTGGGAAAATGCGTCGCGCCTAGTACATTAATTTCCGTCAATGGAACAGTTATCCAAGCTGAAGATATTTGGAAACAGTATGCAACAGAAGCGGAATTTGATGGGGAGGGATTTTGGAGTCAGCCAACAGAGTCGTTACTGATTAATGCCATTGACTCACAAACCCATAAAATGACCACCGCTCCCATTCAGCGTCTCTATCGCCAGCGAGTGCAGGAAAAACTACGCACCGTTAAGCTTAAAGATGGGAGCCGAATTACGATTACCTATCGTCATAAACTATTAACCCATCACGGTTGGACGACTAATTTTCAGGTGGGTGATTATGTCGGTGTACCTGCCAGAATGATTTGGCATGGGCAACCCGAAGATCCGGATTTGGTGAAGTTTTTGGCTTGGCAAATCGCCGCAGGATGTGAGGAATCGGATCGAGCGAGGGTCAACATTTCACAGCAAGACAAAGACTGTTCACAAGACTTGCTCCAAATCTTCCAAAAAATCGGTCAGCGGTACAACCTAAAAATCAATAATCCTAGTATTTGTACCTACCCGAATCGAGTACCAGATCTGCGAATCAATAGCCAAGCCTACCGAGAATTCTTACAAACCAAAGGATACAGTTGGGGGATGCGATCGCAGGCTAAATCTATTCCAGATTTTATTATGCAGGCAGATCTAGATACGGTAAAGATATTCCTCCAAAACTATTTCGATGCGGAAGCGTCTGTTATTTATCAGATGCGAAGTATTGAAATCATTACAGCTTCCCCCTTACTGATTCAGCAACTCTCTGTATTACTACGGCGCTTGGGAATTTGGTTACGAATTTCATCCAAACACCAAACAGCAACAAATGGCAAACAAATTATCCACACTTACTATAGTGGTACAATCGGTGGCAATTCAGCACGTCGATTCTTAGAAGAGATTGGATTTAATTACCCAGAAAAACAGCGCAAATTAAAAGAAATCTGTGAACGAGTCAGTAACACGAATGTAGAAGGAATTCCGGCATCTGATATCGTAGCGGAAACCGTCACAGCGACTCAATTACCATTCCGGCATTTGGGGATGCACAACACAGTCTATCTTAATGGCTCACAGCAATTTTCACGAGCTAGCCTAGAACGAGTTGTCGCCGGAATGGAACACATTATCAGTGGCGTGGCGGAACGAGACTATCGACACCAAAAACCATCGACGTGGACATCTCAAACTCTGGATGTTTATACAAAACTCGACAAACCCCAATTAAATTTCACCAAAGAACGCTTACAGTGTCTCCTAGATCAAGAAGTTTTCTACTGTCAGATTCAGGAGATCGAGGATATCGACTATGAGGGATGGGTGTATGATTTTGAAGTCAGCCACCATCACAACTTTGTGGCAAATAACATTCTTTGTCATAACACAATTCAAACCATTGCCTTTCTACTTCATTTAAAAGAGCAAGATGTTCTGGAATCGCCCACATTATTAGTCTGTCCCACATCCGTACTGGGAAACTGGGAACGGGAGGTGAAAAAATTTGCTCCGACGCTCAAAGCTATGGTACATCATGGCGATAAACGCTCAAAAGGCAAGACATTTGCCAAAGCGGTTAAGAATCAGGATTTAGTGATTACCAGTTATCCATTAGTGTATCGAGATGCCGCCACCCTAGAATCTGTATCCTGGCAAGGTGTCGTATTAGATGAGGCGCAGAACATCAAAAATCCAGGGGCGAAACAGTCGCAAGCTGTGCGGAAACTGCCGACAGAATTTCGCATTGCCTTAACCGGAACCCCTGTAGAAAACCGATTATCGGAATTGTGGTCAATTTTAGATTTTCTCAATCCCCAATATTTAGGCGATCGCCAATTTTTCCAACGGCGGTTTGCTATGCCAATTGAGAAGTTTGGCGACAGGGATTCATTGCAAACTTTGCGATCGCTAGTGCAACCTTTTATTCTCCGCCGTCTGAAAACTGATAAGACGATTATTCAAGATTTGCCAGAGAAACAGGAGATGACAGTATTCTGTGGACTCGCCGCAGAACAAGCCGCCCTGTATCAGAAATTGGTGGATGAATCATTGGTAGAAATTGAAGCAGCGGAGGGAATTAAGCGCAAGGGATTAATTCTAACCTTGCTGATGCGACTCAAACAAGTCTGTAATCATCCCGCCCAATTATTAAAAGAGAAATCCTTAAAAGACGCCAAGCGTTCGGGGAAATTACTGCGTTTACAGGAAATGTTAGACGAAGCAATTTCTGAAGGCGATCGCGCTTTAATTTTTACCCAATTTGCGGAATGGGGGAAACTGTTGAAACCCTATTTAGCCAAACAATTTGATCAGGAAATCTTGTTCCTCTATGGCGCAACTCGCAAGAAACAACGGGAGGAAATGATTGACCGTTTCCAAAATGACCCCGAAGGACCACCGATTCTGATTCTGTCATTAAAAGCGGGAGGAACTGGACTGAATTTGACGCGGGCAAATCATGTTTTCCACATTGATCGCTGGTGGAATCCGGCGGTGGAGAATCAGGCGACAGATCGGGCGTTTAGAATTGGTCAAACTCGCAATGTACAGGTGCATAAGTTTGTCTGTACGGGAACGCTGGAAGAACGGATTAATGACATGATTGAAAGTAAGAAGCAGTTGGCTGAACAGACGGTAGAAGCCGGGGAAGACTGGGTAACGGATATGGGTACAGATCAGTTGCGATCGCTGCTATTGCTTGACCGCACGGCGGTGATTGATGAGTAAGGGAGAGGTGTGCGATCGCGCGTCGTCGGATTCTCGGATAAGTCAAGATTCGATTTTGGTGATCGCCTCTTCTGGTGATGTTTTGCTAGAAATCACGGCTTCAATACCCGGAAGGTATTGATCCATAGTTAAGACATTGGTGTAAACCAACTGTTTCAATGTTTCTTCGGTCAGAAAGTTATCTTTAATATCAATGCTAGTTTTGTAGCGAATTTCACCTGTGTTGAAGTCTAGTTCAAAGTTGCCGATAATCATGCCAAAATTAGCGCGACAAACAAACTCTCCTAACTGTTTGCGCTTCTTCTGAGAAACTTTAACTGGACAGAGGGAATAAAAAACAAATTGTTGCTGTGCTTCTCTGGCTCTAGCATAGCAGTTTAACTGACCATTTTTCCCTTGAAATAGGAGATGCAAAGTTGAGTTATATAGCTGTTTAAATGCCCATTTTTCCTCTTGAAAAAAACTGACCATCACCTGAAAAATAGTCCTTTCCAAAGCAACGTCTTCGGTTATCTCAGAAATAGTTTCAGTTAGTTCTGCAAAGGCATTTGTCATCTCTTCAACAGTTTCTGAAACCATCTCCTGAGTCATTTCCGAAATGCTGTCAGTTATCTCAGCAAAGTTTTGGGTCATTTCCTCCACTGCTTCTTTTACAGCATCTTCAGTCACTCCTGAACCGTTAGTTTTAGCCCACTCCTGGGCAAAATTGAACATCGCTTCATTCATTTTTTCAGGATCAATACCGTTGGCATTAATATCGGCAGGGTTAAGATAATACCAGAGAGTGCGATAACCAGTAGTCTTTTGGCTGACTTGTGTGGCGTACCAACTATGCACGGAGAGGAGAGGATGATTAGGTTGTTCCTGGCTAAGGTGTTGGAGGTAAATTTCTGCTTGTTTCGGAGTTGCAACATTGTCAGTTAGATGAGGTAGTAAAGCTGTGTCTAAAGTGGCTTTGATTGTAATATCAGTTGTGGCTTGAAAAGCTCCATTTGAGAAAGGACTGCGGATTTCTGGTTTTAGGTTGAATAAGGCTTCTTTGTTAATGCGCTGATAGATGTCTGGGCTAACTTGAAAGGTCAGATAACATTCTGTAATATTGTTATTCTGGGTAACAATTGCTAGTTCTATCCCTAATAAATTTAGAGTTGATTCGACATGCTCAAGAAAAGATAGTTTGCTCCTGAAAGAATAATGCTCTGTACTGCTTTCCATGCTTGCCTTTTAATCTCCAGTCTCAAAACTAGCTAACTTACTGGCAATAATGTATAAAATTAAGAGGGTTTCTTACTGTTTTTTTGGGAAGCCAGATTAATTTCCCGATATAGCCGGTTAAAATTAAACTTGAGATTCCACACGCTCAAGTTGAGTACAATATTGTTGATAACTTTCATCACTCACAAGTTCGGGTTGTAATTCCAAGAGAGCCTTCAGCACATCTCTGATGAATTGGAGCCACTGCTCTAAAAACTGTTTAGCTGGAACGGTAATATATGTCTCAGGTAAAAACTTAAATCTCATACCTGAACCCGGTGCAGTCTCAAAACGGATTTGAATTACATTATCTTGGCGTTCCATCAACATTCCCACATCTGTACCTTGCTCAAAGAAATCAATCTCTAATGCGTGATTGGTGTCTTTTGTTAGTTTTGTCAAAACCTTAGGAATCGCCTCAAAAATAGTAGATAAATCTGGATCTAAATCGAAGTACGCCTCATGACCTCGGACACTGACAGTAAACTGACCTTGGTAAATTGATAGGAAGTAATCCAAACAAATAGAGAGTTTACTTGCGTCTACTATTTTGATAAAAGAAGTGGGCTTATTTCGCTTCTTCCACCAGTAAACTATTTGAAATTCTTGACTCATCTTGGCTATTGTTTAACTAAAAGGGTACGCTGTTTTTACTATTCCGTCAGTATCACGAATGACTTTTACAAGCTTGACATTTTTGAGTATTTCTCCATTAGGAAGATAGACATCACCAACTGGTTTACCCATATTGATAACGTGTTCACCCGGTTCAAAAGGTGCTAGTTGTTCTGCTTCAATGATAAACTCTTCATTTTTCCAATGTCCCTGGGGATTATTTGTACTGCGAGCACGATCTATCAGTTCTTGAGGATTTCTTTGGGGTCTATGAGTTTTTACAGCATGACCATAAACCTTTGAATTAGGATCGCTCCAGTTACCCAAGCTATCATGTGCAGCTTGTTGCTCTGGAGTAAGTTTGGGCGAAGAAGGCTTTTTACGGCTAAGGTCAGTCCATTCTTCAAATGTCATTGGTTCCCCAGCCGCTTTGCGACCACGTTCAGCCATATAGTGTTGATATCTTTCCCAGTCTCCTTGATCAGTTCCCTGAGAATGTTTTTGCATACCTTTGTGACGGCGTTGGGCTAGTTGCTGTTGATATTTTTTCCACTCCTCTACCAATTTTTCATAGTCTTCTCTAGGAATTGCATCTTCAGCACTACTGCGTGGATTATCAATCTCTACCTTAGTTTTTCTACCATCTACTATCTGAGTTTTTGTACCCTTTGGAGAACGTCTATCAATAAGTGATATTAGCTGATTATCGGGTAAATCGTCCCCAAGTGCAACAACCTGTCCACGACCTGCTGGGCTCGTCAGTTCGTCTCCTATCCTAGCCAATTCTGGCAATTCGTCTTGTTGGAGTTCTATAATTCTTCCATTAGCAAGAAGTATCCAAGGATTTATCAATCCTTCAAGTTTAAATCTTCGATTCTTAACCCGAATACGGAAAGCTTTAAAGCGCATCTTGTTCAACAGTCCCTGACCCAAATCCTGGAGACGTTTAAACTGTTTACCAATACCACTTCCAGCAATTCCCTTAAACAGTACCTTTCCTTTCTGAATCAGGTACTTCGCACCCTTAATAACTGCTTGCGTGACCTTCTTAGCAACTTGGACACCTCCTTTAGCTAATGCCTTCGCACCTTTAGCCGCCGCCTTCGCACCCTTAAGGGCTGCTCCACCAACTTTGAAGGTCAACCAGGACAATAATTCAATCGCTCCTGCGGCTAAACCTTTGGCTAAACTCTTACCTCCGGGTTGAATTTCTCCTTCCCAACCCTTAGCCAGATAGTCGCGGATATGACCCCCAATTTGAGCAATGGTTACTCCAGCAAATAAGGAACCAACGACAGCCATGATGGTTGGTAAAGCCGCCGTTATCGCTCCACCTGTAACGATATTTGCCGCAATGAATCCCGCAACCCCGACAACTCCTGCACCCAAAACAATGGGCCAATTATCTGACCACCACTGACTAATCCCTTGCTTCATCATCTCCCACTTGATTTCGGCTCGCTGTTTCGGGGTTAGTCCATCATCGGGAATAGTCTCGGGGGCTTGTTCTCCTCCCTCCTGCTTTTGACCAGTGGCTTCCGCCATAATCGCTTCCATTGAGCGACTCTCATCATTAGACTCACCCAGCATTACTTCCCCATCACCATTGGTTTGTTCCATTAACTGGGTGACTAACTCAGGGGAGAATTCCATGTTGTTTTCTACGCCATCAACGCCAACATTTTGAGTCGTCCAAGGGGGACTCGGTAACTCTGACGCTTCGCCACCTGACGCCGTACTTTCTCCTTGTTGGTTGGGTAAACTAATACCCATAGCGGCGGCTTGGGATAATTCTTGAGGTGAGAGCGGTTGGTCAAGATTTCCGCCCAACAGTTCCTCTAAAGCCGCCGTTTCAAATTGACTTGGTGCTGTCTTAGCGGCTTCTACCAGGTTGCCAATACGTTTAAATAGTTCAGCAAACTCACCGTTAATAATCATGCCGATAACGGTGAAAGCGCCGTTGTAAATATCTTGGATGAGACCCAACAAAGAGTCTAAGGTATTGGCAAGAAAATCGAGAACCGCAGAAATTCCTTTCTTTAATAAGTCAGCAGCAGCATTAACCGCTTTCTCGGCTTTTTTAACTGCTTGGTCAATCTTGGCATTGATTTTCTTGGCTATTTCTGGAAAGGCAGCAAAAGCAACTTTGACTAACCCTTTAAGAATTGCACCAAAGCCTTTGATTAATCCAACAATTGCTTGACGCGCTAAATCAATCGCTGCTGTCGCTAGTTTTTTGGCGGCATCAAAAATTGCTTTAACGGCTTTGCGAAGGTTGTCATAGATGAAATTAACGGCTTGTTTAATGCCATCAATCAAGGCTTTGGCTTTCGATTTCACCCAACCCAAAAATCCACCTGATTCTTTTTCGCCTTCCTCTTTCTTCTTGTTGGCTTCTTTGTCGGCTTTCTGTTTTTCTTGTTCCGCTTCCTTCTCCGCGTCTTCTAGATGTTTGGCAGCTTTCTCCTCTCCTTTAAGCTTTTCGGTGTCAATTTTATCTCGCTGTTCCTGACTAGCTTGACTAGCTTTTTCCTGATAGTCCTGATCAACTGTATCGAGTTCGGTTCGCCACTCCTGTCTGGCTTGAGTGACTTCTGTCTTGGCTTGTTCTTGTTCGGCTATTTGTTTCTGTTTCGTTTCTTCATCTAAACCAGCAATTTCCTGGTCAGCATCTGCTCTGGCTTGGACTGTATCGGTGTCAAACTTATCTTTACCTGCCTGATATTTCTCTTGTTCTGCTCCAATTTTTTCTCTCAGGAAAGGCGTCAAGGATTGATTCAGTCCGCCTGCGGCTTCTCCTGGTACAGCAGGCGCTTCCAGTCCTTGAATTGTCGGCGGTGCAATAGCCGAGAGTTCTTTGTTTGCTTTGAGGGTTTCATTGCTGGCTTTGGGGAAAATGCTATTCTCACCAAAGTCTTGATTCGTGTCAGTAACGGCTTGGGCTTTCGCAGTTTGTAACTCTTGATTCGATTGTGTCTGAGTGGACTGAATTTGAGCCGGAGAAGCGTCTCCACTTAAATCCACATTAGGACGTTCTCCAGCACTGGTGCTAATTTGACTGCTGTTCATCTGGACATTAGACAAAGCTTGTTGAGCGCTGCGACTCAGGGCTTCGTCATTCTGTCCTTCTTGTGGAACATTACCACCAGCGAGTTGGGTTGGTGCAGGTGGTGGAGCAGGAGGAGCTTCTGAGACTTGGGTATCATAGTTAGCTTCGGATTGAGCTGAACCTTCAGCTTTCACTTCAACCTGCGGCTCTCCTTTTGATTGAGCGGCTTTTGTTGCGGCTTTCTCTGCTGTTTGAGTAGCTTCTGTTCCTTGAGCAGGTAATCCAGTCGGTGCTGGAATTTCTGGTATTGTTTCCTGTAGGTTTTGTTTTTGTTTGTCTAGTGCTGGAACTGAAGCGGTTTCGGCTTGAGCGTAAGCAGAAATAGCTTGCGTCGGTGGTGTATTTTTTAGCTGTTCGATAATCTTACCGGGATCTTCCGCCGTAATCGTAACAGCTTCTTGGGGGGCTGATGCCGCTCCTTCTCCCTCTGTACCTCCACCCAAACCAGTGTCTTGAGTTTGGTGAGTCATCGCGGTTGGCGGTGTTGGGGCATTACCCATGCTTCCCGCCGTTCCCGTTTCAACTTGGCTTTCTACAGGAGTTTCTACTTTTTGTTGAGGCTGTTCCTTTGTATTTGTTTCAGGCTGCTGGTTTTCCTGGGCAGCTACTTACTCTACCTTGGTTTGAGGTATTTGCTGTTCTTTGTTAGAGGTCAATTCCAGCGGATTATCTTCCAGCTTTTTTGCCTCTAGGGATTCGGGTTGAGTTTGCTCTTGTTGTAAGGATAAAGGTTGTTGTTTATCTGATAAAAATTCGGAACTCTTATCCGATAAACTCTTAGGTTTCGGAGTATCAAGTTCTTGCTGCTTTTGCTGCGACTCATTCTCCTGTTGTGGGGCTTGTCCACTACCGCGCTTCCGTTGAATGGATTGTTCTAGAGAGGGTGTAGCTGTGGCGTCAGAGGATTGTAACTGTGTTCCTTTTTTCTGAACCGTTTCTTCCTCTGGTTTCTGGAGGGGTTGGTTTTGGATGTCTTCAGCCTCGGCATTATCCTGACGTTGAACCGTTTGAGGCGATGAGTGATTCAATACAGGATTAACGGGTTTGACTGGTGACTCAATTTGCTGTGATGTAAAGGTATTGAGTCGATTGAATCTGGGGTTAGGAGGGGATTTTATTGGCTGGACAACCTGATTCGACAACCTGCCAAAATTAACCTGTCTCTGAATCGAGGATGACGGTGTATCGGGAACGTTTACTGGAATGGAGAGAAAATTATGATACTCTTCTGATTTTTCAGTTTGTTGATTGGGTGTATCTGAGGGTTCGGATTGGCGTTGAACCGTTTGAGACTCACTCGATGATATCTCGTCTTCTTCAGCCTCTGGGATTTGCTGGCGTTGGATAGTTTCATCCGATTCCTGCGGCTCTTGTTCAGCTTCTGGCTCAACCTTTTCCTGGTTTTCAACGGGCTGCTGTTGAATCGAATTGCCAAATCCTCCGAAGTTTATCTGTCTTTGTATAGAGGATGGCGATGTACCCGGAGCATTAACCGGGAGTTCGAGGAAATTACGAGAAGGTTGTTCGGCTTTCGCTTGAATGTCAGGTTCTTCTTCTGACTTTTCAATGGTATCGGTATCCGATTCAGTTATTGCCTCCGCTTCACTATCCGGTATTTCTTGACGCTGAATATTACCATCGGAAGAGGAAGAATCTGAGGTTTCAGCCAAAGCAAGATTCTCTGGCTCTTTTGTCTCTTCTTGAACTTCCGACACATCCGCCTGAATGTCTACAGCATCAGTAGTCGGCTGCTGGTTCGTGATCTCACCCGATGTTAACTGACTTTGACTCGCTACTGTGGGAGCTGGTGTCTTAATCGGAATGTTCTGGGAGTTATAACCTAACTGGGAGATTTGCTCAGCTTGTTGTTTGAGCTGTAGTTTTTCCTTTTGTGATAATGGCGGTGGTAAGGGTTTGACACGACGCCTCTGTATTGTGAAGGGATTCGGCACAGGTGTCGAATTGGGCTTTGAGAAGCCTTTTTTCCAGAGGTGTTCGTGAGAAGACATTGCCGAGTGCCTCAACGATCGCAGTAATTCTGCTGAAGAATCACTCTATTCTACCTGCTTAGTGCTGGAAATGGACTCAATTGTCATCAAAATTTAGGTGGTTAGCTAAATAGGTTTTGTTAAGGGGCGCGATCGCTTCTCCCTCTCAATGAGATTCTTATCCTCTGTATAGGTTGTATAGGTACGCATTGCTTCTACTCTTCATTCTTAATCAATTCACCTAAATACAGTTCGACAAACGTTTCGGCGGCGGTTGGATTAATATCCTTAAGCGCCTTGACGATATCTGCTACCGTCTCAGCCGTGGGATCTGCGCGTTCATGAAACCAACGATTGACGATGGTGCGCTCAATGCCTAATGCCACCGCCAATTTATT
>NZ_JBKHHI010000145.1:0-14365 GCF_046539235.1 Coleofasciculus sp.
GGTGAGACATTCGGGGTAATCAGGGGAAAGGAAAAATCAGCGGGTGTTTCTGATCCGGGAGGTGAGGGACTCTGGGCATTTTCGGGGGATTTAGAGGACTTACAGCCAAACAAACCCAGTCCCACAACCGTGAGAATCACCAACCACTGAATCCTGGGGATACGCCGCCAGTAAGCCTTTCGGGTGTCAGAGTGAGAGTCCTGGATATAAATATGACCCGCTTTCGCGTCTATCGTTGTCGTCAATTGCCTAGAATTTGTCATCGTAAAAACTAGGAAAGAATTATAGGCGATCGCACCACCATTCGTCGTCGGCGATAAAAGCGCCACCGCCTTTGTTACTGTAATCGAAAATTATTGTCACCCCGTCAACTCGAATCGTTTACCCTGCAACTCCGGGGGGGAAGGTGGTAAACACAAACACAATAACTGTCGCCAGCGCCAATGCACCCTGAATGACATTCCCCACCAGCGAACCTACTACAATTCCTACACTCGCTTTCAACGCCGCCTTTAACCGTAGCTCTAATTCCAACTGACGGCGAGATAAAAACTCACCGATAAACGCTCCCAACAGTGGACCAATTAAAATCCCTAACAAAGGACCTCCCACAGGTAACGCTGGAAGAAGCCCTAAAATCCCCAAGACTAAGCCAATAATCGCACCAATTTGTCCCCACTTGCTCGCCCCTGCCCGTTTTGCTCCCCAGTAGGTGGCTAAAAAATCAATGCCGACACTGAGGAGTAATACTACAACAGCAACGCCCAACGCCAAATTTATCGCACTTAACCCTTGGACAAATCCCCAGACTAAAATTGCCACAACAATTAAGCTAGAACCGGGAATACCAGGGACGACAGCACCCACCACACCCACGAGCATCAGGGCAATTAATATCCAGTAGAGCACAGTTAAAGACATTTAAGATTCAATCGATCGCGTGGGTTCTAGATAACGACTCAACGTATTTCCTAGTTTATCAGCTAGCCCCTCAATCCAGCGCTCATCTTGTTTGGTGTAACTGCGGGGAGCATTCGCGCCTAAAATTAAAGCACCCTGATTGCCCAGAGGTTGACAGATGAGTCCTTGGGTATTTTCTGGTAAGTAGTCAAATTCGATTCGTCCGGGATACAGTTTCATGTCAACCAGATAAATAGGTTTTTGTTGATCGAGAACCCGCTTCAAGATAGCACCCGGTTTCACCTCTGGGTTCACCCCCAATATTCCCCGCCTTAGTAGCACCCTCCCCTGATAAAACACAACCAGCGATCGCGTCACGGTATTGGTTAATAATAAATGTGACGCCCAAGCCAATTCCGTTTTCACCGCCTCCGGTAACTCTGGTGTCAGTTCCAACCCTTCCTCCCCAATCAAATCTACCGCATCTGGCGATCGCGGCTGCACTTGCTGCCACAGCAAACCTGTCAAAATCAATATGGCACTCAGAATAACCCCCAGTGCGTCTGAACGCGCCTGAGATTCCGTAAGTTGGGGAGTCAGCAAGCGATTGATTAACAATAGCGTTCCGCCTAATCCCCCCACAATAAACGGTAATTGTCGCAACACAGAATTTTGATCAGGTTTAGCCATTATTTGCACAGCGTTTATTGTTTCAATGGACGCAAGCCTGTCCTAACTGTTGTAGCGGTTGCTACAACACTCAACATTCACAACTCAAAACCTAAAACTCAACACTTATTCCTCCCCTGCTTCGAGTATCCGTTGAAATAAATACCCTGTCCCCCGTGCGGTGAGAATCAACTCTGGATTGCTGGGATCATCTTCCAGCTTGGCTCGCAGTCGAGAAATATGAACATCGACAACACGAGTATCGACGTGGCGTTCTGGGGTATACCCCCACACCTCCTGTAAAATTTCTGACCGAGAGAAGGGTTCTCCAGAGCGACTGACTAATAACTCCAGGAGACTGAATTCCATCCCTGTGAGCCGAATCCGCTCGTCTCCCTTATACACCTGTCGTTTGTTTGTATCAATTTTGATACTGGCGACATGGATTACCCCAGAACTGGGAATCCCGGAAGCACCCACCTTGTCCACTCGCCGCAATACCGAACGAATCCGGGCTTCTAACTCTTTGGGAGAGAAGGGCTTGACTACATAATCATCCGCGCCCAACTCTAACCCAGTAATTCTGTCGGCAACATCACCCAATGCCGTTAGCATGATGATGGGGATATCCGATTCCTTTCGCAACTCTTGACAGACGCCGTAGCCATCCAGCTTGGGCATCATCACATCTAACACCACTAAATCGGGTTCACTCGTGCGGAAGGTTTCTAAGGCTTCTTCCCCGTCGGCGGCGGTGACGACATCGTAGCCAATCATCGACAGGCGAGTTTCCAAGATCCGGCGGATACTCGCTTCATCATCGACAACCAGAATTTTTTCCTTATGAGTTTCCAATTGATTCAAGACTCCTAATTTACAGTCAACGAAATGTTAATTTATCAGTAGCTTATCTCTAAGATATAACGTTATACGAAGCTTTTTTAAGCCATAACGCTTTTATTTGACATTTTCTTACGACTTTTTAAGATTGGTTTAATTATTGAAAATTCCTAGCACCTTGAGATCAGGATGCCTAAAACTAAATCCATCTATGTTTGTAATCAATGTGGGGCGGAACACTCCCAGTGGTTCGGCAGATGCTCCTCCTGCGGCACGTATAACTCCTTAGAGGAGAGTATGCTGTCAACAACGACCACTTTAAGGAGTGGGGGTTGGCAATCCAATACCCGTGCCTCTACTCCCTCTCCTACTTCCGGACGCGCTCAACCACGCTCCTCACTCAAGTTCTCAGAAATTTCCAATAATGTCCAGATCCGATTTGCTTCCGGGTATAGTGAACTGGATCGAGTGCTGGGGGGAGGGATCGTCCCTGGCTCCTTGGTATTGATTGGCGGTGATCCGGGGATTGGCAAATCCACCTTGCTGCTACAGGTGGCAAATCAACTGGCACAGGAGCATCGTATCCTTTACGTCTGTGCCGAAGAGTCGGGACAGCAGGTGAAACTGCGAGCCTCTCGCCTGGGTGTTGGTGCTGCTCCGATTCAGGAGGAGGCAGATAATAATAGTGAGCAGACGAATAATGGTACGCCCAAAAAGCGAGGGAAGTCGGCAAAGTCGAAAACGGCGAATGGGGGTAAAGCCTCCCAGGAGCAAGAGCCAAATCTGTATGTGTTGGCAGAGACTGACTTAGAGGAGGTGTTACGGGAGTTGGAGTCACTTAAACCCCAAGTCGCCGTCATTGACAGTATCCAGACGCTGTACTTTGCGGCGTTAACCTCGGCACCGGGTTCGGTGGCGCAAGTGCGGGAATGTACCTCAGCTTTGATGCAGGTGGCAAAGCGGGCAAATATTACGTTATTCATTGTCGGACATGTGACTAAGGAAGGTGCGATCGCAGGACCAAGGGTGCTGGAACATTTGGTGGATACGGTATTGTATTTTGAGGGCGATCGCTTTGCTTCCCATCGTCTGCTGCGATCGGTAAAAAATCGGTTTGGTGCAACTCACGAAATCGGTATTTTTGAAATGGTGGATAAGGGGTTGCAGGAGGTGCTGAATCCGTCGGAGTTATTTTTGGGCAATCGGGATGAAATGAGTCCGGGTACGGCGACGGTAGTGGCTTGTGAGGGGACTCGTCCGATTTTAGTTGAGTTACAGGCGTTAGTGTCCCCAGCCAGTTATGGTGCGCCGCGTCGCTCAACCACTGGTGTGGATTATAGTCGATTACAGCAAATTTTGGCGGTATTGGAAAAACGGGTGGGGATTCCCCTGTCTAAATTAGATGCTTATGTGGCTACGGCTGGCGGGTTGGGAGTCGAAGAACCGGCGGCTGATTTGGGGATTGCCATTGCGGTGGTGGCGTCATTTCGCGATCGCATGGTTGATCCCCGCACCGTGATGGTTGGCGAAGTGGGATTAGGGGGACAAGTGCGGCTGGTGTCACAGATGGAACTGCGGTTAAAGGAAGCCGCCAAGTTAGGATTTAAACGCGCGATCGTTCCCAAGGGTCAAGTGTTACCGGATCTGGATATTGAGGTGATCCCAGTTTCCAGGGTGCTGGATGCAATTATTGCCGCTTTACCAGGAGGATTGCGCCAGAATTCAGCAAATGAGGCAAATGAGGAAGAGGAAGACGACTTTTAGAGTTTTGGGCGTACAGAATGTGGGATAACAATAAAATGAAAAATGAAGCTCTACTACTACAAATCCGATGAATACGCCAATTTTGGCGATGAACTCAACCCTTGGCTCTGGAACCAATTAATACCCAATATTCTAGATGAAGACAAACGAACACTCTTTGTCGGAATTGGGACGTTACTCAACAAAAAATTACCCAAGGCAGAGAAAACCATCGTATTTGGAACGGGTGTGGGATATGGATATGGAACTGTACCCAAAATTAATCAGTCTTGGACAATCTACTGCCTCAGAGGACCCCTTTCTGCCCAAGCGCTTGGTGTTGCCAAAGAAGTCGCCGTTACCGATGCGGCTTTACTCGTCAGGCGATTATTTCAGGCGAATCATTCTAAAACCCAGCGCTTTGCTTTTATGCCTCATTTCAAGCACGCTATCCCAGCCAGTTCAGCCTGGGCTGCTATCTGTGAACAACTGGGATTCGCCTATATTGATCCGCGTTGGTCAATTGAAAACATTTTATCAGCAATTAGCCAAACTGAGGTATTACTCGCTGAAGCTATGCATGGTGCTATCATTGCGGATGCCCTACGAGTGCCTTGGATTCCGATCAAAACCAGTGCCAATATTAATTCCTTTAAATGGCAGGATTGGTGTCTGTCTCTAGGCATTGAATACCAACCTCAGTATGTTATGCCTCTCTGGGATTTTTATCCTGTGTTTCCTGAAGCTCCTTCGACTCGCTTGCGTATTCGCCCAGAAATTAATTACTGGCTAGATTGGTTAAAACAGGAGCAATTAAACGTGTTTAATCAAATTGGCGGTGATCCAAATCAGCGAGTAGCCCGACAACTTATGGATATTGCCAAAACAGTTAAACCTATTTTAAGCGATGAGTTCATCGTTGAGCGTCTTACCCATGAACTAGAGACAAGACTACAGCAATTTAAGGATGATGTTAGATCGGGGATTTTTACCTAATTAGGGGCTTATGTATTTTGGGGGAAGAGGAGTTTGGCGATCGCTTCTGCGGAACGGTGTTCTCGCCAAATCCAGTGGTTATCCTGTCCCTTCTGGCGAATGTGAGTGATAGCTTGATCAATTAGGGAACCAATTTCGTCAAAATTTGAGAATGTTGCACCAATTGGAACAGGGAAATTCACTTGATGATTGATAACTGGATAATCAGAAGCAATAATATAACAACCACACGATCCGGCATCACTAATTACACCACTGGTGCGGTAGTAATAACGATCTTTTTCATAGTGAATGACTAAAATATCAATCTGTTTTAAGACACTGATATAGTCTTCTTCTTTAGTGGTATCGTAGAGAGCTACACCCAGTTGATCTAAATAACCAGGTTTTTGAGCAAAGGGTGTACCTATAATTAGTTCGCATTGATCAGTATATGAGCTGATGTATTCCTGTAATTTGGCAATTAGTTTTGAGATAGGTTTATCCTGTCGAATCATCCCCACCACCCCGATCTTAATTTTGGCATCTATAGGCAAACGTTCACCGAGGCTCAGGTTGGGCGTGACTTCGCTGAGGATTGGATGAGGGATAATTATCTTGGATGATGCTGGTAATCGGAATTGATCTGGGATAACATGATCATCGATTTCAAATAAAACGACTTTTAAATTTTTGAAAAGTTGCAGATACCTTTTTAGGTAGACTAATCCGAAGAATTTGATTTTGCTAGTCATGGCAAATTGTTGATTGCCATGTAAGCTAATCAATACCTGTTTTCCTGTTAAAGCTAGTAAAGGCAGAACTCCTAATAAATGTTGGTTATAGATTTCAAATATAAAAATTGTATCGATATCTTTAAGACGAAAGGCTCTAATGCCCATTGAAATGTGGCGGTACTCGCGGCGAAGTTGCAGTCCTATAGAGTAATTTGGGATAGATTGGGTTATTTTTTTGAACCAAGGGGGTAAAGGGGTTTCTATAGATAAAAACCCTATTTTTTTAGTCTTGATGTATTGCTCAATGAGCAGAATGTCTTTCAGACCCGGATGCATTAATTGCATTTGTTTTTATGTAATAACGAATTTTACTTGGATCTGGGTAAATATAGATGACTCTTCGGTATTTGTGGTGGAACCTGAATTTTTCGGGAAGAGGAAAAGCTACAGAAAGGCTTTGACTCAATTCAATAAGTTTTCCTGATCACCATAACTCCTGGAGAGGCTATTTTTCGGGACAAAACTTTAAGGAATGCACGTCCCAGTATTTTACTGTCATAAAATAATTCTAACAATAAGCTGACATATCCTAACCGTTTCTCCATAAGAACTCCCCGATTTATAATTCCCATATCTATCAACTGCTGAGTATTTTCCAGTCGCACGGAAATTTCTGGATCGTATAGGTTTAGTGGCTTGTTTTCGGCAATAAGTTGAGCATATTTTTGGTATTCGATTGCTCCTTGCCAGTGCTGATTTCTCTGGATTTCTGATTTAACATAATCGATGAAAAATGAAAAATATTTAAAGTGTAGCAAACACACCGTTGTCGAAGAAACTTTTATGTTTTTTGTGACATGTTCTGAATATAATATCATCGTATCATTATATTTAAGCAAAGGAAACTTGGTTAAACAGTAGGGCTTCTTGCCTCGTTTATCGTCACTGCCAAAGATACGTTGTCGCAATCCTCCCCAATAATAATCCCTGATTGTTCCTTCCTGGTGATGATAATACTGTCTATCAAAATAGGGACAGACCTCTAAAAAGTCATCTCCAGGATTATAGTAGGCTTCCTGAACAGGTTGCTGCGAATACATGTCTAACATAATCCCTTGAACAGCATTTTTACCTTGCCATTCTATTTGCCGACAAAAATCGCTTAGGCTGCGGGTTTCGCAATCGGGATAATAGAGAATTTCATCGGCATCAACGATTAAACACCAGTGATTTTGACCATACTTACTCAGCAACAATTCTAGCCAATTTTGTTTATTTTCCTTGAAAGATTCTTGAGTATGCCAAGTATAGACATCCTCTTGCTGGATTAGATAGTCTAAGGTATGATCTTCTGAGTCGTTATCGACAATAAAAAACTTAGATATTCCTTTTTCTCTATAGTATTTTAAGAAGAAAGGTAATCGTTTTGATTCATTCCTGACAATTACAAAACATATAATTTCTGTGCCTGTTAATGATATGTCTTTAGAATCAACTCTATTTAAACTTTTCATATTTAATCAAAGTTAATGATTTATTTATAAAAATTCCGAAGTAGAATTGTGAGTAGCAATTCCATCTCTCCAGCAGCAACAACATCCGTTTTCAGGACAGAACGATATTTGAGAAAGTGGAGGATTAGTTTTCTGATATCATTGCCTAGATAGATCGGTACAACCAGGGGTCTTTGCCAGGGTTTATAGGCTAACATTCGCACCTGATATCGTAGCCGACCATTGTTTTGAAAAAAACGCCGCAGATAATCTTTATCAAAACGCGATTTAGGAATAAAATGGTCAATTTCCATGGCTGGATTGAACCACAGTTCCCAACCGCCTTGCCAAATGTATGACAGCATTTCTAAATCTTCATTGGTTTGAGGGAGCAGGGGACGTTCAGGGACAGTTTCTATCCAAGCCTGTTTGCGAATAACGATTCCGGCTCCTGGAGGAAACATCTTTTTGCGGGTAGAGGCATACTTTTGGTTATAACAATAGGGTTTCGTTCCTTTAATCAGAGCAAAATAACGGGAAATTCTCTCAAATCCTGGCGGAGGTTCTACTTCAAATTTGCCATGGATTTGTCCTCCATAAGCCCCAGCTTGCGGATGAGATTGCCCAAAATGATCAGCTTGTGTCACCCAATTGGGTTTGGGAAAATTATCGTCATCTAGAAAACCGATCAAAGCACCCTTGGCTTCTCGGATGGCACATCGTCTAGCAAATGCTAGTCCTTGTTCCGGTTCCAAGTAATAATGAATAGGATAAGGTTCAGACCAGTTCGCTTGGTACTCCTGAACGACCTTAGCCGTATCGTCAGTGCTATTATTATCAACGACAATAATTTCCCAGGAAATATCATCTGTCCCTTCCTGCGATCGCAACCTATCCAGAACCTCTTTTAAACGATTCGCGCCGTTATAGGTACAAATCGCGACAGTAAAGTCGATCTCGCTCATGCCGTAATCTTCCTCTGGGGAATAACTCTCCCACTCATTCAATCCTGAGCTGGAGTTGAGCGATCGCTCTCTCCTCAAACCAAATCTGCTCGCTTGTAGTAAATACAGCTAGAAAACACCATGCCGTATTGCTTCCTTTGCCAGCAGGCGTGGTTTAATTATGAGTTTAACCTGTCTCTAAAAGACTGTCACTCGGTATGCAAAAATTCCAGATATGCCTGACTCATTTCCTTCACTGCCATCTCGTAGAATTGTTGACCATGCTCCGGTTTGGCTAAGGCGGGATTAGACCCCATGCGTCCATCAGGATAGCGACGGCGGAAGTCTGTCGCCCCGTAAATTGGATGTCCAGAGGCGACATTAGCCGCTAATGGGGCGTTTTTGATTGCTTCCGGATAAAGGTATTGAGTTAAAGCCACTTCGCTGGGTGTGGCGTGAGATCCTTCCTGATCACCATACCATTGTTTTGCTAACTGATACACCGATTTACAGGTAAACCAGTTAGCAAGGCGACATCTGACTTGATCGCTGTTGGGAATGTTGAGATCCCAGAGATAGGCGTAACTCTCAGAAAACGCCGCCTTCAGCGTCGCCACGTTACCACCATGACCATTAATAAAGAAAAATCGGCTAAATCCAGCCCGGGTTAAGCTGACTAAATAATCTTGGATGACATGAATTAAGGTACTCGGTTTCAGGCTGATCGTACCAGGAAACCCTGTATGATGCAGCGCCATCCCCACGCTAATCGTGGGACTAACGATCGCATTCGTCGCTTCACCCACCCCTCGCGCGATCGCTTCAGCACATATCGCATCAGTACCAATTAATCCCGTTGGTCCATGTTGTTCAGTTGAACCAATCGGCAGAATAATCCCCGGCGATCGCTTCAAGTACTCCTCAACCTCGATCCAGGTCATCAAATGTAGCAGCATTATCCCTTCTAAAAAAGTGAAAGCAGGTGGACTAGGGTTACCAGCCTCCTGCTTTGTTTCTGTAAGACCCCTCATTCTGTCATACTTGCGTATGACATGTATTACACTATCCTTAGTCTATGTCACCATGGGGAAATCGGCAATACAGTTGAGCAAATTGTATTAAGTCTTCATCTTCATAAATTCACAGGGTATAGTCACACCAGCCGAATCTTGTGTCACTCTAGACGTAGAGTTCTATTTCTATATCGTTTCAACACCATGATTTTGGTGTATATCTTGGCTTAGAAGTTCAGATACCCAATTTCCTTACCATTTATGCTTTCTGTCGATCTACCGCAAAACCCTTCTACTCCAGAACTGGCACAATCAAACCGCATTCTGGTCGTAGAAGACGAGGATCTCATCCGAGAAATGCTGATGTTGTCCTTACAAGAGGAAGGTTATGACGTGGTGACGGCTGCTGATGGTCGTACCGCTTTAACGCTTCTATCCGAGGGCGACTCCAATGACGAGGAGTGCCAGTTTAGCCTGTTGATCCTAGACTTGATGCTGCCTCAGGTTAACGGACTCGATCTATGTCGCTTGATCCGGTATAAAGGGAATTCCATTCCCATCTTGATTCTCAGCGCCAAAGCTAGTGAAACGGATCGGGTTTTGGGGTTGGAAGTCGGTGCCGATGACTACCTGACCAAACCCTTTAGTATGCGGGAATTAATCGCCCGTTGTCGCGCCCTGCTGCGTCGTCACCGCTATAATTCCATACCGCCAACGCCGACGTTACAGTTACGGGACATTACCCTCTACCCAGAAGAATGCCGCGTCACGGTGCGCGGCGAGGAGGTTAACCTCTCGCCCAAGGAATTCCGACTGTTGGAATTGTTTATGGGGTATCCCCGCCGAGTCTGGTCTCGCGAACAGTTAATTGATCAGGTTTGGGGACCCGATTTTCTCGGCGATACCAAAACCGTCGATGTTCACATTCGCTGGCTGCGGGAAAAATTAGAAAAAGACCCCAGTCAACCGGAATACTTGATTACCGTTCGTGGCTTCGGCTATCGGTTTGGCTAATTAATTTTAGATGCGACACCGGCGATCGCATCTTACCCAAATCAGTACCTACATCGCCCTGTCGAAAGGTTACAATATCTAGACCATCGCTCGATAATAGTCTCATTGATCACACCCATGACCCTGTTGACATTTCTCTTGGGTCTAGCTCTAGGAATTGGGGTTGGCTTATGGTTACAACACCGCACTAAACAGCAGCTCAAGCAAACCTTGGAGTTGTTACCAGCCAATTCGACTAGTAACTCGTTTCCTTTAGAGTCTCGTCTACGGGGAGCGATTGCCCAAGCGAATCAGCAGCGCCTTGTCTTAGAAGACCAACTCAACGCCATTCAATCCCTATTTCAAGTTGCGCCAGTCGGGTATTTACAAGTAGACGAAGACAATCACTTAATTTGGTGTAATCAGCAGGCGCGTCAGTTATTGCAAATTGACCGCTGGGAACCTGGACAGATTCGCTTACTTCTAGAGGTGGTACGATCCTACGAACTGGATCAG
Organism: Coleofasciculus sp.; assembly: GCF_046539235.1. GTDB lineage: Bacteria > Cyanobacteriota > Cyanobacteriia > Cyanobacteriales > Coleofasciculaceae > Coleofasciculus. The sequence goes on from NZ_JBKHHI010000145.1 coordinate 10,824, forward strand.
TTAATCGAGAAAACGCGAAAACAGCAACAATCGACGAGCCAGCAATGGGTATTTCATCCCGCCTGTATGGATGGTGCAGCCATGAGCGAAGTGCGATCGCTCACGTTGCGGGCCTATGGTTGGCCCCTGGCTAATGGGCAAGTTGGCGTGTTTCTGGAGAATCGACAACCTTTAATTGAACTCTCGGAATCTCGCAATCAGTGGGTGTCTGATTTAGCGCACGAATTGAGAACCCCACTCACGTCGATTCGCTTAGTCGCAGAAGCGTTGCAAGGACGGGTTAATCCTCCAGAAAGCCGTTGGGTTAATCAACTCCTGCAAGAAATTAATCGGTTAATTGACTTGATTCAAAATTGGCTAGAACTCAGCCATCTTGAACAAGATCCGAACAAGAGTCTTACCTATAAATCCCTCGACCTAAACGCTTTAATTCAGTCCGCTTGGCAACGTTTGGAACCTTTGGCAGAGCAAAAACATTTACATCTTGACTATAGTGGACCCGATACTCTGCCCATCAAGGCTGATGAGTCGAGACTCATCCAAGTGTTTTTGAATTTATTAGATAATAGTATTAAGCATAGTCCCCCCCAAGGCTCGATTCGAGTTGAGGTAACCACTTCAACACAGGCTGATCCAACGGAAAAAGTGCTGATACAAATCGATATTATTGACGAAGGTGCGGGGTTTTCGGGTAATGATTTACCTCGTGTATTTGAGCGACTTTATCGAGGAGATGCCTCGCGATATCGGCAACCTAACGCTGAGAACTTGACGACTTTAGGTCGCAGTAGTGGTAGCGGTTTGGGTTTGGCGATTGTCCAGCAAATTGTTCAGGCTCACGGTGGCACCGTTAAGGCTAAAAATCACCCGGAAACTGGGGGGGCTTGGTTACAGATTCAATTGCCTGCAGCTTAAATAATAATTCCCGATAAGGAAGCCGCTTCTCCTTGGCTAATTTTTCCGCCTTATAGGGTGTCTTTTCAAAAGTTTGCAGTGCTTTCAACCAATCTAAAAATTCACTCGTTCCGGGAAGCTTGAACAACCCTCCCTCCTGACGCACTTGAATAAACCTTTCTGTCGCTGTCTCGACTAACTCACTCGTCGGCGCCGTCATTTGCTGCATCTGGTAGTGAATCGCGACAGCCCCTACACAAACAAATTGTGTCAGTGGAGAAATGTTGATTACCATTAAGTCTGGGAAGTACAACAAGGTAACGCCATGACAATAACCATTTCCCCAGACCAAATCGACCGGATTGTCAGCAATCGACACCATGATCCGTTTGAAATCCTTGGGTCTCATCCCATTGAACGGGAGGGTAAAACCAGCTGGGTTGTGCGGGCTTACCTGCCGAAAGCCGACGCCGCTTGGGTGATTCGCCCTACGGAACGGGAAGAATACCCGATGCAAGCAGTTAGTCATCCTCATCTTTTTGAATGTGAGATTGATATACCCGAGTTAGCCAACTACCAACTGCGGATTAAAGAAGGCGAGCATGAACGGGTAGTCTATGACCCCTACGCCTTTCGCTCTCCGCGTTTGACGGATTTTGATATTCACCTATTTGCCGAAGGAAATCATCATCGCATTTACGAAAAATTGGGCGCTCACCCCACGGAATTTAATGGCGTCCAAGGGGTTCACTTTGCAGTATGGGCACCGAACGCCCGTAATGTCTCCATTATCGGTGATTTCAATAACTGGGATGGACGCGAACATCAGATGCGCCAACTTGGAAACGGGATTTGGCAACTGTTTATCCCGGAAATTGGCGTCGGAGAACACTATAAGTACGAAGTGAAAAACCACGTCGGACATATTTATCACAAATCCGACCCCTACGGCTTTGAACAGGAAATTAGACCCCAAACCGCGTCAATTGTCAATAGCCTAGACTACACTTGGCACGACGAAGACTGGTTAGAACGCCGTCGCCATAGTGATCCCCAAGAACAACCCATTTCCGTTTATGAGGTTCACTTGGGTTCATGGTTGCATGAGAGTGCCGAGACTCCACCCCAATTAGTGGATGGGGAAACTCGCCCTGTAGTAAAAGTCTCCCAGAAACCAGAGGGACGCTTCCTCACCTATCGGGAATTAGCCGAACGCCTGATTCCTTATGTCAAAGAACTGGGATTCACTCACGTTGAACTCCTCCCCGTTGCCGAACACCCTTATGATGGGTCTTGGGGGTATCAAGTTGCCGGATACTACACCTGCACCTCCCGTTATGGGACTCCCCAGGATTTAATGTATTTTATCGACCAATGTCACCAAAATAATATTGGTGTGATTGTGGATTGGGTTCCCGGTCATTTTCCCAAAGACACTCACGGGTTAGCCTTCTTTGATGGCACGCATCTGTACGAACATGCAGATCCCCGCAAAGGGGAACATAAGGAATGGGGAACCTTAGTCTTCAACTACTCCCGGAATGAAGTTCGCAACTTTCTGATCGCCAACGCCCTATTTTGGTTTGACCGATATCATATTGACGGGATTCGCGTGGATGCTGTAGCGTCCATGTTATACCTGGACTACGATCGCAAAGACGGGGAATGGGTACCCAATCAGTACGGTGGTAACGAAAACCTAGAAGCCGCCGACTTTTTGCGCTATCTGAATTATCAGATATTCGGCTACTATCCCGGCATCCTCTCCATTGCTGAAGAATCCACCGCTTGGCCCCTCGTCTCTCGTCCCACCTATTTAGGCGGCTTAGGCTTCAGCTTTAAGTGGAACATGGGCTGGATGCACGATATGTTGGATTATTTTGCCAAAGATCCCCTCTATCGTCCCTACCACCAAAATAGCGTTACCTTCAGCATCATGTACGCCTTCAGCGAAAACTTCATGCTGGCGCTATCCCATGATGAAGTTGTCCACGGAAAAGGCAACCTGCTGAGTAAAATGCCGGGAGATGACTGGCAGAAATTTGCCAATCTCCGCTGCTTATATGCCTATATGTACACCCATCCCGGTAAGAAAACCCTATTTATGGGTATGGAATTTGGACAACGGAATGAGTGGAATGCTTGGGCAGACTTAGATTGGGGCGCGTTGCAACATGCACCCCACCAACAACTGAAGCGGTTTATGGCGGATTTGAATCACCTTTACCAAAGTGAACCCGCCCTCTATAGCCAAGACTTTTCTCATCAAGGGTTTGAGTGGATTGACTGTAACGATGCTGACAATAGTGTTGTCTCGTTTATTCGCAAAGCAAAAGACTCGGATGACTTTATCGTCACTGTCTGTAACTTTACTCCTCAACATCATCCCAACTATTGGGTAGGTGTCCCCGAACCCGGTTTCTATGCTGAAATCTTAAACAGCGATGCTGGAGATTACGGTGGTAGCAATATGGGCAATATGGGCGGTCGCTGGACAGGGGAATGGTCTCATCCCCGGTGGTCTCATTACATTGATTTATGCTTGCCTCCCTTGGGCGTTTTGATTCTGAAATTGAAGTCGCAATAGTTCATGGTTCATGGTTCATGGTTCATGGTTCATAGTTCATAGTTCATGGTTCATGGTTCAT
>NZ_JBKHHI010000146.1:0-14174 GCF_046539235.1 Coleofasciculus sp.
AATGACCAAATCAATGGTAATGGTGGTCATGATTATCTCGAAGGTAACGCCGGTAATGACACTATCGCCGGCGGTTCTCTGAGTGATTATATCGATGGTGGCGTTGGTAACGACCTTCTCTACGGTAACGGCGGCGGCGATGAAATCCTTGGTGGCGCTGGCGATGATGGTCTTTATGGTAGTTCTGCTACAGATTATCTCAATGGCGGCGCTGGTAATGACACCCTTTATGGTAACGGCGGTAGAGATACCCTCATTGGTGGTCGTGGTGATGACTTAATCTACGGTGGTTCATGTCCTGATCATATTCTCGGTGGCGAGGGCGATGACATCATTTACGCCAATGGTGCCAACAATGGATCTGACTACATTGATAGTGGTGCTGGCGATGATATAATCTGGCTGGGTCACGGTGATGCCGATGTCGTCCTCTCACAAGGAGTTGGATTCGATGTGATTAATAACTTCCAGCTTGGTCAGACGTCTCTAATCGTTAGTGATGTTAGTGCGTTGAGTTTCGCTGATGGTGCGAATGGTGCCCAAATCTATCAAGGCAGCGACTTGTTAGCCACCGTGAGTTGGCAGTCTGCTAGCACATTTGCCAATAACGTAAATGACATCTTTGTCGCTGCCTAGATATTTCGTCTGATGTTTTAGTCTTTCTTAGTCTGCATATTAGTCTAGTCGAACCAAGCGAGAGATGCAAAGTATCTCCCAATTTTTTTTGTCTCAGTCTTTGCACGTCTATGCGCCCCTACGGTTTCGGGGCGTAAGCCAGTAGGTTGGGTTGACGACTGTTACCCAACGAAATCAAGGGCTAAAGCCCTTACTACAAACTACGTATAGCAACGTGTTATAAGTGCATATCCTGGTAATCACTCAGAGATATAGAAAAATGTACCTGGGATCAGCCATAGGATAATCCGATGCCGAACATCACCCAACTCGCCTCGAAAATAGACAAAGTTAAAGTCTATGCGGCTGGTGCAACCGTTAGCCGTATCGCCGATTTGCACCTAGAGAATGGAGAAACGCCAGAACAAATAGAAATTTCAGGACTTCCCCTGGCGCTAGATGATAGCAGTGTGCGAGTACAAGTTGAAGGAAATGCCAATCCGGTGATTCCTACTGATATCCGCATCAGTCTCGCGGTTTCCTCTTCCCAAGAACCCCCGAACTTCCCCGCCGAGGAACAACTGCACCAAGCCAAAGCGGAAGTGAGGCGAATTCAAGAGACGATTGCCCTAATTGATAACGAAATCTCTGTCCTCAAACAGCTTCATGTACCCAATCAACCGGAAGCAGAACCGGGAAAAGCACCCCCCCCTTCACCTTTAGCCGCCCGATTAGCGATCGCGAATTTTCAAGATGAACAAATTCGTAGCCGTATTCAGGAACGACGGGAAATCCAGAACAGCTTACAGGAGGCAAACACCCACTTAGACGAGTTATTACACAAACAGAAACTGGCGTCAACTGCCCAACAGGTGAAACCGCACGAATTGCGGAAAACGGTGATTATCAGCTTAAGTTATCCGGCGGAGGTGACAGTTTCCCAGCAACGGTTAATTGTCGAGTATTTCGTTCCTGGCGCACGCTGGACACCCACCTATTTATGCCGTTTAGAGAGTAGCACGAATACCGCCGCGATCGCAGTTCGGGCTTTTTTGTGTCAGCGCACAGGAGAAGATTGGTCTGGGGTGCGCTTGGAACTCTCAACAGCTAACCCGATGACTTGGTGTGAGTTGCCAGAATTACCCTCACTGCGGTTAGGACGTACCCAGCCTGTCCCTAGAAAATCCGGTTGGCGTTTACCTCCCGTTGGTGCAACAATGCTGTTTGCCGATTATGACCGCCAGAAGCCGCAGGTGGTCACTATACCAAGAGCCTTTGCACAACCAGCGAGTAGAGTCAACAGTTCATTCTACAATCGGGAACTGAATCTGATTAATCAATATCAGGATCAAAAACTGACACAGGAGAAAGCACAAGACGATCTGGATACTGAGCTTGAATGCCTCCTGTCCGATCCTAATAAGGCGATGGAGTTTCATAACCTGTCCGATGAATCAGGAGACAGGTTTGCTGACCTTGAATGCCTCCTGTCTGATGCACCAGAAGAAACAGAATGCGACTTAGGCGAAGCCTTGAATGACGCGGGTGGTGCCCCGGTGATTAACTTGGTGAATCGTATTCTCATCAAAGCCCTACAAGAGGGAGTCTCTGACATTCACATCGAACCCCAAGAAGAATACTTGCGGGTTCGTTTTCGTAAAGATGGCGTACTGCGGCAAGCCTTCGATCCCTTACCGAGAAAGATTAAAAATGCCGTAGCTAATCATGTCAAAATCATGGCAGATTTAGACATCAACAAACGTCTATTGCAAAGTGGTAAGTTTCAGCGTCTGTTTCAGGGACGTATGGTCAATTTATTCGTCGAAATCATCCCGGCTCGGTATGGGGAAAATATTTATATGAGGGTGCAAAAATCAGCCTTTGGTTTCTCAACGGGGTGGATTAACAATGACCTACTGACTTACAATTTAATGCAACTTCCCGGCGCAGATGACCCCAATAAGCGAGGTAAATTACTACTTCAAAACCAGCAATATGTTTATCTAGAACTCCTCAAGCAACAGCAGTTTATGGTAACATTCAATGTCCTAGAAATCGTCAAGCAGGCTATATCAACTTCCCAACAATGTCTGTCTACCCCATTACCATTTGGTGGACTATCAGTACGTGAAGCAGCAGGTTCCTTTGATTATGCTTACCCTGCCGATGGACGGGTGGATGTTCCGTCAGATGGACAATTTCATTCCGTGGCACTAACTAGCCAAAGTACCGATGTCAACCTGCGCTATGTTGTCGTTCCCCGTGAAGATACCAATGTCTTCCGAATCGCCCAACTGCGTAATCCCCTAGACGCCCCACTTTTAAGCGGTTCAGCTGATGTTTATGTTGATGGTGAGTATATCTTATCCACAACATTACCAACCATACCCACCCAGGGACAAGTTGAATTAGGTTTAGGCGTCGAACAAGGAATAAAAGTGGCTCGAAACACGACGTATCAGGAAAAACGTTCCAGTCAGTTATTAGTCGCATTCAACGAACTCCATCACCACCTTAAAATTGACATTGCTAATCGTTTAGCCAACGAAGCACGGATTGAGATCCGAGAACGTATCCCCATCCCCCAGGAAGGAGAAAAAGTTGATGTAGAAATTGGTAAAGTTTCCCCTCAATGGCAAAAATACGAACAAGAAGAACGAGGAAAACCCATTCAAGGCGGATATCGCTGGCGGATAAAAATACCCGGTCAACAACAAGCAAAATTATCAGCACAGTACACCATTAAAACCTACGCCGATAGCGAATTAATCGGTGGGAATCGACGGGAATAGTTCGTTCGTAGTGAGGGAACTTCAGCCCTCTCTAGCTAGGCGTAATAGCACTAAAGTGCTTACTACAAACTACTCTACAATTTACCGAGGTCAATTATGCCATCAATTACACCGCACCAAGACATTCAATTCTTAACTCTTGACGCACCCGTTACCCTCGTTACCCTACTCGAAGACCGCGCCTTAGTGCAACGCCGGGGGAAAACCAACCTAACATCAGGATTATGGCGCATCACCGTAGAAAATGTTGCCCCAGTGCTTTCCGATAAATCCCTGCGGGCAGAATTTGCAGAAAACTATGATAATGCCAGAATTAATGATGTCCGTGTTCGTCGCCAGATAATCGTCAAAGACGAAGAACGACCCAAAGACATTCAACCATTGTATAACGAGTTGCGATCGCACCAGCATCACCTCGCCATAGTTTCAGAAGACTCTCACCATCAGAAGTATTGCTTTAAACAAGTCAATACCATCTTAACCAAAGCCTTACAAGAATTACCCATTGATGCCGTTTGGGGACAAATTGATCCCAAAACCTGGCGGGAACAATTGCAAACCCTGTTTAAACAACTCCGTGAATTACGGACAGAAATTTTAAGCAGCGGTGAACATCAAGCACAACTCAGACGGCAAATTGATGACATAACCACTCACCTGGAAGCCCTATCCCGTCCAGATACAATTTACACCGCCAACATTGAATCTGATTTAATGATTTCTGAAGCCGGAGACTATGAAATTACCTTCGATTACGTCGTTCCCAATGCCTTATGGCGTCCTTGGCATCAAGCCCGTTTGCTAGTCCCCACTAATGCGTCTTCATCACCAGCTACCCTATCCTTTCGGATGGATGGGTGTGTCTGGCAAAATACAGGAGAAGACTGGACAAATGTTGATTTAGTCTTTTCCACCGCCCGCACGTCTCTGGGGACTGAACCGCCTCTTTTAAGTGATGACGAATTAAATGTCAAAGAAAAATCCAAACAAATTATTGTTGAAACTCGAAATCAGCAAATTCAAACCACTGGACTGGGTGCAGGTGGAACAGTTCCTCAGAGAGAAACGACCAATTCAGTAAACCTACCTGGTGTTGATGATGGCGGCGAAGTCCGGACGCTTCGCCCTAACCAAAAAGCCACAATTCCTTCTGATGGTCGTCCCTATCGGGTGCCAATTTTCTCCTTTGAGTCTAAGGCTGAGATTGAGTATATCTTAATGCCAGAACTCTCCTGTCAGGTTGTCCTCAAAAGCCAACAAATTAATTCATCAACCTGTCCCATTCTCGCTGGACCTATAGACTTAGTACGTGCTTCCGAATTTGTCGGCAAAACTGCCATTGGATTCATCGCCCCCGGAGAAAAATTTGCCTTAGGATGGGGGTCTGATGAAGCCATGCGGGTGCAGCGTAGCCAAACGAAAAAACAAGAAAAAGACCATCTAACCCAGTGGAAACGAGTGATTACGCAAACCCAATTATTTCTCTCTAATATTGGTGCTGAATCGAGAGAGATTACCATAACAGAACGGGTTCCAGTAGCAGAAATAGAGCAAGTCAAGGTAAAGGTTTTGACGAAAAAGACTACCGATGGAGTTCAACCAGATGATAATGGATTTTGTACCTGGAAATTGACCCTCGCGCCCTACTCTCAACGTCAAGTCACGCTAGTTTATCAAGTAGCAACAGCGCCAGAGGTGAAAGGAGTCTTGTAGGGACACAGCAATGCCATTGGTTGTCAACAATCCACAAAGACTTGACCATCTTCTTGAATAAAGTAAGCCCCCCTTTTGAATGGGGGTTTGGGGGGATATGTCAACCTTAAATACAGGCTTAGCAGTACGAGGAGTATGGCGTCAACTTCTCTAATCCACAAAGACTTGACCATCTTCTTGAATTCTCAGAACCCCTTGGTTACTGTCTAACATGGTTTCTTCTGCAAAAGTAACCTCCAATTGCCCAGTTTCATCAGCAGACATGGGCATCATCTGAATTAAGCCATCATCCTGACGAACAGCGGTTATCGTAATCGGCGTGGGCAAGTTTTGCAGGAGAATTTCTGCTCCACCTTGCAAATATCGACGATCCGTATGTCCGACAGCTTGATAAGAAACGACAGCATTAGTATTATTTTTCAGTCGCACATCAACAGTACCGTTTTGGGGAGTAATTTGAGCAACTGCTTCACTACGTACCTCAGGTAGAGGGGCTTGAGGCACATTTGCTGGAGAGATGACAGGAGTCATTGGTCTACTAGGCATTTGACCACCTCGACCCATCCGTGTCGCCTGATTCGGTGGACATCCTGGCGGAACCATGAGCGTGCTATTGTAGGGTTCTTCGTAGTAGATTCCCGGACAAGGATTAATTTGAGCTACAGTGGAAACAGGTACGGCTGATGCTTCTAGAATCGTTGCTGGCAGGCTAATTAAAACACCGCCAAATATTGCTCCTAATAGTCCGGCATTTTTGAGATGGCTCTGATGCTGTTTGTTCATGAAAACCTCTGTTAAAATTATCTATGGGCGACTGGTTGACAACCAAAACTAAAATTATTTATTTGAATACTCAGGCAAGGAAATTTCCCACTCAGCAACAGCAGAAAATATATAGATACTGCTAGAAATTTCCCACTCAGCAACAGCAGAAAATATATAGATACTGCTAAGTCAAGAACCCGATTGCCTTTGATTCACGTTTTCTACATAAACAATTTAACTGCTACTGTTGAACGCTTCATCTATCTTAGGCATGGCGTAACCTTCTATCAAAAGTAGGATTTTGCCATAGTTGTATTATCAATCGGCAAAAATATCTAACTGCTGTACCGATGTGTCTGGCGTAATCGTTTCGGTATCTTTGGCTTTTTTACCAATACCTTTCCGCAATCCCATGGCAATTTTACTGTGCTTTTCAATTTGCCCCATCACCTGCTTTGCCCGTTGAATTACCGCCGGGGGTAAACCCGCCAGACGCCCCGCTTCAATCCCATAAGATTTATCCGCCCCGCCCGGTTGAACTTGGTGTAAAAAGATAATTTCATCGGGCAATTCCTTCACCGTAACCTGATAGTTGGCAACATTCTCTAAAATAGATGCCAATTCGTTCAATTCATGATAATGGGTAGCAAAAATAGTCCGTGCTTGAATTTCCAGGGATAGATATTCCGCCACCGCCCAAGCAATGGATAACCCATCAAACGTGGCGGTTCCTCTGCCAATTTCATCTAATAAAACCAGGGACTTATTGGTGGCATGATTCAAAATATTTGCCGTTTCATTCATCTCCACCATAAACGTGGATTGACCCGTGGCTAAATCATCAACCGCGCCAACCCGAGTAAAAATGCGATCGCAGATTCCCAATGTCGCCGATGTCGCTGGCACAAAACTCCCTGTCTGCGCCATAATTTGAATTAATCCCACTTGGCGTAAATAGCAACTTTTACCACTGGCATTGGGTCCAGTGAGGATAATTAAATCGGGACGTTGATGATTCTCTGTCTTGGTCTTTTCCGCAGATGATGACGTGGACTCCTCCCATCCCAAATACGCCGAATTAGGGACAAAGAATCCCACCGGGAGAGACTTTTCCACCACGGGATGGCGTCCATCGATAATCGTAATCTCTCGCCCCTCTAACATTGTGGGACGACAATAGCCCTGGCGTACAGCAATTTCTGCTAAACCCGACAAAACATCAATCGCCGCCACCGCACGAGAGAGGTTGCGAATTAACTGGGCATAATTCCCGACTTGGGTGCGTAATCCGACAAAAATCTCGTATTCTAAGCGGTTTAAATCATCCCGTGCGGTGAGAATCCTGGTTTCGCGTTCTTTTAAGTCAGGAGTAATGTAGCGTTCTTCGTTGGTTAGGGTTTGCTTGCGGATGTACTCATCGGGAACTTGGTCGGCTTTAGAGCGAGGCAGACTGATATAATAGCCGAAGGTTTTGTTGTATCCTACTTTTAAATTGGTAATTCCTGTGCGATCGCGTTCGGTGACTTCTAAGTTAGCAATCCACTGCTGATCCTCTTGTGCCATGCGACGCATTTCATCTAGTTGGTCATTCACCCCAGGACGAATTAAATTGCCTTCCTTTATCTGTAAGGGCGGCGATTCCACCAGATGGGCGCGAATGCTTTGTCCTAACTGTTCTAATTCCGGGGGAAACGTTTGCAATGCTTTCAGATAAGGGGAACCCCCATACGCCGCCAGTTCTGCCAAGTCGGGTAACTTTAACAGCGAATCCGCTAACGCCACCAAATCCCGCGCATTTGCCGTTCCGGAACTTGCCCGCCCCGTTAACCGTTCTAAATCATAAATTCCCCGTAATAACTGACGTAAATCTTCCCGTAATCCAGTATTTTCCGTCAACTCCTGAATCGTATCCTGTCGCGCCCGAATTCCTTTAATATCTAACAGAGGTTGCAATAACCAACGGCGTAATGCCCGTCCCCCCATGGAGGTACTGGTTTGATCCAATGCCCAGAGAAGGGAACCATGAAACGTATTATCCCGCACCGTGGTAGTAATTTCTAAATTACGGCGACTTTGGTGATCTAGAATCAGATAATCGGCTAAAGTATAGGTGCGTAAATGTTGCAGGGCGACATAATTTTCCTTTTGAGTTTCCTCTAAATATTCCAGCAATCCCCCCGCCGCCCTAACTCCCAGAGGCAAATGTTCACAACCCATCCCTTCTAGCGATCGCACTTTAAATCGTTCCAAGAGTCGTTGTCTAGCTTCTGAGGAACGGAAGGGGGTTTGCGGACGCAGGCTATAACAAAAGGAACTAGGGAACCAATCCGGTAATGACTCTGAACGTTCCCCTGGACGCAACATACTCCCTAAATCCGGGGCGTTGGTGGGAATCAGCACTTCTGACGGGTGCAAGCGCAACAATTCCTGTACCAGTAACTCTAAATCCGTGGCTTGAGTGGTGAAAAATTCCCCCGTGGAAATATCCGCATACGCCAATCCCCAATGATTCCCGGCTATTACCACCGCCGCCAGGAAGTTATTGCGTTTAGCATTCAGCATCCCGGCTTCGGTTAACGTACCGGGGGTAAGAATCCGCGTGATTTCCCGTTTCACCTGACGCCCTTCTTTGGCGGCGACGGATGCGTCTTCTACTTGATCACAAATAACAATCGCATAACCTTTTTCCACTAACTGAGTGGCGTGGCGTTCAATCGAGTGATGGGGGACACCCGTCATCGGAACTCGTCCCACCCCTTTCCCCGCCTCCTTACTGGTGAGGACTAATTCCAATTCTTCAGCCACTCGCCGCGCATCTTGGAAGAAGGTTTCATAGAAATCACCAACTCGATACAGCAGTACCGCATTGGGATACTGGTCTTTCAGTTCCGCAAAATGCTGCATCATCGGCGTTAACTGTTGGCGGTCTACCGTCCGATGATCCATATTTTCCGCCGCCACCTGCTTCGCCTTCTCGGTAGCGCGAACGTCGGTAGCACCGTTGGATTCGGGAGTAGATGCGTGGGAATATCCGCTCATGAACAGTCTAAATGATATGCCGACTTCTTAATAACTTTACCGCAATCCGGGCAGGATTGGCATTAAAGGTTTGTTAGAATTACCGGGGAGTGAGCCGTTCTTCGTTCGTAGTAAAGGAACCTTAGCCTTAAACAAGTTACGTCGAAGAGAATTAACGGAACTCGACCAACTCACCTAAAACTCACACCACCTGGATTCTACCAGTTAACGGTTGGGTGCGGGGCGGGTTTATTGAATTGAGAAGTTTCTCGCCACAAGATAACAGTCAAACCCGCCCCTACAAGTTAACTCATATTTGGGTTAAATTGTCAAATTCAGAGGAAATAAAATCAACAGGCAGATTATGCGATATGCGATCGCCTGAACCTTTTCCGCAGATCCAAATGATAAGCTAGACCTTAGAGACACTCAATCCGTAGAATCTTAGATCATGAACCCTCCCACCTTGTACCAGATTGAACAAATGGTTAGTTGCTTATCAGATGAAGAGCAACTGTGGTTAATGGAAAGAATTATTCACAATTTGAGACTATCTCGCACCCTTAACCATCGTGACAGCCAGGGGAAAACGGTTGAACAGCAACTGGTAATGATGGCAAATGACCCAGAGATTCAGGGCGAACTAAAGGCAATTGAGCAGGAATTTGCCGTAACTGAAATGGATGGATTAACTGAATCGTGAGCATTCAACGCGGCGAAATTTATTTTGTTAATCTCAACCCAGTTCAAGGGAGAGAACAAGCCGGAAAACGTCCTGTGCTTGTCCTTTCAATTGATGCCATTAATCGTTTACCGCTAGTGGTAACGGTTATTGTCGGAACGAAAGGAGAAAATATCCAGCGCGATTACCCAACGAACGTGCGGGTTTCTCCAGCCGAGAGTGGTTTGCCCATGGAAACGGTGTTCTTATGTTTCCAAATTCGCTCCCTGGATTCCAAACGCTTTACTAAACAACCTGCGGGTTTACTTTCTGAAGAAGTTATGGCAAGGGTTGAAGCAACGACTCGCTATTGCTTAGGGTTATAACTACCTTATCTGTGATTGCGCTGTCTACTGTTTTGGTCTGAAAGGCTTCATAGATAGGCTATATGCAGGCACATCTCCCCATGACGAAAAGTATACCAGAAAATTGTGCGATCGCACTTTACCATCATCGGGGTAGGATTGGTATTAAAGGGTTGTGGCAATTTTTTAAACTGTGTTCTTTGATATACCTGGGTTTTAAGATTTTCACCTGTCAGCACTAAAATAGGATAGCTATATCTTTGAAGGATAGAAAGGAAATGGATAAAACTGCTGTAATTGCTCTAACGATTAGTACGTGGATATTAGGATGGGAGGTGGCTCAAGCAGCTAACCCTAGCTTGGGGAGTTCTTTTAAAGAGTGGTGTCTGAACAAAACCAGTTTATCAGCTGAGGCAAGGAAAACAGTGGAAGTGTTGTTAGAAGAAGCTGGTACGAGTGATTGTAAACAAGCTGATGAAAACCTATCAAGTCGCACTGAACTTTTCCTCTACGATAACAAAATAACAGATGTCAGTCCTCTATCTGGACTTACTAATCTGACTGTGCTTTATCTCCACTATAACCAAATAACAGATGTCAGTGCTCTATCTGGACTTACCAATCTGAGGAGGCTTAACCTCAGCAGTAACCAAATAACAGATATCAGTCCTCTATCTGGACTTACCAACCTGACTGGGCTTGACCTCAGCAGTAACAAAATAATAGATATCACTCCTCTATCTGGACTTACCAATCTGAGGAGGCTTGGTCTCATCCAGAACCAAATAACAGATGTCAGGTCTCTATCTGGACTTACCAATCTGACTTTGCTTGACCTCAGAGACAATCCCATACCACAGCAAACTTGTCCAGTCAGTTCCCCAGATGTTTGCGTGTTCTGACCCTAACACGGACAGGTGACGCACCAAAAATTAATTGGAGTTAAATAGGTAAAACGACAATGACCGCTTATACGATAGACTTTAACCCAATCATTCAGCTAACTGACGACCAATTTTATCAGTTGTGTCGGGCAAATCCAGATCTTAAATTTGAACGCAATGCCCAAGGAGAATTAATTATTATGCCTCCAACTGGCGGAGAAACCGGAAATCAAAATTTTGAGTTTGGTGCTGATTTAGCGATATGGAATCGCCAAACTCGATTAGGAGTTGGGTTTGACTCCTCCACCTGCTTTAAACTCCCCAATGGTGGTAATCGTTCTCCAGATTTGGCTTGGGTGGTACAAGAACGGTGGGAGGCTCTCTCTCCTGAACAACGCACCAAGTTTCCGCCGATTTGCCCTGATTTTGTTGTGGAATTGATGTCTCCTTCGGATAGGTTAAAAGACACGCAAGATAAAATGAAGGAATATATCGAGAATGGCGCTCGTTTGGGTTGGTTAATTGCGCCAGGAATGAGACGAGTGGAAATTTATCGTCATCAGCAAGCTGTTGAAGTTTTAGAGGCTCCGGCTACTCTCTCAGGAGAATCGGTTTTACCCGGATTCATTCTGAATTTAAGCTCTATTTGGTGAAGGTGAATTCAGGAGATCGCACCGTTCGTAGTCAGGGAACCTTAACCCTAAACAAATTACGTCGAAGAGAACTAACGCAACTCGACCAACTCACCTAAAAACCACACCAACTGAATTATACAAATTAGCGGTTGGGGTCAGGGCAGGTTTTTTCGCTTACCTTGACGTTGACCGAGGAAAGAGACGTTCTAAGCTATCTTGCAATTGAGAGTGGGGATAAATATTGGGCTTTTTACTCCAAATGTAGTCTAAAGTTTGTTGATAAGTCCACTGGGGATTTTTCCAGAAACAATAAGCAACACCTACGGAACCACTGCGACCAATTCCAGCGCGACAGTTTAGTAATATTTTCTTTTTGCCTTGCTGCACTTGTTCATCAATCCACTGAACAGCGGCTAACAACAATTCATCGGCAATCGGATTCGATGCGCCGTCTAAAGTCCCCATTTTTCTATAAGCAATAGGAGAAGATTCGGGAAACATTAAGGTCAGTTCCTCCCCTAAATTCAGCACAGCATCGATACCTAGGGATGCCGCTTGGGATGCGGCGATAAAATTGCCGACATAGATATTAGGGAAAACCTCGACAAAATTGGGTCCTTGTGTCCATTGCCTGTCTGGAGAAGGTAGTTCTACTTTAAGGTAACCATTTTCCTGAAATTGTCCTGCCCATTGCCATGTATTTTCGTCATTTTTCAGGCGAAATCGATAGGTAAATTGAAAATCCCCTGGAGCCGTTGGCATAAATGACCCTTGAAAGACAGAGACTTGCTGGGATTCTTCGGGAGTATAGGTTAAATTGATACCATGCCAATCCCCTTCACTATTGAATTTGGTTAAAGCATTCGTCCAGATTTGTACAATTAGGTCTTGAGGCGGATGGCAACTCAAAAGTTTAACTGTTGCCCCAAAATTCTCCAACATATAAAGCGTGATGTGGGAATGTAAGGAAGGATAAATGTCTTGAATTTGCACCAGTGAAAGATGGGAATTTTGCACCATAGTTTTAATTAATAAATTGCTCTGGCGAGGAGGAATTCGCAGCTACACCAACCAAGCCCGCCTACGCGGACTGGATTACAAAGAGATAGTCAAGCTGGAGTCGCTATAGGGTAAGTTTATCACGAATAACCCATAAACAAAACCCTGATGGTAGGGGCGGGTTTAGGGAATCTGTAGGGGCGGGTTTAGGGAATTTGTAGGGGCGGGTTTAGGGAATCTGTAGGGGCGGGTTTAGGGACTAAATTCAGATATTCACCGATAAATGAACAACAAAACCCGCCCTCCCCACCGATAAATGAACAACAAAACCCGCCCTAATGACCGATAAATGAACAACAAAACCCGCCCTAATGACCGATAACTGAACAACAAAACCCGCCCTAATGACCGATAACTGAACAACCACTGATATAGGATAGGATCAGCGAAATGCTGCACCACATTAAGATAAAAAAGATAAAAAATGCCCAGCCTGGAAAATCATTCATTAGGTTTCAATGCCGAACAGCTTATGTGCTTTAGGTTCAATAGTACTGAAATAAGCATTTTGGGAGCGCTAAAACCCTATACCGTAGTTTGTAGTAAGCGCTTTAGCGCTGCTAAGTCCCATCGGGGAGGGGTTGAGATGAGGAGTCTCCAGTGTCTAAAATAACACTCCAAGGATTAGCAACTGCATCGGGGCGTTCCTCTAACCCCAACTCAATTGGCACTTGATTGTGAAGGGATTTTTCTAGAACTCCTTTAATCCAAAAGTTCTTGACTTTTGTGAGTAAAATCTGGCGATTGCGATACTCTTGTCCAGTTAGAGACAATTGGGGTTGATTCTTATCAGGCGGATTTAACTTTGCCCGTTCCGATTCGGGCGACTTCAGTCAAGGTAGCGATTCTTTAGAGTGTGTCTCAGGAGCAAGTGCGATCGCGTCTTTTTCTTTCTGAGTGATCGGCGGTAACGGTGTAGCTAAATTCTTATCTATAAATCGCTTAACTTTGCGGTAAATCCGACTTTTTCTATCCTCTACTTTACAGATAGAGATATGGTCAAAATCCACAAACACAGGAAATACACCCTTAATCCCCGGATCAGCACTGGTTTGATTCACGACTAAAATCCCTTTGGTCGGTAGATTTTCGCAGTACACTAGCATCGGGATTTGGCTAAACTGCTCATCATTGCGGTACAAAAGGTTTAACTCCCGCAAACGCGAATGATTCGCCTCTAATTCCTCAACTGAGACAGTGGTTTGCAGAATTCCACCGATATGCTTAATCCAACTCGCCATATCTGAACCGGAATGAGGCGTCGATAGGAACACAATCCCCCTCGTCTGAGATGCGATCGCACTCCACCCACCATAATCCCTAGCATTCCGCACCATGCTATGAGTGATGAAAATTATCGGGCGATCGCCGATCTCATAACTGTCCAGCAGATCTAATATATTCGTGGCGCGATCTGCCAATGTCACAACCAGAGATTTCGATTAAATCGTTGAAGTTACTCACAGGCTAACTTCCCAGGTGTTATGGGGTGAACAAAAATTTTCTGTTGTATATTAAGATAACAAATTTAACTTCCTGTCCTCCCCCATGCAACAAAAGCGAAGCATCTTCTGTCCTCCCCCCTCGCAGGGGGAAGGGGGGTTGGGGGGAACTGACAGGTGTAGGTTTTTTACTTGAGGGTGGGGACAAGACAAGGAGGACAAGGA
>NZ_JBKHHI010000147.1:0-14160 GCF_046539235.1 Coleofasciculus sp.
GGAAGAATCAATTAAGCGGAGAAAGTGCTTATGCGTTAGTCTCGCTGGTGCAACCGACCTTACGATTTGGTATATCTAGTAGTAAACCTTTATCGACCCAACAATGGCAAGAAATTTGGCAGATTTGGCACGACGCGATCGCGACGGGTTTAGGAACCCGAGTCAGTGCCGGATATGGGCAGGTTGAGACGGATTCACGTTCAATTTTATATCAGGTTCGGGTTAAGGGACAAGGACAAGCCGCTAAGTTAATTGATGGTACGGGAGAATTTCGTCCGAATATCTTTCGCGCCAGTTTACGGGGTCATGCGTTACGCCTATTTGGGGGCTTAACCAATGCCAAAACAGCGGAAGCATTGGTGGAACAATTGTTTGGTGGCGTGGAAGGAAAGGGAAGCGTGGGACTCTTAAAATTAGGGTTTCAAACGGGGGAGTTACAGTTAGGGACGTTTGGTCGAAATGAGTATGAACAGCCCACCTATAACGTGGAAGGAGATATGATTTGGTCATAGACGAACTCAAAGTCGCCTTCAACGCCCTCCACTCCCAAGCCATGTATCAAGGTGATCCCCAAATCCGCAAGATCTACTACACCCTAGAAAAACGACTACGAGGATTAGAACTAGACGGAAACACCGATATATCCTATCCTGTCCGCGCCTATATGAATCGCCCGATTATCCAAACTGACCCCGAAGTCATGGCGGAAAAAGGCACAACTCGCCACACCTTGTTTCACTGCTTAGACAGGATTGAGGACGCGATCGCCACAGGTCAATTAATCGAACTTTATCGCCTCCGAGAACCGTACCACAACAACATCGGATACTTACAGATTTACCCCCTACAATTGTTCTATCATGACATTGCTTGGTATTTACTTTACGAAACCGCCAGCAATCCGAATTTATACCAACCCGACGAAATCCAGCACCTAGAAGTCGAACGACTTGATCGGTTAAAAAATTACTGTAAAATCCTTCATTCCCCAGGACGAGGACAAAACGCCCAATTCGAGAGTCTCAAACTCGCCCAGAAACTCTTTAAAACCGGATGGGGAATAAATCTGGGAACCCCAGAGGAACAATACAACGAGCGAAAAAACCAGGAATCATTTGAACGGATCACCGTGCGATTCTTCCCCCCATGCACTCAATTTATCCGAGAAGGCGAATGTCGCCATAACAACCAAAAAATTACATCCAAAAAATACCAAGATGGACAAGAGTACATCGACTATAGTATCAAACTGCCCCGTCGTTCACTCCCGGAATTCTGCCGTTGGGTTTACCGTCATATTGGATGCAGCCAATTTATCTCACCCCCCGAATTAGTGGAAAAACACCGAAACGCTATTCAAGCCGCCGCTAACCGTTACAGCGCAAAGCTCTGTAAATAATCATTCACTTGTAGGGGCGGGTTTAGGGATTTAATTTGGTCATTTACCGATAACCTATCAACAAAACCCGCCCTGGATTAACGGTTAATGATAGAATCTTTTTCGTTGCAGATTGTCGAGAAGTAACCTTCTTTGTTGATCAAGGGCGGGTTTTGTTGGGAACTTATTCCTAGATAATTCAATTAAACGGCTAAACCCGCCCCTACAATGAACTTATACCTTCTTTTGACCCAGCTAAAATGGTGGAATAGATTTGACGTTAAACCGGGCGCACATCGGTGCGCCCCTACAATTCTAAGCTGTTCGGCATTTAAACCTTAATATCAATAACGGCGAAAGCCTTGTAGTGCGTTTAGCGAAGCCATGCCGCAGGCTTTGCATCTTGCTCGCTACTAATACCCAATTTAAATGCATGACAGCTTAATCCACCGCTTCAACAGACATAGATACAGGCGATACGTCTGGTAAATAGGTTTTTTCCACAACTGGAGTACACCCCAACCACTGTACCGATAACTTCGCAAACTGCTGCGGACAACCACTGACACAAAATCGCGTCGGTAGCGGTGGTGAACTATTTTTTAATCCCATTAAATCAAGTTCTTGCGCCGCCGCCGCCACCAGATGTTCAGCCGGATCAATTAATTGTACAGATGCAGGTAAAATTTGTCGCAATACTGGCGCCAACAAGGGATAATGAGTACACCCATAAATCAACGTATCAATTCGCTGCTGGAGTAATGGCGTCAAATACTGGGACGCCACTTCCGAGGTATAGGGTTCATATAACCGATTTTGCTCCACTAAAGGGACAAACTCTGGACAACTGACTTGCCAAACCTGAACCGTGGGTTCCACTTCCAATAAAGCGCGTCGATAGGCATTACTCGCCGCAGTCGCGGGTGTAGCAATCACGCCAATCCGACGCCCTACTTGGACAGCGGCGCGAGATCCGGGCAGAATCAATCCCAGAATCGGCAGTTGAAAATCGCGCCGTAAGCTGTCTAGGGCTAAGGCGTCACTGGTGTTACAAGCCAGAACCACCATTTTTACATCTTGCTCAACCATCCAAGTGAGAATCTCGTGACCAAACTGGACGATTTCCCTGGCTGAACGGGTTCCATAGGGAAGTCGGGCGGTATCGGCAAAGTAAAGAATCGATTCATGGGGAAGTTGGCGGTAGAGTTCCCTGAGAACGGTAAGTCCGCCAACACCACTGTCGAATACACCAATACGACGGTGTTGTGCTTCTTCCCTTGAGGTCAAAATCGGGTCATTTGTCATTCGTCATTCGTCATTCGTCATTCGTCATTCGTCATTTGTCAAAGAATTTTCCCACTTGGTAAAGGGGACTATTGAGAACCCCGATAACACTCGTGTTAAAAATTCTGCTGAATGTACTGAAGGATACCACGAGCGATCGCCTGTGCCGTTTGGCTACGGTGATTTGGATCATTGAGTTTTACCGAATCATCTCGACCAGTGACAAACCCCACTTCCACCAACACTGCTGGCATTGAGGTTTTTCTGAGTACATAAAACCGGGCGCGTCGCACCCCCCGATCCTGTATGGGAACCGTCTGTAAAATGTTATTGTGAATCGTCTGGGCAAGTCGTTGCCCACTGGAGAAATAATAGGTTTCCAATCCATTCACATCCGGGCGGCTGAGACTGATGGCATTGGCATGAATGCTGACAAATAGATTAGCATTGACTCGCTCTGCCATGGTGACACGGGGCGCTAAATCCACGAAATAATCACTATTGCGGGTTAATACGGCTTGCACACCCTGCTTTTCTAATAATGCTGCCACTTCTTGGGCAATGGGTAAAATAACATCCTTTTCCCGTAATCCGCCAATACCCACAGCGCCGGGATCTTTACCGCCATGTCCCGGATCAACCATCACCACAATTCGACTATTGGGAACCGTGGGAAATGAAGTTGGGGGTGCGGGGGATGGACTTGGCGGCGGTACTGGAATCGATTCACGGGGCGGTAATGTGGATCGTTGGGTTTGTATCGGTAGCGCCAATAAGCGATCGCTAATTTGATTGAGGCTACCAATCTGAGTTCCGGGACTCGGCTGCACCAAAATCACCACGGTGTTAGAGTCTTGCTGGCGCAGCAATACCCGTGATAGAGGACTATTGGCAGTCAGTTGAGGTCCTTTAACTTGATCGGCTAATTGGGCATTAGGGATCGTAATCCGGTACGCCCTCTCAGTCGCGTCCCAACGACTGGTGGCTTGGATATTGCGATCGGCTTGAATCAATAGTTGAGTCTGATTGTTTCCCAGTTCAACCGACTGAATTGTTGCTTGTTGATTAATGCTAACTTGTCGATTCGAGGTTTGCGATCGCGAAGGATAAGAGACTAAGACATTACCCGAAGCATTAGAACGACTCTCTAAACTGGATGCTGAGGTGCCTCTGGGGATAATCACCAGCCCGCCGACATCGCTGTATAATGCCTGCCAATCGGGACTATCTCGGTTCACATTTAAGGTGATTCGAGTCAAGGGGGGTGAATCTTTCAGCTTTTGGAATTGGATTTGGCTAACGCCGTAGCGATTCACGTCCAACGTTTGCTCAACCAGACGGCGGGAGAGGTTTAACCCCTCTACCTCAATCTCAATCTGGCGGCGATCGCGACTTCGATTCACCTTGATCTGATCCGGTTTTCCACCATCGGTATGGATAAAAAATCCATTCCGAGTCACCTGGAAACTATCCACTTGTGTCGCCGATGTTTCCACCGTCACCGTTGGGGGTGAACTCCGTTGAGGAGATTGGCGATCGGGGACCCTTCGACTTCGCTCAGGGTTAACTGTTCGGACTGGGGGAGGCGGACTGGGTAAACTTGATATCCGTTGTGGATCAGGGATATTAACCGTCCACTGCGTCGGCGATAGTCCTCTAAATTGTACCTGTTGGGGGTCTAGGGTATAACCTGGGGCTAATTCCACCACAATCCGAGTGGTTTGGTTTTCAAATTGTCCGACTCGGATTTCTTGAATCGCACCGCCCACTTGTTGATTCACCGTCGGGCGTCCCAGTCGAGTTCCGGGTAAATCAATGACTAGCCGAGTCGGATTCGCAATTAGTTGCGCCCTCGGCTGAACTCCCTCATCGGTGGTAAAAACCAACTGGTTTTGAGCGCGGTCAAACCGCCAAAACAGCAGTTGACGCGCTTCGGCTGTGGATGTATAGAGAAAAACACTCAAAAAGCTGGAGAGTAGCAGTAGCCAGCGAAATCTCACAATTATTGCTCCTAACTTAAAGCTCGGTGCTGCATACAGCATTTGGCTGGGTGGCTTTTCACAAAAGGCAGTTGTTGAGTTCCAAACCGAACTCAGTCAGGTTGAGCGGGTTCACCCTATATCCCGAAGTCCAACTGCTCGCTTTGGTTTCCACCCTGGCTTAAGCCAATGTGACTCACCCAAAGTAGTTGAGTTGATTAGCTGTTATATACAGTCCGCTTTCAGGGACGTAGAGTAACGAATTTAAGTTTCAAAAAAAATAGTATACATGGGTTTTTTCTAATCCAACATTAGGATCACAATGCTCTACTGTTCTCTGTTCAAAAAATCTGCCATCATTCTGGTTGAGAATCTGACAGGGTTTCCACTGGCTCTGAGCCAGGGACAGTTTCGGGTTCTTTTAAGACTAATCGTAATAAGGGAGGAGCCACAAAGGTAGTTATAATCACCATCATGATAATCGCTGCCTCAGTTGCCGAGGAAAGCGCCCCACTAGCTGAACCGACGCCAGCAAAAACCAGTCCCACTTCGCCTCGGGGAATCATCCCCACACCAATTGCCAAACGATTAATACCCGGTTGACCAAAGACGGTAAAGCCTGTGACTACCTTACCGATAATCGCCACCACGATCAGGAACACTGCCAAAATCAACCCTTCCCGATTGCTGGGAACCGCTGGATTAAGGACACTTAAATCGGTTTTGGCACCAACCACCACAAAGAAAATTGGGGTGAGGACATCCGCCACAGGTAACACCTGTTCCTCTAATTCGCCCCGTTTATCCGTTTCTGCCAAAATTAAGCCCGCGGCAAATGCGCCTAAAATAGCTTCAAGTTGAATCGCTGCGGCAATATAAGACAGAATCGCGGCAAAAATCAGGGCGGTGAGTAATACCTGACCCCTTGTCTTCATTTCATCCACCAATGCGACAAAGTAGGGACCAAGAAAACGTCCCACTAAAATCGCACCAACTAAAAAGACACCCGCACTGATGATTAGATAAATAACATTCGCGATCGCGATTTCCCCGGTTTTGGCTAAACTCGCTACCACGGCTAGCACGATGATGCCTAAAACGTCATCTAAAACCGCGGCACCAATGATAATTTGACCTTCTTTAGAACTGAGACTGCCGATTTCGGCTAAGACTTTGGCGGTAATCCCAATACTGGTAGCGGTTAGCGCCGCCCCGGCAAAAATTGCTGGGACGGCTGGAACATCGAACAAATAGGTTAACCCAACGGTTCCGGCGGCAAAGGGGGCAATCACCCCAACAATTGCCACAACAGCCGCTTGTGGACCGACTCGGATCAGTTCTTGCAAATCCGATTCCAGTCCAATTTCAAATAGAAGAATCACCACACCCAGTTCGGCTAAAACCGAGATCACCTCACTCTGAGTGTCAAACACCGACTCAGCCGCCATTGGATTTAAGCCCCCTGTGCGCTCCAGGAAGCTGACAATCATTGAGCTAGCCGCATCTGCTCCCGCTTCGGGAAAGACCAACAGATGCAGCGCTGAGACTCCCACAACTACCCCACCGACGAGTTCCCCCAGTACAGGTGGCAAGTTAATCCGCGCACAAAGTTCGCCACCTAATTTGCTAGCGAAGTAAATGACGACTAAACTCAGCAATACGCCAGCGAAGATTAATGAACTATTTTCGGCTTCGCTGGTGGTGGCTTCACTGGCTGCGGCGATCAGAGAGTGGTGGGCAGATAGCCAGGGAAAGCCAGCGGGGGGAGTTAGGGAACTCGCCCAGGTAATTGCATCCGCTATAGGTTGAGAAAAAAGCATGGATTCCATTCTACAGGGAACAGGGAACGGGGAACAGGCAGAGGATGTAGAGACGTGCCATGGCACGTCTGGGAGCTGGGGGAGAGAAAGTTATCTCTTTGAATGCTCCGGATCAAACCAAAGGGTTACAAAAACTGTAACCCCAGAAATGATAATGCTCTATGGTGTCAAAGTGAAAGCTTAATCTATATTTGGAGAATCAATGCGATGATGTCTCTAGGTTTATCTAGCTCCCATTCCCTGAGTCAAAAAAAGTTACAGGTGATGGCTGGGGTTTTGGGTTTAGTCATGCTCGGATGCATAAATCCCGCGATCGCGCAGGAGCGAATGCTACGAACCCTAACGGTTACCGGACAAGGGATAGAACGAATTCCCACCACCTTGACCCGAGTGCAGTTAGGGGTTGAGGTACAAGGAAAAACAGCGCAAGAGGTGCAACAAGAGGTGGCACGTCAGTCGGCGGCGGTAGTGGAGTTACTGCGATCAGGTAATGTCCAACAACTCCAAACCACCAGCATTCAACTCAACCCTGTCTATAGCTACGAGGACAATCAGCGACGCCTGATCGGGTATTCTGCCAGTAACAAGGTCAGTTTCCGCATTCCCACAGAACAGGCGGGAAAGCTTCTGGACGATGCCGTTGCTGCTGGTGCAACCCGCATCGATTCCATTAGCTTTACCGCCCCAGAAAGTGCGATCGCCACGGCTCAAAAACAAGCGCTACGAGAAGCCACCCAAGATGCCCAACAACAAGCCGATGCGGTGTTAAATGCATTGAACCTCACCCGTCAAGATGTGGTTAACATTCAAATTAATGGTGCCACACCACCGTCTCCACCCATGCCACTGATGAACAGGGCGGAGTCCTTTGCCCAAGATGCTCCGACACCAATTATTGGTGGTGAGCAAGAGGTACAGGCATCCGTAACCCTGCAAATTAGCTACTAACCTTTAGAACTCTGTCTCGCCGTAGCGATCAACGGTGCTGGGATCATTATCTCGTTTAGAGCCTAATAAATCCATGCGATCCACCCTGATAATGGGCTTGTGGTAATTGTGACCATCCCGCGTCGTTAACGGATCAATCTTCAGCGCCCCTTGAATCCCAATCAAACTTCCCTTGCGCACGTAGTTTGCCGCCACTTCTGCTGTCTTCCCCCAAATCTCTAGATTGAACCAGTCAGGCTTATCACTGTTGCGGCTACGACGATCCACCGCCAGTGTTAACTTACACAAAACACTGCCCGACTCGAAATACCGGACATCGGGGTCTGCGCCCACCCGACCAACTAAATTAACTACATTGAGACTCATTGTTTTAG
The DNA here is from genome assembly GCF_046539235.1 of Coleofasciculus sp. GTDB lineage: Bacteria > Cyanobacteriota > Cyanobacteriia > Cyanobacteriales > Coleofasciculaceae > Coleofasciculus. The sequence continues at coordinate 7,784 of NZ_JBKHHI010000147.1, forward strand.
TACCCTTGTACTTATTGCCAAACAGTTTAGCGAATTTATACAGTCCTCCACAATCCCTCAAGCCCTACTGGAGGCAAGCCAATTGCCGTGATTCACGCTCGCTGGTGACCTTGACTTTCTCCGGATCAGCAATTTTGTCGTCTGAATGATACTTTCAGCTTAATTTTCAAAGATTAATAGCGATGACTTTATCAACTTCACTAGACTCAGCCAAAAAAACGTAATAGAATCCACCTCGGTTACAGTTCAGATACATTGTTTGTTATACATAGAAACATTCGACCTTGGGGGCTTATAAACAAGTGGGTATTTTCAGTCGCTTTTCCCTATCCCGGGACATGGGTATCGATTTAGGTACAGCTAATACTTTAGTATATGTATCTGGCAAAGGTATCGTACTCCAGGAGCCTTCTGTCGTCGCCATGGACCAAGATGAAAAAGTGCCACTAGCGGTGGGAGAGGACGCCAAAAAAATGTTGGGCAGAACTCCAGGTAACGTGGTCGCCTTGCGTCCTTTACGCGATGGTGTGATTGCTGACTTCGATACCGCCGAACTCATGCTCAAGCATTTTATCCGGCGAGTTCACGAAGGGCGTACTTTAGTTCAACCTCGGATTGTGATTGGGATTCCCAGTGGTGTAACCGGTGTGGAACGGCGGGCAGTTATGGAAGCTGCATCTCAAGCCGGTGCCAGAGATGTGTACTTGATCGATGAACCTGTTGCTGCTGCCATCGGTGCGGGGCTGCCAGTGGCAGAGCCAACCGGTAATATGATTATTGATATCGGTGGTGGGACAACAGAAGTCGCGGTACTCAGTTTACAAGGTACCGTTTTGAGCGAATCGGTACGGGTCGCTGGTGATGAACTGAGTGAATCGATCACCCAGTATATGAAAAAAGTGCATAACCTGGTGATTGGGGAGCGAACGGCTGAAGAAATTAAAATTCAGATTGGTTCAGCCTACCCGACTCATGAGGACGATGATTTCTCCATGGAAGTACGCGGCTTACACTTGCTGTCTGGTTTACCGCGAACTGTGAGTATCAAGGGACCCGAAATTCGCGAAAGTATGTCCGAACCGCTTTCAGTCATCGTTGATGCGGTAAAACGGACTTTAGAGCGGACACCACCTGAACTCGCTGCCGATATCATTGATCGAGGCATCATGTTAGCTGGTGGTGGTGCCTTACTAAAAGGGTTAGATACGTTGATTAGTCACGAAACAGGTATCGTGACTCATGTAGCGGCTGATCCCCTAAGCTGTGTGGTTTTAGGCACAGGTCGTGTTCTAGAGAACTTCAAACAACTAGAACGGGTGTTTAGTGGGCGCTCTTCTCGCCATATCTAAGCTGATCATCTCTTAGAGAGCTACCTTGGTTGGTTCACAAGCTGCATGAGAAGTCAACTGCACTATTGCAACTCTGGCGCATCAGCCGGAAGCTGAACGAATACTGGACAAGTTATGTATATATTGCGTCGTTGGTGGGACAAACATGGAGTCGCTGTTGTGCTGGGGGGACTAACTCTAAGCCTTGCTTGGTTCGTTCGCCAAAGTCAGGGTGCAGCTCTCTTTGAGGCTTATCAGTTATTGACCCGTCCCTTACAATCAGAACCGACACAACAAGAGCGTCTGACAAATGCCAAAGTTCTGGAACTACAACAGCGTCTGATTGAACTTGAGAGCCAAAACCAAAAACTCAAAGAGCTGCTGGAGTATTCTCAAACCCAAGAACAGCAAGGAATTCTTGCCCCCATTATCGGGCGTAGTGCGGGTCACTGGTGGCAACATGTAACTTTGGGTCGAGGGAGTCGAGATGGGATTAAGGTGCATTCAATTGTGATGGCACCTGGCGGTTTAGTGGGTCAGATTGTCAATGTGACCCCGAATACAAGTCGCGTACTGCTAATCAGTGACGCTACTAGCCGAGTCGGGGCGGTGATTAGCCGTAGCCGTAGCATGGGTTTTATTCGAGGACAAGGATCAAATCGGGCTGTGTTTCAGTTTTTTGACAAAGTACCCGATGTACGTCGGGGTGATGCAGTTTCCACATCACCCGTGAGCAAACTGTTTCCGGCTGGATTACCGTTAGGACGGGTGGAGTCAGTCAACTTGGATAAAAGTCCAGCCCCTGAAGCTGTGATTGAGTTGACAGCGCCTCTAGATGCATTAGAGTGGGTGATTGTTTATCCCCAATCAAGAGGTGGGGATAATTAGAGTTAAACGGTGGGAATCGTCATACTTGCTTCCTTGAGCAGCAAGTTACGTTAATCAAAAAAACCTAGATGTGATACTTGGGCGGTGAAATGGAGGTCAAAAAAAGGCAAAACTCATTGAGGATAGCACAGAAGAAACCTTTGAATAACATTTTCAACCTTTCCCAGTTTTCTCCCCAAGTTCGTCAACTGATCAATTGGACGGTAACGGCGGGTTCTGTCCTTGTATGTGTGATGGCTTTACCCACTCGGTTACCGGGCATGGAATTGCTAGGAATTGCCCCGAATTGGTTGTTAATTTGGGTGGTGGCTTGGAGTATCAAACGCACCGCTTTTCAGGGGGCGATGGCAGGGTTAACACTGGGTTTGATTCAAGATGGGATAACTGCCCCTGAACCAACTCATGTCCTGAGTCTAGTGTTAGTGGGAATTTTAACAGCTCGAATGCAGAAACAGCGATATATTCAGGAAGATTTTATTTCAGTTGCATTAATTGTATTTGGTATGGCGGTTGTCGCTGAGACGGTGACGGCGATTCAGTACAGTTTTCTGGGCGATCGCACTCTAGCAGAAATTTGGACGGATCACCAGCGCATTGCCCTATCCTCGGCGATTCTCAGTAGTTTGTGGGCACCTGTGGTTTATTATCCTCTCAGTCGCTGGTGGGAACAGATGCACTTACTTGAACAGTCTTGAGCTTTCGAGGGAATGGGGAATAGGGAATCGACCAAGCCTATAAAAATAAATCTGTTTAAGTTGAGGGAAGCGCGGCTTGACCTATCTTTCTCAAAATTTGAAGGACTCTCCCTAAATCGCCATCATTTAAGATGTTGAAATGGTTAGATAACCCATAAACAGCAGTTGGTTGTGATTGTAGCTTTAGGACTATGAAACTCTCTCCACTGCAAAGTAAGCCGTAGGTAGGGGAAGTCCGTTCAGGATTAGCTAGCATATAAGTTAGTGCCTGTGGAATACCCAGGGATAAGGAAAATGTAGTGCGCTTTGCTTCTAAGACCCAAACCCATATCTGATTTTGCACAATTAAGGCATCAATACGACCGTTTAGGACTTCCTCACCCGTATCAACCGCAACATTTACAGGAGGCTCAAAACGCGCTCGAAAAGGTGGATCATAAAAGCCTGCAAGTTCTAGTAGGGGAGATACAATCATCATTTTGACGCCATTTTCTAGCATCATCCCTTCGTCAAGCTGATGAAAGTAGCGATTGCGGATGCGGGTCAATGCCTGAATTTCTGTATCGCTCAAGGCGGGTAGCTCACCCTGCCACTCTGGGAAAAAACTAGATTCGGTAGCACGTTCAAGGTTAAAGTTATCCCGTAAATACTTTAGGGTTGTTTTCTCAGAGATAGCAATGGTTTGAACCATAATGGCGACAAACAAGAGTTGACATATAGCAACCGCCATAGCGGTTAGGACACATCATTTGGTAGAGACGTTCCGCCGGAACGTTTGGAACAACAGTTCGCTTGTCCTAATCGATGTGTCTACTGCTATATCTATAATTTTGCTATCAGATGACGAATGATAAATGACATAGACTTATTTTTCAGGCTTAATCATTTCCAAAAGATAATCAGCCGCCGTCAGTAAATCATAGCAAGTATGATTAGGCTGGAATTGCTGGAGATAACGGTAGGAACGAATCCCACAAGTCAGCGCAACGGTGGGAATGGAAACAGCTTGGGCGGCGAGGAGATCGGCTTCAGTATCGCCAATCATCCAAGCGGATTGCGGATTAAGAGAGAAAAAATCTTGTTCGGTGAGGGCTTGGGCTAAAAGTTGCTGTTTGACTTGGGCATTATTTCGATAGGCGGCTTGATGATCGTAGGTTCCATAAATACCGCTAAACAGACGGGTCAAGCCATAATTTCTCAAAATTTGCTCAGCTTGTTTCTGACAGCGTAAGGTCACCAGTATTAATCGAATACCATGGGAGTGCAGCGTAGCTAACGCCCAATGCACCCCAGGTTGTAGTTTATCAAGATGCAACAGCAAGGGCTGATTGACAATTTCTAGCACTCGTGCTAAGAAAAATTTGATGGGTTCCCCCTGTAAACCCGATCGCAAGGCAATTTCTTCATCCGCGACCCGGTCTTGCTTCATCTGCCAAAACTGCTGTTTCTCAAGCTGTTGAATCGGTAATGTGATTCCTTGGGCTTGATAGGCAGATTGAGTATCAGCCAGCGCTAGCTTGTAGGTGGTGTAATAGCGCTTAGAGACATCGACAATCGGTCCGTCGAAGTCGCAGAAAACCGTCAGTGGCGCTACAGATGGGCTATTTCTGTCAGAGCGATCGCACCGGGGTGATTGACAGTCGTAGGCAGCAACACCACTCATAAAACTTTACTCAGTTAAGCTGTTTTTGAAACATTTTTTTACATTTTAGCAGTTTCGATAGGAGTTTTAATCGTTCCTAGAGGAATATACTCCAGCATCCTTACCCGCATCCTAAGATCAGAGAAAGACCCTTCGTTACATGGCTGTAGCGAGATATGAGCTACTGTATCAATCCCCGGTGTTCTGAACCCAGTGATCCAGGGAACCTCAACAATCAATCGAATTTGTCGCAATTGTGGCTCATTGTTGTTACTCCAAGAGCGCTACTAGGTGATGCGTCTCCTCAGCGATACCAGTGGCTTTGGTATGGTGTATGAAGCCTACCAAGGCGCTAATCCGAAATAGTTTGCTGACTCAAGTGTTGAACTGGATTTAAATCAAATGACTATAAATCTAATTTTGAATATCCATCGAATATAAGTAGCCAAACGACAACAACAATCCAATGAATTACAATAGGAGGCCAGATTGAGCGAGAGTACCAGTAGGAAATCGTCAACGTGATTCCCAGAACTAGCGTTGACAACAGAAAACCTGGATTCGTGAAAACTCCGAAAGCTTTTTGGTAAAATAAAGCGGCAAATATAGGATGACCGATGACATAAAGAACTATGCTGATAAAAGCCATAGTTAATTGGATATTGACTGGAGTATTAGGGGTTGGGCTGGGAAGTAGGAGGACGCGAAATAGCAGCTCTTCGGCAAAACAGGGAAAAAAGAAGCGACTAACTAAAATCTTGATCATACCGATAAACGATAAGTGCAAAATTTCAAACTCTAAAAGTCCCGACTGAAATCCTAGGGGCAAGCAAATTAATGCAATTATAAACAACAGGAATAAGCTAAATATCCAATTTTTGAGAGTAGGTATAGTTAGGAGAGCAAAGAGGACTTTATCGTAAATTCTTTCCAGAAAATTCATCTATATGGTAAATTTTAGGATAAGTTGGGACAGGTCAATATACCACATAAAAAGAAAAACTCGCTATCCATCCGTCTAGACGGGTGAGGAATTGGAGCGAGATAGGTTAAAACTTCTGTATTTTCGGAATCTCCAAGCAATGACGCACCATATCTTAGTTGTGGAAGATGAAGCAAAACTCGCTAAGTTTATCGAACTGGAACTGCAATATGAAGGATATCAAGTTAGCGTGGCGCTGGATGGGTTCGCGGGTTTAGCGACAGCGCGGGAATCTCAGCCGGATTTGCTGATTCTCGACTGGATGCTACCGGGAGTATCGGGATTAGAGATTTGTCGCCGCCTGCGGAGTACAGGGGATAAGATGCCAATTATATTATTAACGGCTAAGGATGAAGTGAGCGATCGCGTGGCGGGATTGGATGCTGGTGCGGATGACTATGTGGTGAAACCGTTTAGTTTGGAGGAGTTGTTAGCCAGAGTCAGGGCGCATCTGCGACGGAATCAGGAGGAAGACCCAGAGACCATACAATTTGCTGACTTAAGCTTAAACCATTCTACCCGTGAAGTCTATCGGGGCGATCGCTTAATTGAACTGACGGCGAAGGAATTTGATTTACTCGATTATCTCCTCTCCCATCCTCGCCAAGTCCTCACCCGTGACCAAATCCTGGAACGAGTCTGGGGGTATGATTTTATGGGGGATTCCAATATTATCGAGGTCTACGTGCGCTATTTACGCCTGAAACTGGAAGCCAATGGCGAAAAGCGCTTGGTGCAAACGGTGCGGGGGGTTGGTTATGTGTTGCGTGAGTAATCTTAAAAGCCAAGGGGTAATGGTTCCCATTATATTGTTAATCGCGAAAGATGAAGTAAGTGATCCC
>NZ_JBKHHI010000148.1:0-14074 GCF_046539235.1 Coleofasciculus sp.
GTTTGGTGATAAGCTGTAATGCATTTAAATTGGGTATTAGTAGCGAGCAAGATGCAAAGCCTGCGGCATGGCTTCGCTAAACGCACTACGGCAAGGATCTCGCAATTCTTGACATTCATTATGGTTTAAATGCCAAACAGCTTAACACCAATCAGGGATTTGAGTGAGTGCGTCCTGTCTCAAATACCAATAAATTATGTTAATATAAGTTACTTTAGTTAACATATTAAAACGTCTCCGATTAACAGACTGGTATAACCATGCCCTCACGAGCCAATACGTCATTGGGAAAGATCGATTTCACTTGGGATTCCATCCAGTCAAGAAACTCATCATCATGGTCAGGATGGTAGTGAGACATGACAATCCGCTTAACCCCTGCGGCTTTAGCTGTGGCAATACCGGTTTGCCAGAGATGGTCTTGCCAGTCTAAAGGCGAAGGTTTTAGAGAATCATCTGCACGAATACTACAGGGAGCATCCAAAATGAGCAAGTCAGCATGGCGGGCTAAGTGCAACAAATTCTGATCCAGTTGATCCGGTGATTGGGAGTAAGCGATCGCGTAGACGGCAGAATGACCGTTCCAGGTGACTCGGTAGCCCATTGAGTGGGATGCAGCGTTCAGTAAGACGGCTTCAACCACTATGTCATCCACGGTGATTTTATCCCCCGAACCCAGTTCGTAAAATTTTAGCTCAGATTGCATGACCTGAAGTGGAACTGGAAAATTAGGCGCTAACATTTGCCGCCCTAAGCGCTTTTCGATTGAGTCTCCGTTAGTCGCCCTTGCACCATAGATGTGGAAACAATTGCCGGGAATAAAGGCAGGTGTAAAAAATGGGAATCCTTGAATGCTGTCCCAGTGGCAGTGGGTGAAGAACAGGTAAGCTTCTAGGGGCATTTGACGGAGTAAATGGTTGCCGAGAAGTCGCAAACCACTCCCCCCATCAAAAATTAGGCGTTTGGAACCGACACGCATTTCTACACAGGAGGTATTGCCACCATAGCGTACCGTTTCTTTTCCTGGAGCCGAAACTTTACCTCGAACGCCCCAAAATTGGACAACAAAATTGACGGTAGGGCCAGTTACCATGTTGGCTATAACATTAGATGTGCGGGGACTGGGTGACGCTGGATCAGAATCTGGCATCGTTCAATTAAGTGAGCTGCCCTTAGCCAAGCTTCACACCAAGCAATTTCCACTATATGATACTCAGATAAGGGTACTTTCGGTGAGATAGTCGCTAAGGCTTTTGTGTCCAAGGGGGCAAATTAGGTATTTTTAAAGGAAATTAGGTTGGGAGAACTCGTACAAAACAACGATAAATTTATAGCTTTCCCCTAGGTTGAATTTTCTAGCACCCTGATTCCGATCAGGAAGTTTCTCTCAAGTCTGTTAATTTTAGCGTGCTGGGTGGACTTGACTTGTGAGTTCTGTCACAAAAAGCGGCGATGAGTAGGGGTTTGGTCAACAAACCCAAGGGTTTGGTAACCAAACCCCTACTACTGGACTATCTGCCAGCCTTGTCCCCGGCGGCGACACACTTCTCAACCAGTGGCATAACCTCCTTGATATCCTTCCAGCCTAGAATTTCCGTGACTTTTTTCTCCAGATTTTTGTAAGTCTTGAAAAATTCAGCAATTTCATCCAACCGATGCTCGGCAACATCTTTAAGGGATTTCACTTGAGCATAGCGTGGATCTTTGTCAGGAACACAGAGGATTTTCTCGTCGCGATCGCCCGAGTCAATCATCTCCAGCATACCAATGGGACGGGCGGTAATCACACAACCCGGAAAGGTGGGCTGATCCATCATCACCATACCATCAAGGGGGTCGCCGTCATCGGCTAAGGTGTTTGGGATAAAGCCGTAATCATAAGGGTATTGCACCGAGGAATATAAAACTCGATCAAGGGCAAAAGCCTGTAAATCTTTGTCGTACTCGTACTTGTTTTTACTCCCGGCTGGAATTTCAATTAAAACGTTGATCAGTCCCGGTTTGGGTTGACTTGGAATGCGTGATAAATCCATGACTAATTCGTGTAAGCGACACAGTGCCTTTTCTGTTATACAACGTTGCTGACATCTTCCCATGGCTAAAGGCAGGGGGAACAGCCCAATTCAATTGACTCTCGTTGGCTGTGAGTCTATGCCTACATCATCTAGGGCAGATGGGGTAGAAGGAAAAAGTACCCCAGTTTAAATGGGGGTGACATCATCGAATTTGGTATAGCAACCGCCATAGCGGTTAGGACGCATCATTTTGTAGAGACGCGCCATGGCGCGTCTCTACCTTATTAATTATTTCATCGTTATTTTGTTATTTAATAGTTTTGCCAATTGTTTATTTCTGACCTTGGCAGTGAGTAGGGTGTTGTCGGCAAAACATCTAAGCTGCCAGACGAGTAATAAGCAATGGCTAAGAAAGGTAAGGTCAGAGTTAAAAAAGCCATTACCGCACCTATAATTTCTGCCCACCTATGAGAATGGGGTTCAGAAGAGTTGGCAGACGAGCCGCTTGATTCCATAAATGAAGTTTTGATCAGAACTTGAGTCAATTGAGAATTTATCTGAAAATGGGGTAAACTATACATCCCCTGGCATCTATTTTAACAAGTTTTTTTCTCAATAATTGTTTTCTAGTAAACAATTTGCCTAAAATCTCACATTTTACTCCTTAGGACATCTGTTTTTCCCAAACAACTGACCTTAGATAGATTGACGTGAGTCCTCGTAGTTGATTCAAACTCAAAACTTGACCTTTCCCACTTTACCATATTTTTCAGCCAAAAATGCGGTAAAAAGTCAGCTTAATAAAACTCTACTGATTAGGGATTACGTATCATAGGAAACATTTAATTTCCCTAACTAAAAACCTAAGCGTAAACACCTAATCTATTCTAATTCAAGTCAGAAAATACAAAAAACCGCCTCTAACACTAGGCGGTGGAATTAAGCAATCGGAGGGTAGTGTTAGATTACGTTCTTTCCTTATTGAGGGACTGTAACAATGTTTACCAAATAATTCCTTTTTGAGTTTTAAATGTTAAATTTTGCTCAAAAATGATACGATAATTATCACATTAGCGATGAGCATAAATACCCATTGGCTCTTTGATCCACCGGATGTAAAAATGCTTAAATGTGGAGCGCATCAGGCGAGGCATCCCAAAATCAATCGGCATTAACCGATCCGGTAGCTTCCAATCGAGTACATTGATATCGGCTGGGTGCAGGTGAGGAAAATCTAAAGTGTCCAGAGTTGGACTTAACCCCAATTTCATCGCGGCGGCTAGAGTGGGGACTTGAGTCGGATCGACATTGAGTAAATTCGCGATCGCACAATCCAAAGCAAATACATCCGCCGACGCCGCTAGGGTGTCCAAGCGTCGGGGTTCACCTCCACTCGGACCATTGCCCTGATGAGCGACGATCCCATCCAGAATCGTCAAGTTTGGATTAATTGCCCGCGCCGTTTCCACTAACATTTCCCCAAACCGTAAGGCATCCTTACCTGCTTCAGCGTGCCACCAGGCTTTCATTTTACCAGGGACACAGCCAAATAAATTCTTAACCCCCAGCGTCAGGGTTAACTGGGTGTGAGACTTCAGCTTGGGTAAATTAATCACCACATCGGCATCCATCGCTTCTTTACACAGGCGCAGATGGTTAAAGGTATGGCTAACCGTTTGATAACGCTGACCATGGAATTCGACGATGGGGATATTCAGTTCCTCCATCATCGGGCCATAGCCATTCGCCTGTGCTACCCCTTTAGCTGTACCAAAGGCGGGACTATCACCTAGAAACGGTTGACCCCCCGCTTCCTTGACCAACTGGGCAACAGTGTAAACCAGTTCGGGGCGAGTAATACATTCTTTTCCTGGACGTCCAGCCGTCAGCAGATTAGGCTTGAGGAGGACGCGATCGCCTACTTTGACAAATGCCCTAATCCCGCCCAACGGTTCCAGCAAGGTTTCTACGGCGGTTCTCAATGGCTGTTGGTTATAGGAATCTGCCCGAATTAAACTAACGCTAGACATAGGTATTGTGAAATAGCTTTAGTTTATCTTAGACCTTCGCACCACGAGACAGAGCCGTGACTCGTTGACAATCTGCGAAGACACCATCCCCTTCCAGTTGAGTAAGCTGGGGTGTCACTTCCACTTTGACAATTTGTGCGGTGAGGATCAGTACCGTTTGATCGAACAGATGCAGGGTTAACCAAGGTTGACTGAGTAAATCGGCAAGTTGTTCGCTAAAGGCTTCTGGCGTCACCGGAATATCAAAGGATTCGGTTTCGCCGTTGATGTAATGCAAGGTGATTTGGGTAAAACTATCTTGACTTTGCATGGTAGGGTTTGTCATTTGTCACTTGTCATTTGTTATTCGTTAGACAACAAGGCACTCATTTTATCAAGATCGAGTACCTTGGCTAAGTCTTCAGCACTCATCAATCCTTTGTCGAGTACAATTTCTCGTAGAGATTTGCCTGTTTCCAGAGATTCCTTGGCGACAGCCGCCGCGTTTAGATACCCAATGTGGGGATTCAGGGCGGTAACTAATGCTAGACTCCCTTCGGCATAGTCCAAACAGCGATCGCGTCGGGCTGTGATTCCCGTTAGACACTTTTGCGTCAGGGCAGATAGGGTATTGCCTAAAATTTCAATACTATGAATTAAATTATACGCAATCAGCGGCATCATCACATTCAACTCCAATTGACCCGCTTGAGCCGCCAAAGCGATCGCGCTGTCATACCCCATTACCTGAAAGCATACCATCGAAGTCATTTCTGCCATCACCGGATTATATTTTCCCGGCATAATCGATGATCCCGGTTGCACCGGGGGAAGTTGAATTTCCTTGAATCCAGTTTTGGGTCCCGAATCCATTAACCGCAAGTCATGGGAAATTTTGACTAAATCCTGTGCCAAATTGCGTAAACTGCCCGATACATTAACAAATGGTGCCATACTCTGCATTGCTGCCATGAGATGGGGGGCAGATTTGAGGGGTTGATCAACCAGTTGGGCAAGAATTTGGGCAACCTGATGGCGATAGTCGGGATGGGTGTTTAATCCGGTTCCTGTGGCACTTCCACCTAACCCCAGTACCATTAAATCTGCCGACGCCCGTTCAATCCGGGTGGTATGATCCGTGAGAATTTGCGCCCACGCCCGAAAGTCTTCCCCCAGGCGCACGGGTACGGCGTCTTGGAGATGGGTTCTGCCAGATTTAACTACATCTTGGAATTCATCGCCTTTGTTATCCAGGGCGGTAATCGCATCAGATAGGGCGGGATACAAGGTATGTTCTAAAGCCAACAGCGCCCCGATTCTAATCGCTGTGGGGATGACATCATTCGTGGATTGTCCATAATTGACATGATCATTGGGGCTAACCCGTTTATAGTTCCCCTTCTCATCGCCCAGAATTTCTAATGCCCGATTTGCCAGCACCTCATTAATATTCATGTGGTGGGATGTCCCTGCGCCAGCTTGGTAAACATCGACGACAAATTGATCCCGCCATTGCCCTTTGAGGATTTCATCCGCCGCTTGGACAATCACTTGGCTAATCTCTTGGGGAATACAGCCTAGATTACCATTCGCGATCGCGGTGGCTTTTTTGATCAGTACACAGGCGTCGATATAGGTGGGTAAGGGTTTAATCCCGCTGATGGGAAAGTTTTCAATTGCCCGTAGGGTTTGAATCCCGTAGTAGGCATGGTTGGGGATTTGTCGTTCCCCCATAGAATCCTGTTCGATTCGATATCCGGCACTGGATTTATCAGTCATAAGTCACTCAAAACTGAACACTCTCTCACTTAAGCTTAGGCGGGTTGGCTTTTGAGAAAACTTTATCATCAAATTGAGGGAACAGGGAACAGGGAACAGTGAACAGGGAACAGGGAACAGTGAACAGTAAGGATTTGATGCTTTTTAACATTTCTTAGAACAGTGGGCATAATTTATGTCCTTTTTCGGTCACGATAATGCCGCTAATTTAATTTGAGCAATATTAACATAATTGTAAGTTCCTGAATGTCCCCCATTACCCCCTGTATAGTTGGCATTATGGGCAAAACTTGACATATTAATGGCTTGACCATCACCAAAAATATTGATTTCGTAATTCTGGTCAGCGATTAAGTCTACTTGAGTAAAAATGACAGAAGACTCTAACCAACGATCCCAACTGCCCAGATGGGGCATGATTAGATAACCATCTGCAACCACTTGATTGTTTTGTAAATTCGTCATTTGCAAATGTTTAACCCCACAAGTGATCCCTGTATTGATCGATCCGGCTCCATTTCCGGCAACCACCTGAATCCCATGAGCGCCACTAAACTGAGCTTTTAGCTGAACCGTAATCCGATGTTCCGGTTCGCCCCAATTTTCAAAATGTTTTCTGCCATGACGTTCCGAAAGTTGACCTCCAATCGCGGAAAATTGGTCAGCATTAATCGAATAAATGCGATGGTTATTAGCCCCCCAATAACAGCAGGGATGAGAACGTTGGGAAATTGTGCCTGTGTTGGTATAAATCGTTTCCAGATTATAACAATAGCTAGGTGAGCGCATTCCCTCACTGTTTTGATCTCGCCAAGTGGTCAGATGACCTGAGAGTCCCCTAGCCATTAATTGTCCATCTCGATAAATGTTAAGCGTAACTTCATCTGGATTTTCGCCATTCAGATTAAATTTAATCTCTAATTGGTTCTCTATAGCCGTGATCGATTCAATGATAGGCGATCGAGGGGCAAACCTATATCTATAATCTTCCAGATTGCCAACGATATTAATTGAATGAATTTTTGAGTCTGCTTCTACTAAATCCACCTCGATTACATTACTTTTGTCAAGTATGGTTTCTGGAATGTCAGAGGTTATTTTTTGTCCATTGAAACGAACTTCTCCAACTGTATAAGCACCCTCCATCTGTTCTGTCACAGAAGAGGGCAAATTAACAATAATATTTATTTTATGGTCTTTATAGGGAAACTCATTTAGAACTAACTGATTTGACTTAGGTAAGAGATAGTTACGAAATTCACGGGTGATATAAGGGGCAATGTGAATCCCTGAATCTGTCCAAGAGAGTCCAAAAATAATGTCATGGATCATGGACAGATAACCAGCTACTGACCATAATTGACGGGGTGAATTTACTGGCGGTTCTTTTGGTTCAGTATCTAGTTCAACCCTTCCACTGACGGCATCAAAGTTTTCCATATTCGATAAACTCAAGGCTGCACCTCGAACTAAGGAACTCATTCCCAGCGTTACAACTTGATCATTTCCGACTTTTTTCGCTGCCCTGAGCCAATATGCAGTAACAAAGGGCCAAATGGCTTGATTATGATAAATCAGAGTATCCCTTTGTTGAGGGAAAATAACCGCAGCCCCTTTGGGGAAATGGGGGTAATTAGAAACAATTTGATCGGCTTGTGTTTCCTCTGCAATATCTAGTAAAATAGCCAAGGCATTGCCTAATAAATCGTATTGATAGGCAGCACCTGGAGCAAAGGTTGTCGTAATCAAGGTAGAATAGAGTTTGGAGTCTGGTACATAGAGGTGAGTGCGGATGGCTTGACCTAAATCCTGCGCCCATTGGCTGTATTTTATTTGTTCAGAATTATGACCTAATTCTCCAGCTAGAGAAGCCGCTAACTGTAAGGCATTAAAATGACAGCAATTTGTAGAAAGGGCTTTTGACATGCCAATTTGTACCGGATCTTCAGCCATCCATCGAGGGTAACTTTGTTCTCGCCAATCTAAGAATGATTGTTCTCCGCGATAGAGCCCTTCTTGGCAATCAAAAATGACTTGGCGATCATGTTCAATCGTATTTTTGAGTGCTTCATAAGCACAACGGGCAAAGTCTTTCCGTGTCTCACCTTGGAGTTGTTGCAACAAAGCCTGACAACCCAATGACCAAACCACGCGATCGCTTGAGATGGGATAACTGCCTCCTGTACCTGTATCTTGTATAATTTGCTGGTTACCCCCTGCTCGAATTTCAGAGAGTTTAAAGTGCAAAGAATTTAAAGAGCGAATGGGATCAATTGTAGCTAAACTCAGATGCACAGCATAGGAAATATCTCGTGTCCAAATATAAGTCCAGAATAACCCTGTCTCAAAATAGCCGCCTTCAGGTGCAGGAATCCCTTGTCCATTAAGATAGGCACTATCTTTAATCTCAGACACAGAACATTGACGAACTTCGTCTAGGGCTAGAGCGTAAAGTGCATCAAACCACGTATGATTGCTATGTAGGGTAGGGTAATCCTTTGATTCGGCAATTTGCCGGGGGTTGACTAAATAGTCTTGATAACTTCGACGTTGATAATCACTATTAAATTTAGTTTGGAATGGAGTATTGGTTTGGATAAAAAACTGTCTTGCTTCTGCTGCATTCTCAACCGTAAAGCTTGATTGATAACAACTAGCTTTTTCTTTTAATACTTCTACTCCTTCAGTTTCTTCGGAAAATAAAATTGATAGATTTTTCATAGCTTAAACATGATCAAGACTAGCTAATTAGGGCTGGCTGCACAAAGCCGAAACCCTTAGCTATCAAGGCTTTGAGTAGCATGGACATTGGCTCATCTTCCAGGACATAAGATACAACCCTTTCATACCCTTGCACCGCTATCAGGGAAAATGTATCATTGCTTCCCCAGCTTCCAGACGTAGCATGCTACGTCTCTACATTGCTTCCCCTGCTTCCCCTCACCACAATAACTATTCCCCTTGCGGCTGCGGTGACGTGGGTGTGCCAGAATTGGGTGGCACCGAACCACCAGGATTGATGGGGAATTGTCCAGGATCAGGTGATAAAGTACCTGAATTCGGTTGGGGTACTCCAAATTGAGGTTGACCCGGAATCTCTGGAAATTGAGGCGGCAAATTGGGATTAAATGTGCCATCAGGATTAACTGGCAGTTGTCCGGGATTGGGGTTAAATTCGGGTACTCCAGTTGGCGGAGACATGGGATTCGTTCCCGGAAATTGCGGCGATTGTCCGGGTGAATTAGCTAGCGCCACGCGATCGCCCCCAACTTCCCGCAATAAATCTAAGACTTGTATAACTTCGTTATACATAGCATTGGGGGAGGCGTAGAGGACAAACACGCCACTGGGGTTTTGTTGTTTGTAAGCTTGGAGTTGTTGGATAAACTGTTCCTGGCTAATTACCGGATTTTTTTCCACATACACTTGCCCCAATTCATCTAGACTGATCATCAGAATCTGCCGTCCCTGGGAAGTTCCGGTACTGGCTTTGGGTAAATCCACATTAATGGCTTGTTGGCGCGATAGCCCCACGGCTGCCAGGATAAAGAAGGTCAAGATACAGAAGATAACATCAATGAGCGGTACGATCTCGATGCGAACTTCTTCCGTGGGGGAATCCATCCGCAAGTTTAAGGGGCGGGGTAATGGGGGGACAAAAGCGGCGCGTTGTTTTTTGGTTCGCTGCTGGGGTGACTGGCGTAGTGTTGTCATCGTTTAAAGATCAAAATCGGGCAAACTGTACGAGTTGATGATGTCTGCTTGGGTGTCTATGAGAAATGGGCATTAACTGCCAAGCTGCACTCAGGATATCCAGACAATCAGAGTTCTAATTTTCTGGCTTTCCTTGGGGGTTGGGGACAGCCGTGCGATCGCTTTCCGAGACTTGAGACTTATCTGGGTCAACGTTATCATCTGGGTTGGTTTTAGCATTGGTGACGGGAGTGCGATCAGTTTCTTGGAGTTGAGAATTATCTGAAGCAACGTTATTGTCTAGGGTAGCCTTAGCATTGGCGACGGGAATGCGATCCTCCGGCTTCTGCTGAGATCCAGGTTTTGGGGGTGGAGTGCGATCGCGTTTGGGAACCTCAAAACTCTCTTGATAAACGTTAACGTGATTCTCTGGAACGTTATGGTTGAGCATTTGATCACTATCCTCAGCCTGTAACCAATCTTGGCGATACAGTAATTCCAACTCTGTCCCCGCTTTGCGGAATATTTTGACTTGGTTAAACCAAAAGGCTTGAAAGAGTCGATAAAATGCCAAACTGGTAATCGCGATAATCAGTCCTGTCGCCGTACTAATCAGGGCTTCACCGATTCCCAAGGTTACCCCAGCGGTGGAGGCTGTACCCAGTTGATCAATAGTAATTGAGCCTAAGGAGTTGATTAAACCGAGTACCGTTCCCAGTAACCCCAACAGCGGAGACAGGGCAATCACCGCTTCTAATAGCTTATCGCCGCGCCGCATCGCCGCTAACTCATCATCAGCCGCCCCCTCCAAGGCTAAGCGGAATAATTCCGGTTCGGGGCTAATCAGGCGTAAGGGAGCATATAAATATCGTCCCACGGGTTGTCGCCGTGATTTAAGCGCTATTTCTCTAGCCACCTGCCAATTTTGAGCGGCTGCATCCAGCACCCGATTGACGACTTCCTGTTGTTTCAATAGAATTCCCGCCCAAAACCAGAGGCGTTCAAAAATTGTCCCCACAGCTAGGATGGAAAGCCCTAACAGGGGCCACATAGCGATTCCGCCCTTTTCAATAATCGCAACAATATCCATATCCATTCTCAACCTCCCTTGATTGCTTAGTATAGTAGTCCCTGCTAAAATGCAAGCCACTCCAATTCTAGGGATTTCTCGCCGCTTGCAAAGAGGTTGATTAATTTTCGCGGCTAGAGTGCGGGATTCGGGAGAGACGGGTGGCGATTTGGCAACTGTCTCAATATTCCCCTCTGATTCCCCCGTAGGGGCGACCCGCTTGTATTAATCAACAACCTTATCCACTCAATGTACTCGGGTCGCCCATTGCTCAACCCCCTCGGTCTCGCGACAACCCGATCAGCCTTCTATAGCGTGAATCATCGGTCATAATTGTAGAGACGTTGCATGCAACGTCTCTACAATGGTGCGTCTGGAAAAAATAAACTAGAAGGGATATTTTCTTAGAATTCCCCTGTAGGGGCGACCCGCTTGTATTAATCAACAACCTTATCCACTTAATGTACTCGGGTCGCCCATTGCTCAACCCCCTCGGTCTCGCGACCAACCCGATCAGCCTTCTATAGCGTGAATCATCGGTCATAATTGTAGAGACGTTGCATGCAACGTCTCTACTTAGTCTAAAAAAGGGTAGCATCGCTATTAGACAATCATTAACTAACCAATCATTTAATCGGGGCGGGTTTAGTTACATCTGGGTTAACTAAGAAAGGATAGTAGTAAAACCCGCCCCTACAAACTCTCACTCGAAACCATGCCCTCGAACAACGTGAAGGGTCAAAACTACATGCCGTGACAAGTCAAATCTTTATTCATGACATTTAACTAGAACTAGGGACAGATACCAGAAAATGACAACGTTATTTAATGCCTTTATCTCCTACGGAAGAGCTGATAGTAAAGCCTTCGCTCAAAACCTACAAGCGCGTCTCACTGAACAAGGGTTTAACGTCTGGTTTGATTTCAATGATATCCCCCTAGCCGTAGACTTTCAGAATCAAATTGATGATGGCATCGAAAAAGCCAGTCATTTCCTATTTATCATTGCGCCTCATTCCGTCAACTCTCCCTATTGCCTAAAAGAAATTGAACTGGCGATTAAGCTGAATAAACGGATTATCCCCATATTACACGTTATGGAAATTAGCCAGGAAACCTGGCAGCAGCGTAATCCCAATGGTACAGAGTCAGAGTGGCAAACCTATAAAGAAAAGGGATTGCACGAAAGCTATCAGAATATGCACCCGACAATCCGTAAACTCAACTGGGTGTATTTTCAGGAGGGGATAAACGATTTTGATGCCTCCTTAGCCGACTTAGTTAAATTACTCCGTTCTCATACCGACTATGTAGAAAAACATACCCGTTTTCTCGTCAAAGCATTGGAGTGGGAGAGGAATCAAAAGCAACATAGCTGGCTGCTCATTGGCGAAGAGAGACAACAGGCAGAAGCTTGGCTAAAGGTACGGTTTAAGGATGAACAACCGCCTTGTCTTCCCACTGATTTACATTGCGAATACATCACCGAAAGTATCAAAAATGCCAATAACTTGATGACTCAGGTGATTATTGCCTACAGCGATGCAGATAAGGCGACGATGGAAAAGATTCGTCGCAGTTTAAGGCGCGAAAGTATTACCGTTTGGACAAATACAACAGATATCAAAACAGGAGAAGCCTTTGAGGAAGCGATTAAGCGGGGAATTGAACAGGCAGATAATTTAGTGTATCTGATTTCACCCGATGCCGTAAACTCAACCTACTGTCAACAAGAATTAGACTTGGCGGTATCACTGCACAAGCGGATTATTCCGGTATTGGTACGGGAAACATCAGTAGAACAAATCCCACCCGTGCTACAGGGATTACAGTATATTGACCTCACCGATAATGTGCAGGAAGACGATTACTTACTTGATGAAAGTCAGTTATTGAGAATTTTGCATCAGGATGAGGCTTATTATCGAGAGCATAAGATTTTACTGACTAAAGCGCTGAAATGGCAAGAGCAATACCAAAATCCTAGTATTCTGCTACGAGGCTATAACTTACGCAGTGCTGAGGCGTGGTTAAAGGTAGCAAAAAAAAGGACACAACATCCACCCATCGCCTTACAGGAAGAATACATTACTGAAAGTCAACGACAACCGCCCTTAGAATCACTGGATGTGTTTATCTCTTACTCTCGTGCGGATTCAGACTTGGCGAGAAAGCTGAATAATGCGTTACAGATGCAGGGGAAAACGACGTGGTTTGACCAGGAAAGTATTGCATCGGGAAGTGACTTTAAGCAGGAAATTCAGTTAGGGATTAAAGCCTGTGATAACTTTTTGTTTATTCTTTCACCGCGTTCGGTCAATTCACCCTACTGTAAAGATGAAGTAGAGTATGCGGCGAGTTTAAATAAGCGGTTTGTCACTGTCTTACATCAGCCTGTAAACTCTGCCGAGTTACATCCAGAGTTAGCTAAGACCCAGTGGATTGATTTTAATCAAAATCAACGAGAGTTTAATGCCAATTTCAATCAATTGGTCAGAGCTTTAGAGACCGATAGAGAACACGTTCACCTGCATAGCAAATGGTCACATCGGGCGTTGGAGTGGCAGCAGCAGGATAAAAGTGAGGATTTGTTATTACGGGGCAATGAATTAGCCATTGCCCAAGACTGGTTACAGGAAACGAATAAAACCAAGAAAAAGCCTTCAGCCACTGAATTGCAAAACGCATTTATTCAGGCAAGTCTAGCGGCGCAAGAGGCTCATTTGCGTCAAGAAGAAATTCGCCGTAAACGAGAACTTAAACAAGCTCGCCGAATTATCGTTGTATCGGTTACTGCTTTGATTGGGTTTATGGGTTTAGCTGGCTTTGCTGTAGTTCAGTGGTGGAAATCAGAAGAAAGGATGGCAGGTCAACTTGATGCGTTAATCCGATTTTCCCAGATACTGGTTAAATCAAATCTGAAATTCGATGCTCTGATTGAAGGGATTCGGGCAGGAGCGCTACTCAAAGAATCAAATTCAGAAAACTCGGAGTCTAAAAAGCGAATTTCTCAAACCTTGCAGACGCTAATTTATGAGGACAGATTTAGAGAGCGGAATCGACTAACGGGTCATGAAAATTTGGTCTGGAGCGTAGTGTTCAGCCCAGATGGAAAGACGATTGCTTCTGCTAGTGAGGATGGAACAGTCAGGTTGTGGAATCGAGACGGTGAACTTCTCCACACCCTTTCTGGTCATGAAGAAACAGTCAGAAGCGTAGTGTTCAGCCCAGATGGAAACACGATTGCTTCTGCTAGTGATGATAAAACAGTCAGGTTGTGGAATCGAGAAGGTGAACTTCTCCACACCCTTTCTGGTCATGAAGATTGGGTCATAAGCGTAGTGTTCAGCCCAGATGGAAACACGATTGCTTCTGCTAGTTGGGATAAAACAGTCAGGTTGTGGAATCGAGACGGTAAACTTCTCCACACTCTTGCTGGTCATCAAGAAACAGTCTATAGCGTAGTGTTCAGCCCAGATGGAAAGACGATTGCTTCTGCTAGTGGGGAT
>NZ_JBKHHI010000149.1:0-14038 GCF_046539235.1 Coleofasciculus sp.
TTTATGGCTCAGAGCAAAATTATCGACTGGCTCTGCCTCTGTTGGCGTTGTGGCTACGCCAGCGCTTGAGTTAATCCTTTTCTGGAGTGCATATCAACTTTGTACGTTGGGTTGAGGAACGTAGAATCACGACACAGGAAGCTGAGCTGTGCTGTTGTGAGACTTGATTCCGAAAAAAAACTGGACACAAATAGATGAGCTAGATCAGGGCACGATAGTATCGTACCCCTACCCAATCAATTATCCCTGCCTTGGGTTAAAACTGTTGCTGCCCGATTGGATAAGAGTTTTAGTCCATTTTAATGGATGGACAGTAGCTCTTAGCCCGGAGTTTGAACTCCGGGCAGGTGT
This sequence comes from Coleofasciculus sp., assembly GCF_046539235.1. Classification (GTDB taxonomy): domain Bacteria; phylum Cyanobacteriota; class Cyanobacteriia; order Cyanobacteriales; family Coleofasciculaceae; genus Coleofasciculus. Next base: position 352 of record NZ_JBKHHI010000149.1, read on the forward strand.
AGGGACTACTGTTCCAATAATTGACTAACCGATAAAACGGGTACGGTTGCATTAGAAAAATCCTGTGTATCACGGGTAACAATTGCATCTAAAGTTTGAGCAATCGCACAAGCAACCTGTACAGCATCTTCAAAATCTCTTATATCAGATGTTAAAGCTACCTCCAATACAGCGCGATCCACTGGGCAAATTTCCATCACTGCCAGTGTCATAGAGACAACTTGGTTTGCCTGCTCAACGCTCTGAGTCTGTCTTCTCGCAATGTAGAAGATATCAGTTAGCGTTGTTGCTGTAACATAACCAATAACCTGCTCAGAACCAATCGCCTGAAATAAGGCTTGTGCATCTTGCAAAAACGGCTCTCGTTCCAGTAAATAATCTAAAATAACATTTGTATCGATCAGGACTCTCACGGAATATATTTCTCCACCCGACGTTCTTCCAAGATTGCCTGAATTTGAGCATCAGTTGGTGGTGGCTGATCAGTTTTCAACAATCCTCGCATCTGGTTGATCAGGGTTTTTCGGTTGGGTTGTGGATTGAGGGTATCTTGCAGAGATTGAATAATAGCATTGACGAGTGCAAGGCGATCATTCACGGATAACTTGAAAGCCTGTTCTTTGAGTTCTTGTAACGACATGGGAATGACTCCAGCTTTCTACAGATGCTAGTCATTATATAACGATTTCCGTTCTGATGCGGCACTTCGATAAGGGCGTAAGCCTAGATCCTCTACATTCAGGTGTACGGGTTTTATTGATCAATTATCGGCTCTTAAGGGCGAGTTTTGTTGTTCAGTTATCGGCTTTTACGTTAGATTTCATCCCTAAACCTGCCCCGAAAATTAACAAACGTGCTATGGCATTTCTTTACATAAGCGCTAATTTGAGTTACGCCGACTGACGCTCTAGCCAACTTGCTGCGCTTGCCAATCTTCACTCAGCACCAACTCCCTCAAATGCTTCAAAATTCCCACAACTCGATACAGATCATTCTCCTGTCGCAATAGTGTAAATAATTCTGATAAGCCATAACTTGGAGTCTCCTGTTTGAGCAGCTTCACAAAGAGAAAATGATTACCATTCGTCAACAATCCAAACAGGGGAATGGAACTAATCGGACTTGCCATCATGTAAAGTAATGCTTGAGGTAAAGCGGTTATTACGTCTGCTTGTTTGGGTTTGGTTTCAATTGTGGCAACCCAAAGATTACGATAAAGTACCAGCAAATCGACTCGTCCTCGAATCACCTCATCTTCATCTTCAAATGTAATTTCTACCTGCTTTTCAGCCGCAGGAACAAAGGGCGCACGACACAATCCTGCTATGGACAAAATCGGAGCTAACACGGCAATTTTGACAATTTCTTCGTGCAGTGGATACTTAGCAAGGCTGAGAAAATCTGCCTTAGCTTGATCAAGCCAATGCTGTTCATAGGCTGTCAAGTCTGGTGCTATACTCTGCCACTCTGGGAAAAAGTCATAGTCTTGAACCTGTACCAGGTTAAACCTTTCTTCTAGTTCATATAAAGCTAGATTGCTTGCCTGAATAACTTCAACCATAGAGCCTTTAGATGTGTGGTGCTATCATAACGTATGATAATTGAGAGGGAACCTACTCAGACATTGGCAAAAGTAATGTATCCTCAATTTCCTGCCTGACTTCCCGGCTGACATAACAATCGCTATTTAGGCAATCCACCAGCAGCTTATTAGCGTTGTAATACTGCTGAACAGATGCTTCCTCAGTATCGCTAAACTGCCAGTCTTGCCCAATGTTACGATGTTCCAGCATAGTATTTAATAGAGACAAAGTCCAACTTTGGCAGTCAAATTCACCCCAATCATTCCAGTTTTCTTCACCTTCATTTTCTGGATTTTTGGCAAATTCCAATGGCGTAGGTAATTGCTCTCTAAGAAAGAGTAATTCTTCTCTTAGTTTTTCCTCAAGGGGATACTGAAAAACAATATATAATTCGTCATGGAGGCTTATATCACTGTCCACATTCCATTTTTCTTTGACGTCGTCCCAAAATTGTCCATAAACCTTAGCTTGGTACTGATTGAGATCGGAGTCATCATCACCCAGTATAAATGTATCTTCCTTACCCAGATAAACCCCACCATCATCATAATAATTTCCGTCATTATCATAAAAACTCAAACATTTTATATTAACAGAACGAGTAGCTTCTTCAATTATTTGAGAAGCTAATAAAGTTTTGAGCAACTCAAAATCAATTCCTAAATCATAAGCAAAAGCAAAATCAGGATCTATACTAAAGGCTAGCGTCGGAATAGGAAATTCCCGGACGTTAGCCTGATTAGAATCAATTTCTAATCTCTGTTCAAGAGCGAGGTAAAATGCTCTAACGGAAGCCAACTTAAATGGTACTTTAACTGATCGCGCCTTCTCATCCACCCAGATTAAAAACTCCTGTAACCTCTCATTTCCTACCAATAGCCTATCAATCTGAGCTTTCATCAACCGCAACAATGCATCTGCAGGGTCTAAACTTTGAGTCGTTAGCAAAAACACTTCCCGCCAGCGCTTCTCACCAACGTGACTTACCAACTCTTGCAGCGTCAGATCATCAGCAGCATAGGGATTGCAACTCATCACAATCTTACGGGCAGTGAAATACTCGTGAAAAGTCAGATGCGAGAAGGAATAGATACCTCTTGCCCGTTCCACTAACAGCCCATGCTGTGCTTCAATCGACTTCAATACGGCTGCACTGTCTATTTCCAATGCTTCGAGATCAGTGCTAGCACCTGATAAATTTTGGATATATTCGCTGATGTAGCGCTCCAGTTGCCGTTGTTTAAAAAAGTAGTTTCCCTCTTCAAAAGTTGTTCGGGCAATTTGACTGAGTAAATCTTTTTTTCGCTTTAATGACAGCCCTTTGTAAACGTGATCGCGTTCAATATTGCGCTTAACATCCCATTTTTTCAGTAACACATCCACACCGTTTTCATATAGTTCAGCGCGATTGGTAGGAAAACTGCCGGAGTCTTCAAAAACTAGACATAGCAGTGTCAGCAATAGCGGATTCGTTGCCAGTTCTCGGATAGGTTCATTTTCCTGTAGCTTGTGCAGGAACCGTTCTGCCTTAATCGGGTCGTTTTTGCTACGGAACCATTTACCGGAAAAATCAGCAATTTGCTTGTCGTCAAAGTCAGCAATTTCTACTTCTGTGAATTTCTCAAACGTGTATTCCCGTGCCGCAATCCGGCAAGTAATGACGAATTGATTTTGGGGAAATTGCTGCGAAAATCCAGTAATTTGCCGCAATACCCGATCGCTATCAGCATCTCTAACCTCATCCAAGCCATCCAATAAAATTAATGCTCTACCTGCACAGACCACATTTTGTAAAGCGGGGTGCATCAGGAGTGACCGATCAAGGTACTCCAGCAAATCCGGATTCCCATCAGTTTCGGCAAAGTCTTTTAATGTGATGAATACCGGAATCCTTTCTGTCTGAAACTTCCCGCCGATGCACTGAATCGCCAGATGCTTCAGGAACGTCGTTTTTCCCGCACCTGGTTTCCCAAAAATCATCAACTTGGAGAATTGCTCAACCGCTTCCAATCCTGGAATGCGCCTTGCTCTGACATTACCCAAGCAGAAGCGATCAAACTCCTCTGGAGAGGTATCCCGCATCAGATCCGCTAATTCCAGTCCTCTCGTTTTCGTCAGTTTTTCCAAAATATTGACGCTGGTGTAGATTTTGCCTAAACCAATCGGCTGGCTCATATCCAGCACCCGCATTGTGCCACATCGCTCTCGGATGTTAGGCTCGACCTGCTTACGGATTTCTTGGACTAGAGCATCAATGTCAGAGGCTGCATTCCGGTTTTGCTCTGCCTCAAGTTCATCATCTTTTTGTGCGATCGCCTGCCAATCCAGCTTCAACTTTTCGCAGATGCGGACAAATAGTTCGCGATCAACAGGCTTACCCTTGAAAAACTTACCGATTGGTTGACGAGTGACTCCTAATGCATCTGCCAATTGCTGCTGAGTCAGACGACAGCCAATGAGCGCTGTTTTTGCCGTCTTTCTGCCCTCTGGAGAAGCCCGAAGTGATCGCTCAACCATAGCCTAATAGTAATCTTTTGCTCAATTTTAGCGACATCAAGCAAAAGTCACCCATAGCGCATACATAACTCACACACGCCAAAAGCCTTGCTTTTACTGCATTTCAGCGACTTTAAAAGAGTCAACAAACAGCAAGGTTATGGCAATGCTTGAAAATATCTTAGTTCTGGCTCTAGAAAAGTCTGCCGAAATCGTTCTGGTACTGCTGGTCGAGAAACTCTGGGCATGGGTGCTGCGCGATCGCAAGCTTCAGCGTATCAGTAATTTTGTGAAAATGCATATTTTTATTCTTTATCTCGATTGGGTTTTACTCAAAACACCGCTTAAATCTATTCCCGATCAACCAGAAGAGAAATAAATGCTCACAAGATTCTTGTAGGTTGGGTAGAGTGTAAAGAATCGGGGACGTATCGGAGATAACTATCATTAATCAGGTAGTGACATTCTGGGTTCTTAACTGACGCAGGGTTTGGCGATCGCTTTCTAAATCGTCTGGGTTGTAGTGAAGGTAAGCCTGGTGGGTTTTGAGAAATTCATCAACTGCCCAACGGGAGGGGAGTTTGAGGAGTTGTCCAACCTGAAAGTGGGTAATGCGTTCGGTGCGGTAGGCTTCGATGACTAGGAGTTCGAGTAGATGACGCTGCAACTGATCGGGTGTTTCGGTAAGTTGCTCGGTGATTTCATCAGGGATATCGATTGTAATTTGCATCATGACTCTCCTCAATATCTCATGCTAATCCGTTGTAGATTTGCTGTCGCTGACTCGGTTTGTCAAACCCACACTCTCCCCTAATCATAACTGCGTTCTAGGGCGATCACCCTTGCCTAAAATTCAATGCTCCAATAGTGCGATCGCCCCACCTCAACCCGACAATCTTTCCGCTAAATCGGTTGGAACATTAATACTTAAATATCCTAATTCATCAATCGTCGTCGTCAGTTTGAGAACTTCCATCGTCAACTTCCATCGCCAAATGAATCAGTAAATCTCACCTTATTCTAGCATGATCGCCGCTGTTTAAAACTTCATCCTCCAATATGTCCGACTATTTATCTCATGTTAAACCGTTGTAGATTTTTACCCTCTATTTTTTACTCAAATCGGCAAATCCCGCCGAGGATTAAACCGTTCAACTTCTAACAATTTCTGATACAGTTCTCGCGCTTCGGGACTTGGCGTTTTTGACACCACAATTTGAATTTCAACTAACTGATCACCCCGTTTCCCCTCTATCGGATACCCTTTATTCGCAAGACGTAATCGTTGACCTGACTGCACCCCCGCCGGAATATTCATTTTCACTCGCCCATCCAACGTTGGTACGTCTACAGGCGTTCCTAATACCGCTTCGGCTGCTGTCACGGGTAATTGGCAAATAATATCTGACCCTCTCAGCTTAAAGAACGGATGGGGCGAAACCGTAATAATTAAAAATAAATCCCCACCAGCGATTCCCTGACCCTTGAGGCGAACTCGCTGATTTGTGACCATATTTCCGGGTAATTCAACTTCTAAAGATCGACCATCTTCAAGACGGATTCGCTCAATTCCCCCGGTATAGGCTTTTTCTAAGGGCAATGTTAATCGCGCCTCTACATCTTTAGGCTGGGCGCTAGGATTAACTCTATAAGCGGTTTTGCGGGTTCCAGGACGAAACGAATCTGAGGACTCAACTCGCCCCCCTGTCCGTTCCGTTCCCATACCAGGACGAGGCGGACGGCGTCCTAGAAGTTGTTCAACAAAGCTGTTAAAATCGCCAAACTCACTATAGTCCACTTCTTGACTAGAAGTACGCCCCCGACCATTACGAGAAAAGGCGGTTCTCACTGGACTGGTTTTCGCCGCCTTACGGGTAAATCCTTTCTTCTTAAAGAAGTTGCCAACCTGATCATACTGCGATCGCCGACTCGGATCAGACAGGACTTCGTTGGCTTCGTTAATATCCTTAAACCGTTCCTCCGCCTCTTTATCCCCTGGATTTACATCCGGGTGATATTTACGGGCGAGTCGCCGAAATGCTTTTTTTATCTCATCACTGGATGCATCGGGGGGAACTCCTAAAATCTCGTAATAATTGCGAAAGTTTTGCATTGTCGTTAGTCATTGGTCATTGGTCATTGGTCTTATGTCATTGGTCTTATGTCATTTGTCCAATGGATCTCGCCGTCAAAACTTAGTCGGGGCGGGTTTTGCCGTCAAGCTAGGGACAACAATCAATATTAGTCCCTAAACCCGCCCCTACACAATCACGCGCCATGCACTCTTTCCGAAGTGAAGGGTCAACACTATTTAAAACCAATCATCATCCTCTTCATCCCAATCATTTTCTAAAGGGGCGGAACGGACATCACGACGAGAATAACTTCTGGGTCTTTCGTAATCGCGTTGGCGACTGGATCGACCTGTCCCTACACCATAATCATACGGATCACGGGATTCACGGGGTTCACGCCGTTTGGGTTCCCAATAGGCGTCCTCTTCGTCTTCTCCAGTGAAGACACGACGAATTGAGCCAAAAAAGTCATCATCCTCATCTTCGGCGTAAGCTAACCGTACCTCCCGTTTGAGTTCATAGATGGTATCTTGTAAATCCGATTGCGCCCGGTCAATCCCCCGGTCATCATTTTGGGCGATCGCGTCTCGCAGTTCCAAGACTAGGGCTTCAATCCGCCGCCGATACGCACTGGCAAATTGGGTGCCAAAATCCAGGGTAACTTCCTTGAGTTGACGTTCTGCATCCGTCGCCATGGTTTCGGCGCGGTTGCGCTTCTCTACCCGTTCCCGACGTTGACGATCTAATTGGGCATTTTCCTCGGCGTCGCGAATCATCTGTTGCACTTGCGACTCGTTTAAGGTCGATGCACCTTGGATTGTCACACTTTGCTCCCGCCCCGTGGTTTTATCTAGGGCAGTTACCTGTAAAATCCCATTAGCGTCAATATCAAACGCCACTTGCACTTGGGGAACGCCCCGGGGCGCAGGCGGGATTCCGGTCAGCTTAAACCGTCCCAGGGATTTGTTATCATTTGCCATTTCCCGTTCCCCTTGCAGGACATGAATTTCTACGAGGGTTTGATTATTTTCGCTGGTGGAAAAGATATCGGATCGCCGCACCGGGATAGTTGTATTCCGGGGGATCAGCTTTTTCATCACCCCACCAATGGTTTCTAATCCCATCGATAACGGTGTCACATCCAGCAACAGCACATCCTTAACTTCATTACTCAGGATACCCGCTTGAATTGCCGCCCCAACCGCCACTACTTCATCAGGATTCACATTTTGATTCGGTTCTTTATCAATTAAACTCCGCACCAATTGTTGAACTAAGGGAATGCGAGTCGAACCCCCAACCAAAACCACCTCATCAATTTGCACAGGCGTCAATCCCGCATCTTTGAAGGCGCGTTTTAGGGGACGACGCAAACGACTCACTAATTCCCCACACAATCCCTCAAACTGGGGACGAGTCAGTCGGGTTTCCAGATGCTTAGGTCCCTCGGCGGTGGCGGTGATAAAGGGTAAATTAATCTCCGTCACCCCCACCCCCGAAAGCTCAATCTTGGCTTTTTCTGCAGCTTCCATCAATCGCTGTAAGGCTTGGCGATCGCGGCGTAAATCCACGCCTTCGGCTTCCAGGAACTGTTCGGCTAGCCAATCGACGATTTTGCGGTCAAAATCATTTCCCCCCAATTGGGTATCGCCACTGGTGGCTTTCACCTCAAATACGCCATCTCCCACATCTAGAATTGAAACATCAAACGTACCCCCGCCCAAATCAAAAACTAAAATCGTCTGACTGTCTTCCCGATCCAACCCATACGCCAAAGATGCGGCTGTGGGTTCATTGAGAATTCGCAACACCTCCAAACCCGCAATCCGCCCCGCATCTCGCGTCGCCTGTCGTTGAGAATCATTAAAATAAGCGGGAACCGTAATCACCGCCCCCGTCACCTCCTCGCCCAGATAGCGAGTCGCCTCATCCGCCAACTTCCGCAGTACCATCGCCGAAATCTCTTCCGGGAAAAATTCCTGCTTCAGCCGGGGACAGCGAATTTTAATCGCGTCTTCTGGATCACGGCGAATCGTATAGGGGACGCGCTTCGACTCCGGATTGAGTTCACTATATCGCCGCCCCACAAATCGCTTAATCCCATAAAACGTATTTTGGGGATTGAGAACCCCTTGGCGGCGTGCCATTTGTCCGACTAAGCGTTCCCCTTCCTTGCTAAACGCTACCACAGAAGGGGTTGTCCGCATACCTTCTGCATTAGCAATGACAACCGGCTTGCCACCCTCCATGACGGCTACCACAGAGTTTGTTGTCCCTAGGTCAATGCCGACTACCTTGCCCATGCGTACTTTTGTCTCCTCTCGCTGTTAATGCCAAATCGCTATATACAATAACTTTAGAGATTTTAATGGATAGTTGACCAGAGGAAGTGCGATCGCTGGTCATTTTACCCATTCTATCGTGAGCAAGAGGGGGAGCAATGTTCCAGACAGGATGCAAGAAGCGTCTGGGAGCAGAGGATCGTAGGTTGAGTCCTTGGAACGAAACCCAACCTACGATAGGTCTATCCTACCAAGGCGCGATCGCGTCGCTTTTCACTAGAATTGAGTCTATAACTTGCCGTCTCACCTTGCAGGCGATCCCCATGGTACAAGCACTCAGACAGCCACTAACATTGCACGAGTTTTTGCAACAACCAGAAACCAAACCCGCCAGTGAATATATCAATGGAGAAATCATTCAAAAGCCCATGCCAAAGGGACGACATAGCCGCTTGCAAGGAAAACTCTGCGCCACTATCAATCAAGTTGCAGAGGAGACAAAAATTGCCTATGCCTTCCCAGAATTAAGATGTAGTTTTGGTGTACGATCCATCGTCCCCGATGTGGCAGTTTTTCAGTGGGAACGTATTCCCTTCACTGCTGAGGGTAACGTACCCGATAACTTTGACCTTCCGCCAGATTGGACGATAGAAATTCTTTCCCCCGAACAACGACCCAACAAAGTGTTAGGCAATATTCTCTATTGCCTAGAACATGGCAGTCGCCTAGGCTGGTTTATTGACCCAGACGATCTCAGCATTTTGTGCCTACAACCGCAGCAACAACCTGTGTTATGTCAGGGCGAACAAGTCCTGCCAGTTTTGGGCGATATAAAATTATCTCTTAGCGTCAACCAAGTGTTTGATTGGTTGAAAATGGGGTAACCAAACTCATTAAAAAAAACTCTCTGTTTACTCCACGCCCTTTTAAGCTGTTCGGCATTTAAAGCTTAATGTCAACAATGGTGAAATCCTTGCCGTAGTAGTGCGTTTAGCGAAGCCATGCCGCAGGCTTTGCATCTTGCTCGCTACCCAAAAGCATCTTGCTCGCTACTAATACCCAATTTAAATGCATGACAATTCGGGGAATGTGGGAGAAATAATACGGTCATTGCCACGAAACTGCTGTAATTCGTAAGATGAATGTCACGCTCCTGTTAGGCTGGTGGGCAATGCCCACCCTACTATATATCAAGGATTTTGGCGTTCCAAAACTGTTTATTTCAGTGCCATTAACCTTAACATAGACATAAGCAAAATCAAGCTGACCGATGGATTGGAGCAAGAACAATGATCGCGATCGCCAAAAAACCTCTGACCTTCGAGGAATTTCTGAATTGGGATGATGGCTCCGGTAGGTCATTCGAGCTTGTCAAAGGAGTTGCCATGCCCCTCAGTGAACCTACAGCCAAACATGAAGACGTTGTTGATGGGCTTTGTCGTCTCCTGAACAACCATTGCCAAGACTTTAATTTACCCTATGTTCCCCGTCAGAGTAAACAAGTCCGCTTGAATAACGCCCCCGGTGAAAATGAGTCCAGTCGTAAAGCCGATATTGTTGTATTCGCCAAAGACGAATGGCAAAGAATGCGTCAAAGTTCAGCATCTGCGGCAGCATACATACCACCTCCCCTGGTGATTGAAGTTGTCAGCACCAATTGGCGGGACGATTACCGGATTAAATTAAATGAATACGAAACACTCGGAATCCCGGAATACTGGATCGTCGATTATGCCGGACTCGGAGGCGTTCAATATATTGGATCTCCTAAACAACCCACTGTAACCATCAATCGTTTAATTGACGATGAATACCAGGCAGCGCGATATCAAGGAGACGCGAAAATTCTGTCTCCCCTGTTTCCTCGCTTAGAACTAACAACGCTTCAAATTGTGGCAATGACACAAGGGTAATAGTACACCTAAATCTATGGAAAATTAGGGGCGCAAGGCTTGCATCCTCACCGAATCGCAGAGGGCGATCCGACCAAATTGAGACGACAAAAGTTGTTCATTTATACAAGCGGGTCGCCCCGACAAGCGCGGATATTACCAATGACCAATGACCAAATAATCTATATCCAAGAACGAAACCACATTCGCAGTTGATGACCCTCAGGAGATAGAGGTAATCCTAAATAAATTGGCAACCAAAATACAAATGCCAACAGAATTAAACTGATAACCGTTATCGCCGCGATTTGCCAAGACTCTTGTTCCCGATGTAACCAACGGTCAATCAGCCAAGCCAACCCTAACCCGGAAAACACAGAAGCCCCCATATAGTGGTATAAAAATGTACAGCGACTTACCCTAATCCAAGGTAGTAACTGAGCCAGCCAGTTAAGACCTAAATAGAGACTAATATAATTCACCGTTGTGGGCGGAAAATATCCACGCATTCCTGACCAAAGACGCTGTAGTAACAGCAACAGTAACAATAAAATTGCTGCTGTTGACAACCACCAAAGGATAGGATTTCCCATCGCGTGGACATCATAAATCACCTGACCATATCCTTTGGGTAACGGTGGGTAAGCCGGGACTTGTTGACGGGTACTCTGAGCAGTTTGGTAAAAGTAAGCCACAGGTCGCAGCATAATTAGCCAAGTGTACCATTTTGAACAGTAGGGATGAACCTCTGGTCCACTACCGATTTTTTCGTGAAAGGTCAAAATTTTATAGTGGGCTTCCAAAAATCCGGGTTGGGGATTCATGATTAGGTGGGGAATCCAGAGTAAGCTATAGGTTAACGCCGGAATTAAGGCAAAATTAACTAAAAATTGAATCCCGTTTAATTGAGTTAAATTAACTAAGGAAGTTTTAAGTGTTGAGTTTTGAGTGTTGACCCGGCGCTGCGCTGGAGGGCAGGGTTTGTAGGGGCGGGTTTCACAATTATCGTCTCTTTTTGCTCCAGATGTAAATAAACCCGCCCCAACCCCAAGTTTAAATTTTGAACCCTCTCTTCTCCACTGAAGCAACCAAGCCATCCCCCACAGGAGATAAACTCCGAATAAAAACCATAAACCATTCCATTTAATACAAGCCGATGCGCCGAAAAGAGCACCCGATAATGCCAAAAACAACCAGCGTTTCGACTGAGATTGATTGAGTGCGATTAATAAACATAAATTCCCTAATAATCCCAAAATAACCAAATAGACATTATTCAGTGCGTAGCGAGACTCAACTAAAAATAGACCATCCGCCCCGGCTAACAAGGCGGCGATTAACGCATAGCTGCGACGCCGATTAAGCTGATAGGCGATTCCGGCGACAACTAAGGGGATAAACGAACCCGTGAGCGCATTCAGCCAACGGTAACTCCACGTCGATCGTAATGAACCCGCCAAACCATTCATGGTATGGTGATCCCACGGAAGATGAGAACCCAGCCACATCCCGATCGCGATAATATATTGACTCAAGGGCGGGTGGGCATTAAAAAAGTCTGTTCCGGTTAAATAGTTATTGGCAAATTTGGCATAATATACCTCATCAAATACCAGCGTATTAAATCGACCCAATCCCCAAAATCGGAGCAGGGCTGAGGCTAAAAAAATAGCGGTTAAGCCAAAATGGAACCAATAGTTTGATAAGATAGATAACTTTTTATGCCCAATCATATCATAATCAAAGTTAACGGCGGGGAGCGTTATATTTAAAGGAGCGAGAAGCCAGCTACGTCTTAGGTAAGGATTTGAACAATATTCACATTATCATTGGGTTGAGTGGCATCCTTAAGCTAATATTTAGGGCATCTCAGGGAAAAGTTATGAGTCATCATGATCCAAATCAAGGGCATTCCCATGTTAATCCGTCTGAACAACCACCGAGACAGTCAGGCATTCTGGCTAAATTCTTTAAGTTTGAGTGGTATCAAACTACAATCCGCATAGAACTATTGGCAGGGTTCACCACCTTTATGACGATGGCTTATATTTTGGTTGTGAATCCGGGCATTTTATCCGATGCCATTTTTTTACAAGCATCAGGAGATTTGTTTAATGAATTAGTCATCGCCACAGCACTTTCTGCGGCAATTGCTACCCTAGTTATGGGATTGTGGGCGAATTACCCCCTTGCCCTTGCCCCCGGTATGGGACTCAATGCCTTTTTTACCTACTCGGTGGTATTAGGATTAGGCATCGACTGGCGCATTGCCCTTTCTGCTATCTTAATCGAAGGGTTGATTTTTATTGCCCTAACCCTGTCAAATGTCCGTCATTTAATCGTCAAAGCGATTCCCGATTGTCTGAAACGGGCAACGGCGGTGGGAATTGGCTTATTTATCGCCTATATTGGCTTAAGTGGGGCGGGGATTATCGCCGCTGATGCAGTGACGAAAACGAAATTAGGGGACTTGAGTCAACCTTCGACATTAATTGCGATCGCGGGTATCCTGATTACCTCCGCATTTGTCGCCCGTCGCCTCACCGGGGCGCTGCTATGGGGGATTTTGGCAACGGCGGCGCTAGCCTGGATTCTCGGTGTGTCTCCGTTACCAGAGGGGATTGTCGGTGTTCCTGAGTTACCCGTGGATTTAGTCGGAGTTGCGATCGCGGGATTGGGTAGAATCAATCAGGTGAATAGCTGGGATTTCCTGGCGGTGTTATTTGTGTTCCTGTTTGTGGACTTATTTGACACCGTGGGTACGCTGACTGGGGTGGGGATGCAGGCGGGGTATATTAATGAACAGGGGGAATTGCCCCGGGCGAATCAAGCGTTGATGGCGGATGCGGTGGGGACAACGGTAGGGGCGGTTTTGGGAACCTCGACGGTGACGACGTATATTGAGTCGGCTGCGGGTATTGCGGAAGGGGGGCGCACGGGATTTACGGCTGTTGTTGTGGCGATTTTGTTTGTTGTTTCGATATTTTTTATTCCGTTACTGTCGGGTATTCCGGCTTTTGCGACGACGCCAGCATTGGTGATTGTGGGGGTGTTGATGGCTGGGAATTTACGGGGGATTCACTGGGATGATCCGGCGGAGTCTATTCCTTCATTTTTAACGATTTTAATGATGCCTTTGACATATTCGATCGCGGAAGGGTTGGCGATTGGATTGATTACTTATCCGTTAATTAAAGGGTTTCAGGGGAAAGGAAATGAAGTCGCGATCGCGGTGTGGGTTTTGGCGGGGATTTTTGTACTGCGTTTTATCGTGATGGCGATGAATAGTGGTGGATGATCACTGACTAAAGCCCTGAACTAAAGCCCTGAACTAAAGCCCTGAACTAAAGCCCTGAACT
>NZ_JBKHHI010000150.1:0-13888 GCF_046539235.1 Coleofasciculus sp.
GTTTTTCCACAATTCGCTTAAAACGCGCCATCATTACATCGCGATTATAACGGGCATAATTTTGCGCCCATTGTAAATCTCGCCAGTAGGCGGCAAATTCTGGAGTTCCAGCAATAAAGTAGGCTAAATCCGGATCAGGTAAGCGATTCCCGGCTAGTTTCGCTAATTCCTTCGCCGTGCTAATGTGACACTGCGCCAAGCGATTGCCAATATTCCGAGAACCAGAATGTAGCATTAACCAAACGGCATCCTCCGTATCGATGCACACCTCAATAAAATGATTTCCGCCACCCAGAGAACCCAACTGCTTCATCGCTTTTCCTTGCACATCCTGTACACCACGATGTAAGTCTTTGAAATGCGCCCAGCCTTGCCAATTGCTGGCATCTTTTTCTACCTCTTTATTTTGGTTAAATCCCAGAGGAATGGCGGCTTCAATATCTAAGCGAATTTTCTTGAGTTTACCCTCAAGTTGTTCCGCCATAAATGGCGTTTTAATCGCTGCCATTCCACACCCAATATCGACGCCTACAGCAGCAGGAATTACGGCATCTTTGGTGGCAAGAACAGACCCAACTAATGCCCCTTTACCTAAGTGAACATCTGGCATTAACGCCACATGTTTAAATACAAAGGGTAGGGATGCCACGTTTTTTGCCATCTGGGTTTCCTCATGACCTAAATCATGATTTGCCCAGGAGAAAACGGGCTTATCGGTGGACAGTTTCAGTTGTTCGTAAGGCATAAATATGCGCCTCTAGCGCTAAGTAACATTGCTATAATACAATTATAATACAAAAAGATTTCGTTGAGGAGATGAACTTATTGGGGGATGGCAACGTCAAGGCATCCACTGTAATGTAGCATTTGATACGTCCTGCATTTTAACCTTTATGAAGCCTTCTCGACGTGTATCTGCCGGAAAATCGCTGGTTTGCTTGTCTTTTAGCCTGATTTCGCTACTATCCTTTGTCCCAGTTTCCCGTAGTACCCCCGATGGCACTCCCGATGAAACCGTCACCTGTGAAATCTTGGTGGTTGGGGGTGGATTAGCGGGTGCAGCGACGGCTTATGAAGGGTTACTCGCCGGACGAACAGTTTGTTTGACAGAGATTACCGACTGGGTAGGGGGACAGATTTCCTCCCAGGGAACCTCTGCACTTGATGAACGCCCGACTCAGCGATCGCGCCTTTTCTATTCTCGCGGTTATTTGGAATTGCGGGAACGGATTAGACGCAAATACGGGGAACTGAATCCGGGGGATTGTTGGGTGAGTGAATCCTGTTTTATTCCCAGTGACGCCCACGATATCCTCTTGGATATGTTGCAGGATGCAGCCAAACGGGGGAAAGGAACACTGAAGTGGTTTCCCTCCACGGTGATAAAGGAACTTGACTATAACCCGACGGGGAACTTGATTAAAAGTGCGATCGCCATTCAGCATCAACCTGCTGCTGATGCACCCCCCCTGAACACATTTCCCTTATCCCAAACCATTGAAGATTGGTATCAGTACCAGGATTCCCCCCAGTTTGACAAAACCATTATCCGCTTCGTTCCGCAAAACCCAGAACCCGGAAACGCCCCAGATTGGTATGTTGTGGAAGCCACAGAAACGGGAGAACTGATTGGGTTAGCAGATGTCCCCTACCGCTTAGGAATTGACCCCCGTTCCCATCTCGAACCCTCGTCTTCCAGTGTTACGGGGAACCCTTATTGCACTCAGGGGTTTACCTACACCTTTGTCATGGAAGCCACGCAGGAACCGCAAAGCCATGAAATGCCGCCTTTTTATCGGCAGTACGAACCCTATTATAGTTATGAATTACCGCGATTAGCCGACTTTGGCTTAGTGTTTACCTATCGGCGCATCTGGAGTCCGAAAAAAGGTGAACCGGAGAAATTTGGCGGAATTTCCTTTACTGCGCCCACCGTCGGGGATATCTCCATGCAAAACTGGACGTGGGGAAATGACTACCGTCCCGGTACAGAGGTTGATAACCTTGTTTATACTCCTGACCAATTGCAAGAGACGGGACAGTTAGCACCGGGCGGCTGGCTGGGTGGCTTGCGAACCGAGAGTTTACGCAAAGCAGAGGAACTCTCCCTGGGATATTTCTATTGGTTAGTCGCGGGAAATACGGACTCCCAACTCGGCTATGGCGTCAAGGAACCCCATCCTAGTTACCGCTATTTATCAGGATTAAACTCACCCATGGGAACGGTACATGGGTTATCCAAATATCCTTATATGCGGGAAGGGCGGCGAATTATTGGACGCCCTGCGTTTGGGTATCCGGAGGGGTTTACGATTTGGGAAATTGATATGTCTCGCCGCAATTACCGAGAGGAGTATTACCGTCAAACCTTATCTCCCAAAATGTATCGCCAGTTATGGACGGCTTTAGCGGGACGAGAAGCGATTTCGGTGATTCAGGGTGAGGTATCACCGGATGAGGTGAATCGACGTACTCGTTCAACCATTTATCCGGATTCGGTGGGAATTGGACATTACGCGATTGATTTTCATCCCTGCATGAGTTTCTCGCCCCCAGAAGCGCCAGGGAATACGGAACGGGAGGGGGAACGTCAGGGGGCGGGTCAAGCCTATCCGTTTCAGATTCCCCTGCGGGCGATGATTCCGCAAAAGATTGACAATATGTTAGTGGCGGGAAAAAGTATTGCTACGAGTCACATTGCAGCAGCGGCGTATCGGGTGCATTCCTTTGAATGGTCAGTGGGTGCAGGGGCGGGAACGACGGCGGCGTTTGCGTTGGAGAAGGGGATTGCACCGTTTGAATTGGTGGATGGACTTCCACCCTATGATTCGCAGTTGCAGGTGTTGCGGCGGCGGTTAGAACGGAATAATAATCCGACGGCGTTTCCAGATACGTCGATATTTAATCAAGATTGGGAGGATTGGCGTTAAAGGAAACGTGCGATCGCGCTGTTTGTAGTAGCCTGTTTGTAATAGCCTGTTTGTAGTAGCCACTTTAGTGGCTCTTCGTGCCTCAGTATTCAACCGGACATGACATTACATCTCTGTAAAGGGCGCACGTTGGTAAAGGGCGCACGTCAGTGCGCCCCTACGATATGTCACATCTGTGCTTATGTCTGTCCTTTTGCATAACCTCCCCCTGACTGAGAGATATAAGAACGAGACGTTTATAATTCTTTATATCACTTGATAATTCCAGCGATGCAATACCAACTGAAATATCTGGGCTTAGTTTGGGTGACAGCACTCCTGTCAGTGACGACTCCTGTCATACCAATGGGTAGCATTGCGCCACTTGTTGCCCAGGCGCAAACGGTAGAAGATCAAAAAGCCGAGGCGGAACGACTCTTCCAACAAGGAGTGCAGGAATATCGCCGAGGGCAATACCAACAGGCGTTGGCAACCTATCAACAAGCGCTGGAAATACAACAAGCCCTCAATGATCAGGCGGGAATCGGGCAAACCCTCAATAATATCGGTGAGGTTTATTACTGGTTGCGGCAATATGAAGCCGCTTTAACCAGCTTACAGCAGGCACTCTCCATTCGCATAGCACTCAAAGACCGTGCTGGAGAGGGAGAAACCTTAGATAACTTGGGTATAACCTATCACGGCTTAAAGGACTATGATCAAGCCTTAGAAACCTTGCAGCAAGCGCTTTCTATTCGTCAAGAATTACAGGATCGCAGCGGAGAAGGCAAAACTCTCAGTAATATTGGCGCTGTTTACGCTTTTAGCTTACAACAATCGACCCAAGGCTTAGAAACCTTACAGCAAGCGCTGGCGATACAGGAAGAAGTCGGGGATAAATTTCATACCGCAATCACCTTGCGAAGAATCGGCAGGGCGTATGCAATCCTGGAAGACTATTCTCGCGATTTGGAGTGGTCAAAGAAAGCGTTAGTTCTTAGCCGTGAGATTGGTAACCGTGCGGGTGAGGGTGAAAGTTTAATGGCGATAGGATACGCTTATTACTATTTAGAAGACTATGACCGCTACTTGGAACATTTCCAGCAAGCTTTACTCCTAATTCAAGATGCCGGAATTCGTCCATTAGAAAGTGGTATTCTATTCTGGCTTGGAACTACTTACTTTGACAAACAGCAATATGATCGAGCGCTAGACCATTATCAACAGGCATTGCTCTTAGGGCAGGAAGTGGATCAATCACTAGAGCTTAGCCTTCTTTTAAAAACAAGAATAGGATCGGCTTATTTTATCCAAGGAAAATATAAATTAGCATTGGAATTTTTTCAGCAAGCCTTACCTCTTGCCAGAGAAATAAAGGATAAGTCGCAAGAAGCTATTATCCTGATGTTGCTCGGCAATAGTTATAACCAGGAAGGTGATTACATCAGTGCGTTAGACTTTTATCAGCAAGGACTCATCCTTGCACGAGAACTAGAGGATAAATTACAACAATCTCAACTTCTATCATTCATAGCCTTTAGTTACGATAGGCAAGAAAAATATGATCTGGCAATTGAATACTACCAACAAGCATTAGCCATTCAGCAACAACCTCTCAATGATCGCACAGCACAACTAAATACCATCCTTCAAATCATGAGAGTGTATTATCTAAGTGTCGGTTCTGCCCATGACCAAAAAGATTATTCTCTTGCTCTTAAACAAAGCGAAACGATCATTGCTTTAGTTCCAGAAGCGTTAAATATTGCTACAGAACTACAAGATTCAATAAATAAACAAGAGATCAGGCAGATAGAAAGTAGTACTTATGCAAGAATTGGTTCTATCTACTATGATTTGTTAGATTTACCAAAAGCCCAAAAGTTTGCCGAACAAGGTCTAATTATTGCGCGACAGTCTGAAAATTTAGAAGCAGAAGCTTTTCCTCTATATGTTCTTGCTAGAGTGTATGGTTCACTGGGAGATTATGCCAAGGCGATTGAATTCTATAAGCGAGAGTTAGATATTGCGCGACAACTCAAAGATCCATTTTCAGAAACGCGATCTTTAATTAGTCTTGCTAGTACTTATAATATGGTGGCAGACTATGAGAAGGCGATCGAGTTATTCCAGCAAGCATTAGTGCTAACAGGAGAAATCAATAGTTCTGAACTAGCACCTAATTTACAAGACACAGCGTTGAAGTTGCGAAACAATGCATTGAGGGGTTTAAGCCTGGTTTACATCAATCTTGGAGACTTCGATAAAGCGCTTGATTATGCTCAGCAAAACGTAAGTTGGGCGCAAAGTATCGCAAAATCGGATAAAGAAGCAGAGGCGCTGATTCAGTTGGCTAATGTATACAATTTGTTCCGAGATTCTGCTAAAGCTGTGGAGTTAATTCAACAAGCTTTATCGATTGCCCAAACAATAAAATATCCTCAGATAGAGGCAAAAGCATGGGATAATTTGAGTAAAATTTACAACCAGCAAGGCGATCATCCCTTAGCGCTGGATGCCGCCAACAAAGTAGGGGAAATTGCTAAAGCGTTGGACGATCCAAATCTAGAACGGAATGCCTTGGATCAGCTTGGGAGTATTTACAAAAGCCAGGGCAACTATGAAAAATCATTAGAGTTAGCGCAGCAACTTTTGACCCTAATTAGGCAGAATCAGTTAAATGACTTTGAAATCACAGCTTTAACGAAGTTAAGTTCCAATTATCTTTGGCTGGGCAATACAGAGAAAGCAATTGAATATGGGAAAGAAGCTTTAGCATTAGCGCAGCAAAGACAAGTTCCCGGAGAGGAGCAAATAGCTTTAACCGGATTAGCTCAAATCCATAGTCAACGGGGAGAATACGAGCAGGCGGTTGAATTGGCGCAAAGGAGTTTAGACATTTCCCAACGGACAAAAAACTTCTTTGTAGAAGTCGCGACTTCAAAGGTTCTTAGTGAAGCTTACGCCGCCCTCGGAGATTATCAAAATGTCATTAGTGTTGCTGAACCCGGTTTAGCCCGATCTCGGAAATTGAATGATCGCTATTCTGAAGCGGAGTTACTCATTAATTTGGGTAGTGCTTACAACCTTATTGGAGAATACAGCAAAGGCAAAGAGTTGATTGAGCAAGGTTTGACAATAGGTCGAGAACTTCAAAATCCAGTTTTAGAGTGGTTGGGGTTAGCAAAGCTGGGCAATGTTTATAGGTCGCTCAAGGATTATCAGAACGCTTTGGAGCTGTATCAAAAAAGCTTAAAAATAGCTCAGGACAACAACAGTCCTAGATTCCAGCCATTACCATTAACCCTTTTAGGGATTGCTTATTCAGAGTTGGGAGATTACCAGACAAGCAGTGAGTACCTTCAGCAAGCACTACCCATTTTGCGGACATTGCAAAATCGTCATGACGAAAGTATCGTTTTGACAATGATCGCTTTAAATTACTTTGCTCAAGGAGAAGCTGAAAAAACCCTTGATTTCGCTCAACAAGGGTTAGTTATAGCCCAGGAAATTAAACAGCCTGTTCTGGAAATAATGGCTAACGAGGTGCTAAGTATTGGTTATGCTGAATTAGGGGATGATCAAAAAGCCATGGAGTCAGCCCAAGCTATTTTAGCATTCACTCGAAATGTCCAAAATCTTACCTTAGAAAGGGCTGCACTGAACCTCATCGGTAGTCTACACCGGAAATTTGGCAGAAAGCAAGAAGCCATCGCTATTTACCAACAGGCATTAGCTATCAATACGCTTGAGGAAGTCATTGGTGATAAATCTTATAGCTATGCAGGTTTGGGGCGGGTTTATGCAGAGTTAGATCAACCTAATATTGCTATTACCTATTACAAACAAGCAATCAATGACTTTGAAGAAATTCGGCGGATTAATCAAGAACTACCGCCCCAGTTACAAGAGTCTGCTCTACAAGCCATAATTGATTTTGACGGACTAACAACCGCTGATATTTATCGCCAATTAGCGGACTTGTTATTATCCCAAGGGCGAGATAAGGAAGCCTATCAGGTATTGGAACTGTTGAAGATACAGGAAATTCGCGATTTAGCCAGAGGTACAGTCTCAACAGATGACCAACCGGATGTACTTCTCAGCGAAGCCGAGAAAAAGGTTCAAGCTGAAAGTCAATCTCTAATTGCTTTAGGACGACAAATTAATGAATGTGAACGAACGAATTGTACTGAAAAAAGTGAGTTAAATGACCGTCTGACTGTTTTAATCCGTGAGTTTAATCAAAACTTGAAAACCATTGAAAAAGAAATTCGCTCCAACCGGGCGACTGATGATCTGTTCTTCGATCCCAGGAAACTCGCTAAAGCCAGGGAAATTGTAGAAGCTCAACCGCATACCGTCTTAATTTACCCGTTGGTGCTAGAGGAAAGACTCTGGTTAATCATGTTCTCAGAAGGGGGAGTTGTTCATAAACAAGAAGTTAATATTGGAGAAGAAGAGTTAGGAGAAACAGTTAACCAATTTCGGAGATTACTGGAAAATAACCGCTCGGATATTGCCGAAATTAAAGAAACGGGAAAACAACTCTACGACTGGTTAGTTAAACCCTTTGCTGCTGAACTGAAGCAAAACCAGGTGCAGAATTTAGTGTTCGCTTTAGATCGGGTAACGCGATATATTCCTATGAGTGCTTTGTCCGATGGGGAAAACTACTTGATTGAGAATTATACCATCTCGACCGTCTTCTCAGCCGATTTAACCAATATTGGTGCTCGCCTTCCTGTGGATATTCAAGATATCCCAGTCCTAGCAATGGGTGTATCTGATGCGGTTGGTGGTTTCTCATCCTTACCATACGTCCAAACTGAACTTAATGCCATTGTGCGCCAAACAACCGATGATGATCTAGGAATTTATCCAGGGAAAACGTTTCTTAATGATACGTTTGACTATCGCAGTTTGCGCGATAATTTGACGGGACACAAGATTTTACATCTAGCGACTCACGGAGTATTTGTTCCGGGTAGTGCGGATGACTCGTTTCTGTTGTTAGGCGATGGTGAACAGCTAAGAATTTCCGACATTCAAACGTTAACTCAGTTACAAGACATTCATCTCGTCGTACTTTCTGCTTGCGAAACAACCTTAGCGGGTTCGCGTCCAGACGGTGTAGAGATTGCTAGTGTTGCTTACTATTTCCTCAGTAATGGAGCCGATGCGGTGATGGCTTCTCTGTGGAAAGTGAATGATGCTAGCACTAGCTTAAAGATGCGACAATTTTACAACAATCTTGCTCAAGGAACGGAACAAAACTCTGTCACTAAAGCCGAAGCATTGCGACAAGCACAACTGGCTTTGTTGAGGGGAAACTTTTCCGTTGAAGATATAGAACGAGCGGGACTTTTGTTACAAAGTCCTGAAGGCTTACCCGCCAGCGTGACGACAAATCTGAACCATCCCTATTATTGGGCGCCCTTTATTCTTATTGGTAATGGACTGTAATGGAGTTCGTAATCAGGACTTTAGCCTAAAATTATCCACCTAAATCTGGGTTCCCACCCCCGTTATAAGCCAGTCCGCGTAGGCGGACTTTGTTTGTGTAGCAGCGATTTCAATCGCCTTATCTAAAGGGGGGTAAATTGGTGGAATAGATTTGACTTACGCTCTACCCAACCGACAAGACCTGGTTTTTCACAATAAAAAATCTTAGCTAACCTCTATCAATACTGTGTCAAAATGATCAAAATTATTACGTTGGGTTTAAGCCTCCTCCCCTTACAGCAGTTTGCTCTGCTATGCGGTACATTGTCGATCCCCCTAAATCCCCGTGCAATAAAAGCGAAGCATCCTCTGGTTTCCCCCATGAAACTAAAAGCGAAGCATCCGCTGGTCTCCCCCTTTTTAAGGGGGACGGAAGGGGGATCAAAAAGGGGGACGGAAGGGGGATCGACAAGGGGGACTTTGATCTACTTACTGTAATTGCCTCCATTGGCAGTATGCTCCTCGGAGGTCATTATATAGCGACAGTAATTCTTTTGGCAGTCGCCTTTTTCTTTGGCAGCGTATTTGTACTTATAAATGTTAATAGTTCCGTTGGTAGGTAGTACAGAATATATACGCATTCTTCCTCTATTAAGTTCTGTAAGGGTGTGTTAATACAGCCGTTACCCCTGTAACTTTAATTGTCCCCATATATAACCCCACAAATCGACTTATGTCACCAATCAAACGCCGTCAATTTTTGCAATTCGCTGGCTCAACCCTCGCCACTCTGGGCTTGAGCCAACTCGATTTCCACCGTCAAGCTCACCAGTATGCCCGTGTTCTCGCTCAACAGACACCCCGTAAACTAGCACTCCTTGTCGGTATCAACAAATATCCCCCCGGAATTTCCTCCCTGCGTGGCTGTCTTACCGATGTTGAGATGCAATACGAACTCCTGGTGCATCGCTTTGGCTTTAACCCCAAGGACATTCTCCTATTAACCGACGATACACCCAATAAACCCACACGCCAGAACCTCCTCGATGCCTTCGAGACGCACTTAATCGAGCAAGCGCAACCGGGTGATGTTGTCGTTTTCCACTACTCCGGACATGGTTCCCTTGTTCTTGACCCCGATGCAATTCCGATTCATCCCGATATCGAAGGTTACAACGGCACCATGGTTGTCTATGATTCTCGCCAAAATAATCAAGATTTCCACGTCAACGATATCATGGGCAAGACTCTATTTCTGTTGATGTCTGCCCTAAACACAGAAAACGTCACCGTCGTCCTCGATAGCTGTCATTCTGGCGGTGGTACTAGGGGAAACCTCGTCTATCGCGCCCTTGACTCTCGGTTATCGGGAAACAATGCTCAACCCAGCGCCGCCGAGTTAGCCTATCAAGAACGGTGGATGACCAAACTGGGATTGTCACCCAGTCAACTCAAAACCTTACGCACCCAGGGTATCGCCAAGGGAATGGCATTGGGTTCAGCCCAGGCAAATCAACTGGCGGCGGATGCGCCCTTTGGCGACTTCTACGCCGGAGCCTTTACCTATCTGCTCACCCGCTACCTTTGGCAACAACCCTTCAATAAACCCCTGGCTACCGTCTTTGCGAATCTGGCGCGGAGTACGCGGGATGTGGCTCAAGCCTCGCGCTTGGAACAAGACCCCATCTTTCAGGTTAAACCGAATAGCGACTATGCCCAAAAACCCCTCTATTTCCTTGACCCGGACACCCCCGCCGCCGAAGCCGTGGTGCGTCGTATCGAGGGAGATCAAGTTACTTTCTGGTTAGGCGGTATTTCCGCTCAGAGTTTACAAGCCTTTGAAGAAGGGGCAGAATTTAACCTGATTGATACCAAAGGACAGGTTGTTGGGGAAGTCGTCCAAACTCATCGCCTTGGCTTAGTCGGATATGGCAGATTAAAATCCAGCCAACGGCAGACAATTCCCCCAGGAACGCTGATGCGAGAGCGGATTCGCGGCGTACCCGCTAACTTAGCGTTAAAAATTGGTCTGCACGAGTCTCTCGGTAATCAGACGGAAGCAGCTAGAGCCGTTTTAGAAACCATTGAACGGGTAAACGTTGTCCCCGTGAATACTAGCACAGTCGCCGACTATCTCCTGGGACGAATGAGTCAGGAGTCGCTCCAGCAAGCCCGTCAGCGTGATATCGTTACGGCTGCATCCATGGGGAGTATTGGGCTATTTTCCGCCGGACTCACGCCAGTTCCCGACTCCTTTGGACAACCGGAGGAATCGATAACGCAAGCGGTACAACGCCTACGCCCCCGTCTAACCATGTTATTGGCGGGTCGGATACTCCGTTCTATCCTCAATAGCGATACCTCCCACTTGAATATTACCGTTGACATTAATCCCTTGGGGAGGCGAGGTGCTTCTGTGAGTACGGGACGCCCCTCACAGACGGAAGCCGGACTTGTTACCCAATCCCTGGACACAGAGATAACCCAACTCCAGATAGGGACTGAGGTGGAGTTAGTGATTCACAACCACGAAAACCGCAGCCTTTATATCGGGGTGCTGGTCATTTTCGCCAATGGTGATATCTATGTCTTGCATCCGATAACCTGGGGGGCGCCGGAAGAAGCGGCAAAACTAGGCGGTGGCGAGTCGATGGTGATTCCCCAGAAAATCGGTGATCCGACCAAGGATTTTCGCTTAATGGTGCAGGAACCCCCTGGTTTCTTTGAACTTTTGGTTCTCACCAGTACAGAACCCTTACGGGATGCGTTGAAAGGGTTACAAGACATTGCCAGACGTCGCGGTGCATCGGGGACTCCCCTGGGTTTGACGGAAGATATCACGGAAAATTCGGATAGTGAGAGTCCCGTGGCGGTTATCGACAGTTTGCTGGGGGATTTAGACCGAATGTCTCGCGGTAGAATAGCGTCAGTACGGGTTCGTCGTCGGCGCCATATTGATACGACCAAACTGGCTGCCTTCTCAACTATCCTGAAAGTTGTTGAATAACGTTTTAGCTCGATCATGTTGTAGGTTAGACCCCTGGAACCTAGGCGGATAATTCTTTCCGAGTAACCCAACCCAGGCAGGTTCAAGTACTACGCGCCATCGTGAGGACAAATGAAGAAAAATTCAAATCCTATACAATTTAGGATTTCTTGTTCACCTGTTCAGGAGGCAATCAATCATGTCAATGGCTTTCCCAACAGATAACAGCGATCAATTACCCAGCCTAGAGCCAGCAGAAATTGAACAGTATCTTGCCAGTGGCATATTTCATGGCATTGGTAAGAAGACAGCCGCTTTGCTGGCGGCATATTTTGGCTCGGATACCCTTGAGGTTCTGGAGTTCTCACCCCAACGACTCAAACTTATTCCTGGGTTATCCCAATATCGGATTGATGCCATTCTCTCGGCTTGGGAGAAAAGCAAGCATAATCCCGTCCGAGGGACTCAAGCTTGGTTGCTGGGGATGGGGATATCTTTGGGGTTAACCCTGAAACTGACGGACTACTATGATCAGCGTACAGCATCTGTCCTCAACACCAACCCTTATCAGATTATTAATGAGATTGATGGAATCGGATTTAAAATAGCTGACAGTTTAGCGCTCAAGTTGGGAATGCCTCCTGATAGTCCCCTGCGCTATGAGCAAGGGATCATTCAAACTTTACAAGATGCCAGAAATCAGGGGCATTGTTTTCTCCCCAGCTCCGAACTTATTGAAGCAGCACTAGGGTTATTGAGTTGTCCCGGACATACACCGAATCCCCGGTTACTTAATCAGGTATTAGAGAATGCGCTCGCCCAAAAAATTGTAGTGGAGGGACGGTTATCCGAGTCGCTCTATTTAAAACCAATTTATCGGGCGGAGGTTAATGTTGCCCAATTGATTCTGTATTTTGCCTCTCGGAGCCAACTGCCTATCGAACCGTTAGAGGAGTGGTTACAAAAACTAGAAGCAGTAGAATGGCGGCAGTCTGGGGTACTTGCTCCAGAACAGCGACAGGCACTGTTAAAGTCTTATGCCCAACCAATTAGCATTATTACGGGGGGTGCTGGGCGAGGGAAAACGCATATTTTGAAGTATTTGATCGATTGGCTAACGGAGTGTAGATTCAAGGTGGCTTTAGCTGCACCCACAGGAAAAGCGGCGACAAGAATGAAGAACGCCACCGGGTTAGATGCCCAAACGATTCATCGTCTCCTTCAGTGGCGAGGGTATGGTCAAAAGTTTGAGTTTAATCAGGATAACCCCTTGCCGATTGACTGGTTAATTATCGACGAATTTAGTATGGTCGATATTTTCCTGTTTAATTCTCTCTTAAAAGCCTTAGAACCCCATACGAGAATCGTATTGGTTGGGGATCATAATCAGCTTCCGAGTGTGGGCGCGGGAATGGTGCTGCGCGACTTACTGATATCTGAAGTTGTACCCTGTTCTCGCCTGAAAAAGATTTACCGCCAACCGGAAGAAAGTCCGATTATCTATGCCGCAGAAGATGTCATTCGTGGCGTAGTTCCTAATTTGCAGCGGTTTAACTCTCCTCTCCAATGGCAAGAGGTTTCCGATTGCGCCCTGCTGTGTCGCCACACCCCTGAAACAATTGCCGATACCATTGTCGAGCTAGTGGCACAGATGCAGAGTGATCAGGTTAACTTAAAAGATCAGGTAATGGTTCTTGCTCCCCAAAAGAAAGGGGTGGTTGGGGTTCAAGCCTTAAATAAACGATTACAGCCTCTGTTTAACCCAAAACAACCAGAACAGCCAGAAGTCGAAACGGGGGAGGTGGTGTATCGAGTTGGCGATCGCGTGATTCAATTAAAGAATAGATATGATACAATCCCGGCGGTGATGAATGGTGAGGGGGGTTGGGTAATTGAGGTTCATCCTAAATCCCAGCCAGAACGGGTTACGGTTGCATTTGAAGGTGGCGCGGTTGTTGATTATGTCCCCGGCATTTTTGAGCAGATTATGCATTCGTTTTGCCTAACGTGTCATAAGGCTCAAGGTAGTGAATTTCAGTATGTAATTATGCCTCTGTCGCCTTCAAACCACCGGATGCTTTCTCGTCAACTTCTCTACACCACAATGACTCGTGCCAGCTACGGTGGATTTATCGCCGTTGGTAGACCAGAAACCTTAAAGTTTGCCGTCAGTGTCGATAAACCAATGCGCCGATATACTCAGTTGCCTTTATTATTATCTGAGTCTGATCAAACTTTAATTGATGCACTTAATCAGGTGAGAACGATGCAGGCTCCAGCATCACCCAATCAACAATTTGTTAGCGTGGCGATGCGACTCCGTGAACTCAACATTGATGCGACTAAAGGGCAAAAGACTTCGATTGGCTCGCTGGCGCTCCAGCTTTATCAATCCCATTATGGTCGCCGTCCCTCCAAGCGCCCAGAAGTGATAGAATCTGGACAAAAGTTTAAAACCTATCATTATGAAAATGAAGCGATTGAACTGCTGGATCGGGCAATTATGACTATTATAGAAGGCGATCGTCATTAACTGTAGTTGCACCAT
>NZ_JBKHHI010000151.1:0-13798 GCF_046539235.1 Coleofasciculus sp.
TTTGTTGTTCCGTTAGTGGTGAATAGCGAAATTTAGTCCCTAAACCCGCCCCTACGATTGTCCCTAAACCCGCCCCTACAAAAATACTTGTTATCTGTCATTGTTCAAGATGGCACGGCGGGCTAATTTGGTGTAAGTTTTGACGGTTTGGTAAGGCATATCCAGATCATCTGCGATCGCGTTTAAGGATTCCCCCATCTCTCGTCGTGCTAAGATGGTTGCCCAGGTTTCGGCGATGTCTTGCGCCCGATTTCCCCCCTGGCGCTGGCGTTGGGCGAGAAATTGTTGGGTTAATTCGCTGATGCGTTCGGCTAATAGGGTTTCTATTGAGGGGAGTGCGGGAGTTTCGGGGGATAACCAGCCTAGGCGAGTTTGTCCTAAGCCAAAGGGGGTTTTGTGTCCCGTGCCGCAGTAGGGGGCAAATTGGGTTAAGGTATGGAATAATTGGCTAAATTCTGGGTGTTGGGTGGCACCAGAGTCGAGTCCGAGTGCGATCGCACCTGTGAATCCGGTGACGACTCCTTTCTTTCCCGCCGCAACTTTCATCGATTCTAAATGGTGACGTTGAATCACGACATTTTCGTCTACCCAGTCTAAAAAGGCGGTTTGATCAAAAGGTTGATCAGAAAAATCATTCCAGCGCCGCAAATAGCTGTGGAAGAGATTCCTGGGAACTGGTAAGGGGAAATGGTGTCCCTTGCGGCGAAAGCTGGTGGGGGTGAGGAAGCTGAGGCTTAGGGATTGGGGTAGGGTGGGGGTTGGGGTGAATAAGTTAGGATAAGTGGTTGGTGCTAAACCGATGTGCCAACGGCTAATGTTTAGCACCGCACGGCGTAATTTAATCATATCTGGCAGGTGATCAACCCATTCGGCAAGCCATTGGGTTAGGGGTTGGTAAAGGGCGGTGATGTACCAACGGTAGGTGGTATTGGGTTTGAGTTTGAGGGTTTTTCCAGAGGTGAGGAAGTCTCCGTCTAAGCGGGAGAGGGTGAAGGGTTTCTCGGATTGACCATCATGGAGATAGGCGGAGAGTTCGGGGTTAGTTTGGCGAACTTGATCTAAGAACCAGGCGTGGAGTCCGACGGTGTATTGAGTATAGAGGGAGTCTGGGGCGTTGGCGGTTAATTCTAAGACAAGTCCGACTAATTCTGTATCCGCCGCCCAGGGATGGCGGGATGGAGGGGGTTGGGTTTGGCGGCGTTTGCGAGGTGCCATGATGGGGTGAATGCCGGATTTTTCAGGGGTTCTGAACTGTTGCTGCTTAAATTGTAGAAAATTGTAGATATATAGTAAAATCGAGTCGGCTTCTGTAGAGATGGTCGGGGGCGGCTGCTCATGAAATTGGTAGAAAGACACATCATCAACCGAAATCATGCCAATTGGCAGGAGGCAGATAAATTGGCATTTAAGTCAAAGAATCTGTACAACCGGGCTAACTATTTGTGCCGTCAACACTTCTTTGAGACGGGGAATCGGTATACCCTACCAACGCTCTACCATTTAGTCAAAGACAGTGAGTCTTATCGGGCAATGCCAACCAAAGTCTCGAAACAAATCATAAAAAAGCTGGTGGAGACTTGGAAATCTTATCTGGAGGCGAAGAAAGACTGGTCAAAGCACCCAGGAAAATACAAGAGTGAACCCCGCCTTCCCAGATACAAGGACAAGGTTAAAGGTCGAAACATCGTCATTTACCATCACGAGTCCATATACAAGGCAGACCTAAAACAGGGACGTTGCCACTTATCAATGAGTAACATCAGTGTCCCGACTAAGGTAGAGAATATTGCCGAGGCGCGGATTGTTCCTAGCTGTAACTGCTATATTTTGGAGATTGTCTATGAAGCACCCGAAGTTGAGTTAATTCAGTCAGAGTGGGTAGCAGGAATTGATTTAGGTGTGGATAATCTGGTGGCTTTAACGTCAAACCAACCCGGTTTTAAGCCAATGTTGGTTAATGGAAGACCACTCAAGAGTCGAAACCAATATTACAACAAACTAAAATCCCAACTCCAAAGCTATCTCAGAGGTGAAAGACGAACGAGCCAACGGATACAGGCTCTCACCTATCACCGCAATCGATTTGTGGAAAACTACCTACACAATACCAGCCGACTGATTGTCAACCGGCTCAAACAGCAAGGTATCGGTACTCTGGTTATTGGTAAGAATGAGGGTTGGAAACAACAGGTGAACATGGGCAAACGCAATAATCAAAAGTTTGTCAATATCCCTCATGCTCTTCTAATCAACCAGCTTACCTACAAATGCGAACTGGCAGGTATCAAGGTAGTCATAATCGAGGAAAGTTACACGTCAAAAACATCAGCTATTGACCTAGAGTCACCTTGCAAGCAATCAAAATATGCTGGGAAGCGGGTTAAAAGAGGTTTGTTTAAGTCCGGGAGTGGACGTGTGATTAATGCGGACATCAATGGAAGTATCCAAATTATCCGCAAGTATCTTCCAGAGGCCTTTACCGCCCTTGGTAGTAGTGAGCTGTGCCGTGCAGCCAATACGGGTCAATCCAGTTTGAAAGACTGAACCTATAAGTTTCTATAAGTTTAGTCTACACGG
The DNA here is from genome assembly GCF_046539235.1 of Coleofasciculus sp. Lineage (GTDB taxonomy): Bacteria > Cyanobacteriota > Cyanobacteriia > Cyanobacteriales > Coleofasciculaceae > Coleofasciculus. Next base: position 2,578 of record NZ_JBKHHI010000151.1, read on the forward strand.
TTGCTCCTATATATATAGGGTAGACTGAGTTGTCTCAAACCTGTTTCATTAACTTCCCTGGCGAATTCAGCTCGGTTAAATGACGAGTAGCACTGTCTTCGAGCAATTGACAAATGAAATTTGGATGTTGTGAGTTAATTGAATGTAACAACTCTCGACAACCGACAAGCCGAATCATCATTCAAAATCCGAGTATGGATGATTCTCGCCCAATCTTGAGCCAACCCGATTAATTGAGGCGCCACAGTAATAAATGCTTGAAGCTGTTGCTGTAAATCAAAGGATTCTAGAAAATGAAGCAGAGTGAACATGACCTCTGGCTGTTCACAGCGATCATCGAACATGAGATGTAAAGCAGGTAAATCCTCGGTTTGAGGATGCTTTGCCAGTTCAGCTAACGCCGTTTCAAAGGCGATCACCTCTTGGCGCGATCGCATCAATTTATTAGCCTCTAAGACACGAATCCAATTGGTTTGTGACATCAGCTATTCTCTCCCTTTTCAAAAATACCCTGCCAAGCTAACTTATTGAACTGGATAATATCCTGTAAGCTGCGTCTAATTTCTGGCGTATAAAGTCCCTGACGCCAATGCATTGATCTATGGGCGGGTTTAGTCACATCGAGGTGCAACCGAAAAGATAGTAGTAAAACCCGCCCCTACAGAGGATTGGGTCGCCCTTTACTCAATCCCATTGTGGGAATAGGTTAGCGAACACCAAGAATCCGAATCGGATGAGTCTGTGTAGTTCTGTTTCCATCCCCTTTCGGGGAAGTGAGTTTGTCAAGTCAACCAAATCACATAAATTGAAATGAACACTAACACTGGTTTCCATCCCCTTTCGGGGAAGTGAGTTTGTCAAGTGAAAGTTTCATAATACAGAAGGCTGAGACTTTAATCGTTTCCATCCCCTTTCGGGGAAGTGAGTTTGTCAAGAAGAGAACGAAGCCCGAGTCACGCTCGGGAATGTTTACAGTTTCCATCCCCTTTCGGGGAAGTGAGTTTGTCAAGGTTCTCGGACAGGTTTAGTGGCACATAACCAGAACGTTTCCATCCCCTTTCGGGGAAGTGAGTTTGTCAAGCGTAGAGGAGACGGAAATCACGTTCACCGACAACGTGTGTTTCCATCCCCTTTCGGGGAAGTGAGTTTGTCAAGTCTCCACACTCGCCATAACAGCGGCTAGTGATCAAACGTTTCCATCCCCTTTCGGGGAAGTGAGTTTGTCAAGCCGTGGTTCAGGCATTTCTTACGGAGCGATGTTTGAAAAGTTTCCATCCCCTTTCGGGGAAGTGAGTTTGTCAAGTTTAAGGTCAAAGGAATGTTTACCATCTTCACTCGAGTTTCCATCCCCTTTCGGGGAAGTGAGTTTGTCAAGTCTTCTCTTGAATAACCCTAACTTAACCATCAACCGTCGTGTTTCCATCCCCTTTCGGGGAAGTGAGTTTGTCAAGTCAACCAAACCAACTTCCGCACACAGTTTGCGTGCGAGAGTTTCCATCCCCTTTCGGGGAAGTGAGTTTGTCAAGTCTGGAAATGGAAAGATGCCAAATGAGAGTTTGGGTTTCCATCCCCTTTCGGGGAAGTGAGTTTGTCAAGGTGCCGTCGATGTCGTAATAGCGCGGCATGGTTAAAATTAACGTTTCCATCCCCTTTCGGGGAAGTGAGTTTGTCAAGAGTTCGCTCAGGAAACCTTACAGAGAGCGAGTTTCAGACGCCAAATCTACACACCTTTTTTCATTGTCAATTACTCAGAGCTTATTGACAAAAATCTCCGGTTTTCATCGCCCAAAACCCTTACCTAGACTGCCATCGACACACCTCAACGGAAAAATGAGGGTTTCAGAGATCGCGTGACCTGTGTAGATACGCTAATTTACCGTATTTTGCTATGCAGTTTTCTAGGTTCATGGCGTTAATTGTGGCATTATACCACTATTTTGACAATTCCTCAAGTGTTACTCAACTTGTTTTAACCTGTAGGACACCTTATAGAGAGAAGGTAGATCACCTTTAATTCTCCTGTAGGGGCGACCCGCCTGCACAAATCAACAACTCTGTTTACTCAATTGGATCGGGTCGCCCTTTACTCAACCCCATTGTGGGAATAGGTTAGCGAACACAAAGAATCCGAATCCGATTGAGTCTGTGTAGTTCTGTTTCCATCCCCTCGCGGGGAAGTAGGTTTGTCAAGAAAAAATGAAGAGTCCTTACTCTACTATTCTGTTTCCATCCCCTCGCGGGGAAGTAGGTTTGTCAAGTGAAGCTACTTACACCGGTTTTGGTTTTAATTCCTCTGTTTCCATCCCCTCGCGGGGAAGTAGGTTTGTCAAGAAGGAGGCTTTTATTTGATAGAAAAGCAAGAAACAAGTTTCCATCCCCTCGCGGGGAAGTAGGTTTGTCAAGAATGGAGAGGGTATAGCTACTTCTCCGATACTATTGTTTCCATCCCCTCGCGGGGAAGTAGGTTTGTCAAGAGAACAGAATGTCAAGGATTTTGAAGTCTTTATTTCGTTTCCATCCCCTCGCGGGGAAGTAGGTTTGTCAAGGCGGAGTTGGAGTTGGCTCCGTTAGTATATCTGGTGTTTCCATCCCCTCGCGGGGAAGTAGGTTTGTCAAGAGTTCGCTCAGGAAACCTTACGGGGAGAGGGTTTCAAACGCCAAATCTACACACCTTTTTTCCTTGTCAATTACTTAGCGCTTATTGACAAAAATCTCCGGTTTTCATCGTCCAAAACCCTTACCTAGACTGCCATCGACACACCTCAACGGAAAAATGAGGGTTTCAGCGATCGCGTGACCTGTGTCGATGAGCTAATTTACTGTATTTTGCTATGCAGTTTTCTAGGTTCTGGCGTTAATCGTAGCATTATACCACTATTTTTACAATTACTCAAGCGTTACTCAGCTTGTTATAACCTGTAGGACACCTTATAGAGCAAAGGCAGATTACCTTTAATTCTGCTGTAGGGGCGACCCGCCTGCACAAATCAACAACTAGAGAAACAGGGCGGGTTTATTCACATCGAGGTGCAACCGAAAAGATAGTAGTAAAACCCGCCCCTACAGAGGATCGGGTCGCCCTTTACTCAATCCCATTGTGGGAATAAATTAGCGAACACAAAGAAATCTTCCTGTCGTAGGAAAAGGGTCTTTCCCAGGGGGTGCTACAGTAGCCTCGTACTCACTCCAACAGTAAAAACTATGAACGCGATTCAACTTCAACTACTTCCCCATCAAACCCAAACCGGTTTACCCTATCAACACCTGCATTTCCAGATTGCCACAGAAGACGGCATTATTTCCCCCCCAGACATTAAAGGAATCAAACTACCAGAAGGAATACCCTTCAACCAGGGTATCGTCATCGAAGGAAAAGGTCCGATTTGGCTGTACAGTTACCTAGTTCACGAATGTCATCCCGCCGCCTGGGTGGGATGTTATGACCCCCGTTTAGGCATTGTCGTCGTGGCGACTCACACCCACGATGTCTCGGTGGGTGAAGTATTCCCCGTGGAATTACCCGCCGCACTGTCTCAGTAATCCAACATCTAGCGAGGGAAATCATCCGGTATTGAGGCTCAAACATCCGCCCCAAGTTCAAAGGACTGGCTGAGAGCTATTGTCCATTAAAATGGACTTCAAACTGAATGTCACTGACTTAAGCCGAATGTTGCTGACTTAGGGCTGGTGGGCGATGCCCACCCTACAGTCTATCAAGGATTTCGGCAATCCCAAAAGGCTTATTTCGGTGTCATTGGGCTTAGGCGGAATGCTGCTGACTTGGACGCCAGGAAATCAATTTCTTATCTTTAAGCTCAAGTAAACTAAAGATTACTAGATTTAAGGCTTTGAACCCGTTTTAACGGGTTTTAGCTTTGAGCCTGAACTTTAGTTCAGGGCTATAGTTCTTAAACGCAGGCTGAATTATGACCAATTCTCTACACCCTCTAACCATTGGAATCGCCTGGTGTCTCGCTTGGGGCGAGGGGCGTGAACCACAGTTTGATTTGAGTATTTTGCAGCAGATGCGAGAGGCTTTGCTTCAAGGGAAAGATGTTCCGGAAGCACTAAAGTGCTTACTACAAACGGTGCGGCAACTGCAAGGGATTCCCCAAGACTATTTTCCCGATAAAATCACTGATCTTAAAAATAACTATCCCAATTTGTGGGAGCAAACCACCCGAATCGGTTTAGTCTACGGCGGCGCAACAAAGATTAAAGGCTATGTATTTGAATCAGCCAAAATTCAAGATATTCGAGGTGCATCCGCCTTGCTGGATCGGATCAATCTGATTGATTTACCTGCTTTTTTTAATCAAAAGCCACCCTCATCCCGCTATACGATCCAATACCAAGAAGTGAGAAGATGGCTTGATAGTAGTATTTCTAGCCAACACAAAATATCAGAAGCACTGATTCCAGAATTAATCATTTATTCCACAGGCGGTAACATTTTAGCCTTTTGTCCAGCCGCTTTTGTTAATGATCTAGCGAATGCCATTGAGAAACGTTATACAGAAGAAACCTTAACTGCTAATTCTTGTGCCGTGGGTGCAACCTTTAAACTCCTGGAAATTCGCTTTGGGATGCTCCAAGGAGAAATTGAAAAAACGCTCTGGTTAGACTGGTATCGCCGGAATTATGAAAAGCCTCTCGTTCAGGCTTATTTTGGCTTGCCCCAAAATGAAACACAACGAGTTGAAGCATTCAAAAATCGCAAAAGTTTTAACGAATTAACAGCCAAGCTGGCAGCTTTATTTAACCAACGTCGTAGCGGGCATGATTTTTCGGGACGCCCCAGTCGTCGCTATCCACCCATGTTGGAAACCCATCCTTACCTAATGCGCGATGGTAGCGAACGCCGTTCAGCGGTAACAATTGTATTGCCCCCCGATCTGCCTAAAGAATCTCGTTTCTCTGAAGTTTCGGCTCGGCAACATCGAGTTGGTTATAGAGCGAAAAAGGGTTCCCCCCAAGTTCCTGAATGGTACAGAAATTCTAACTTAAACTGGGAAAGTATTAGATTTGAAGGTTGGATCGATAAATTTCAGCTATTTCTCGACAAAAATCCTAATCTAAGCCAAAAGTATTACGGTGGCTTTGAACCAAGTCATATAGAAATTGCTCAAAATCTTAGCCATATCGCTAATTCCAGCAAAAATTTTCTTGCCTATATCTATGCGGATGGTAACAATATGGGCGGCTATATCCAGAAAGAAATCAAAACGCCACAAGACTACCAGGAGTTTAGCGAAGATGTGAGTTTAGCCACAGAATATGCTGTCTACCAGGCACTCGCAGAAAAATTACATCCTCACAAACTGCAAAATCTTACGACTGACGAAGAGTCAAGTTTGAACAATGGTGATTTGATTCATCCCTTTGAAATCATTACCATTGGTGGGGATGATATTTTCCTGATTGTACCCGCCAGCAAAGCTTTAGCGATCGCTCAATTTATAGGCGAGCGTTTTGAGAAAATATTGCTTAAACAAGTCCCCTTAGTAGAAGCGAAAACAGCAGCAGAACAAATTAAGGGTAACTATCGCATCACTCCTTCCCATAAACCCATCGATCTGAAACGGTGTCACCGTTACAAGCCGACAGAAGCTGCACCTTCTGAATGTAAACTCAGTACCTCAATTGGGGTACTCATGACAGCTTATAATACACCTGTCTACTATGCGAAAGATTTGATCAATCAGCTACTTACATCAGCAAAAGAACGGGCAAAAAAATTAAAAAAAGCCGGATATTACGGTGGCACAGTAGATTTTATGACCCTGAAAGCCGTGACCATGATTTCATCAGACATCCAAGAATTTCGCCAACAAGCATTGACCAAAAATCTGAAACCAAAGCTAAAGCTCTATGCCGCACCCTACACTTTACATGAAGTCGGAGGATTAATCAAGTCAATAGAAGCCCTGAAAAAAGCTAAATTTCCTAAATCTCAACTCTACCAAATTCGGAATTTATTAGAACGGGGTAAACACACGGCTATTCTCAACTACCGCTACTTCCGAGTGAGACTCAAGCAAGGGAAAAAAGAGCTGCAAGACCAGTTTGAATCAGCCTGGTGTCAGCCGAAAGATCCCACGAATAAAGGGAATCTTGCTCCCTGGATGTATGACGATGGGGTGCTGGAAGATGACAAGTCAGACTATCCACTGTTTGAAACGATTTGGCGAGACATTGTAGATTGGTATGATTTCATTACTTTATCAGAGGATAGTGAGGAACCAGAGGCAGAACGAGCAATAAATGAGGTTGAATCATGATTTATCTCGAAGAACTCTCAAACTCCAGCGTCACCTCATACGAAATTACGGCTATTATTAATACTGCCTTGTGTGTTGGTGCGGGTGGTTCTTCCAGTTCCTTAGCAGATAAACCAATTATCCGTAACTCAGACGGAAATATACTGATTCCAGCATCTCAACTTAAGGGGCGTCTGCGTCATGAGTGCGAAAAGATCACTAGAGGATTACATTGGGCAATTTGTGATTCTCCCAATCCTCAAACGATGTGTCCCCAAAGAGCTGATTTATCGGGTAACTTTGAGCGGACAGAATATCAAATACCCAATTACCCAGGATATCATTGCCTAATTTGTCAGTTATTTGGTAATCCCGTTTTACCCTCTCGCATTCTATGTGATGACTTAATCTGTACAGAAGATCCAGAAAACTTATCAGAAGTGTTGCGTCCAGGAGTAACGATAAATCGCCGTCGCCGCACCGCAGAGGAACAAAAACTCTACTTTCTTGAAACCTCACCAGCAAATGCCCATCTCCAGTTTAAAGGACACATTCACCTGTTAAATACGCCAGACTATGCAGGAGCGCTACTTTTATCGGGATTGCGGCATATTCATGCTTTAGGGGGTAGTAAATCAGTCGGTTTGGGTTGGTTGGATTGGGATTGGACATCCCTAAAACTGCCAATAAAACAAGCCGGATGGGATTTTTTGGCGAAAGGAGATGAACAATGAAACGAATTAATTTGGAAATTAAGGCGCTGTCTCCTCTAGCAATTGGTCGTCATAAACCCGGTGGTTCAATCAGCGAAACAGAGCGCTACATTCCCGGCACAGTGATTCGGGGAGCAATGGCGGCTTACCTGCTGAAGCGAGCGAATGTACCCATTACCGAGGGTGACAATTTTCACGAGCTATTTTTAGGGGAAAATCCAGCAATTTTCCACAATGCTTATCCAGCAACTATTGAGGGGACAAAGCAAACGAGAGTCCAGCCAGATGTTAGAGTTGTACCGGCTACGGCTCTAAGTTCCAAAACTAAGCCCGGTTTTAAATCAAAACCTAACGATCCTAAGCATAATGGTGTGTTTGATACTTTAATCGATCGTTTTTGTGCTGAGAGCTACGGTCATTTGTATGACCCCAATTGTCCTAACGATGGCGATAGAGTGGATACTTTTACTGGATTTTACAGTAAAATTGGGAACAAGTACCACAGCCATTCTGCCCATACTCGCCTACTAACGCGAGTTGGCATAAATCGACGCCGAGCAACTACAGAAGAAGGAGTACTCTATAGTATTGAAGTTTTAAACGAGTCTAAAATTGCAGGTAAGAAAGAAAAGCCTGTGATTTATACAGGAGCGATCCTAGTCATCGATAAGTTAGCTAATTCTCTACAACGCTTTGTCAATAATCACCAGGATGATTTGCGCTTGGGTGGCTCAACTTCACGGGGATTAGGAAAAGTAAAAATCACGGCTAATTCACCTGTAGATACCACAGCCGTTAAGCCATCTGTAGAGGAGCGAATCAAGATATTTCAGGACAAATTACATAAGCGTTGGCAGGATTGGCAAATTTTTGGTCAGCCGCAACAAGATTTACTGCAAAATCACACGTATTTCACTATTGATTTACAGTCAGATGCCATTTTAAATGAAAACTGGCAACGCACTACTGTAATTTCACCAGAAATGCTACTGTATTTTACAGGGGTTACAGATTCCTCCCTGCAACTACACGCTGCCTACAGCAGCTATGATTACCTATCTGGTTGGAATTCTGCATGGGGATTGATGAAAGATGTAGAGTTGATTACTAATAAGGGATCTGTTTATCTTTTCAGTACGATTCAACCCAATCTCTGGATGGAGGGGTTAGAATATTTGGAAGTGAAGGGAGTAGGCGAGCGCACCTGCGAGGGCTTTGGTCAAGTGCAAATTTGCAATGAATTTCATTTAGTTTTACGTGAGGAGGCAGTTTAGGAATGGATAAATTACTTGATCCATTACTCCAAGAACAACTAACGTTGAGAACAGAGGTAGAAATTAGTAGGCAAATGGATGATGTTATTCTCAAAGTTAAAGCCATAGCCAAAAAATTTTCAATTGCCAGTGAAGATTCAAAATCTCCTTTCAAAAATGTTCTTGCTGCTGCTACTGAAGCTAATGCTTCTATTGAAGCTATAAAAAATTATATTCGTTATCAAGTGGGTCGTAGTGGAGCGAGTCGAATTTGGAAAGTATCTAAAGATAAAAAACTATTTGCGACTGAAGTTGTAGAACAAATTGACAGTTTAAATCAATATGCACAAGACATACTGGATAGAGTGAGACGACCAATTCCCAAAGAAAATCCCTTAGAACAGTATCTGACAGATACTCAAAATAGAGCCCAATTTATAAAAAACATTCATCTCAAACTAACTCGCCTGTATCTAGGATATTTGGCAAGAGAACATACAGCTCTGGTAGGAGAGATAAAGGTAGATAAAAAGAAGCATTAATAACTTCAATAAAAATAATGTTGTTTGATTTTTAGGAGATTACACAAAATTATGCCTCGTTTAGTAATTTCAACCGTTGGGACAAGTTTACTGACTAATCAAATCGATGATGATTGTGATTCATATTGGAATGAACAATTACAAAAGTATGCGAATCTAACTCACGATGAGCTTAATCAATCTCATCCAGAAGTTGCCAATAAAATCGCGGAATTACAAGAAAGTGCTGAACAGGTTTTAGCTACTGGCAATACATCGGAAATTCGAGAAGCTAGTGCCGAATTGAATGGTATTTATGGATTATATGAAGAAGATTTGAGCCAAGGACAAGAAGATATTCACTGGTTAATTACTACTGATACTGAACAAGGGAGAACTACGGCGGAAATTGTTAAATCATTTTTAGTTGATCAGGGGATCATTAATACAAATATTTATCCTGAACCAGGGTCTGGTCTTTCCACGGCAAATACCCATAAGTTTTCAAAAGGAATTGCTCAATTAATACCTTGGATACAACAAATCACTGAAGGATATAAGAAGCAAACCAAAATTTGCTTTAACTTAGTTGGAGGGTTTAAGGCTATCCAAGGTTACATGAATACGATCGGTATGTTTTATGCTCATGAAATAATTTATGTTTTTGAAGGATCAAATAAATTGATTAAAATTCCCAGGCTACCTATTGAAATTAAGAAATCTGAAGTAGACCCCTACAAAGTTCCACTAGCAATGATGGACAGGGGAGAATTATTAACATCTTGGCAAGAAACTAAAAAAGTTCCTTTAGACTGGGTTTTAGTCGTTGAATCAGAGATGACTTTATCAACTTGGGGACAATTAATTTGGGATCAGTGTAAAGAACATTTTCTTTCTCAAGATAAACCACTTAAATTTCCCAAAATTGAATATAAAGACAGTTTTCTAGATGACTATAAAAGTAAACCATCAGATCAAAAAGTAAGTCTACAAGAGAATTTAGCTAGAGCGGCGTTGCTATTGAATAATCATACAGATGGTATCAGCGCCATGAAGCAAGATGGTATTTTTCGGCTCCGTCGATACCAAGGCAAACATAAAGATATTGATCATTTCGATCTCCCCGAAGCTCGGCGTGTAAGTTGCCTCGCCAAGGAGGGTCAGTTATACCTGCGTCATTATGGAGAGCATGATTATGTTAATGATAACCCCTGATATTATGCTCATTTCTTGCAATTGCCAGCACAGAAATTTGCTAGTTTATTGATCCGCAGGAGCGCTAAATTATTACCAACTACGAACTGGGAGATAATATGATGTTTGATCGTTTTAAGAATCGTTTAGAAATTAGTGGGATATTGACGACGGTAACGGCACTAAGAATTAGTGCAGGGCGTTCCACGGAACCAATTGGTTCGGATTTACCAGTGATTAAAGATGCGTTGGGTAAACCGTTGATACCGGGAGCTAGTTTTAAAGGGGCTTTGCGATCGCGCTTGGAAAGCTTCCTCCGTGGTATCCTGGGCGGGGAGCGGACTTTGGTGGCTAATCCGGCGGTGGAGGATGAGTGGGCGATTACGGCTCAGGAAATGAAGCAACTCAAAGAGCAATATACCACGGATACGGCGCTGACTGAGGCTATTTTAAACCAGACTGACTTAATTTCTCATCTATTTGGTTCGCCTTGGCTGGCGAGTAAGTTCCAAGTTCGAGATTTGATGGTAATTTCAGACTATTGGTTTGGTCAATATCAAGAACGGGATGGGGTGGCGATTGATAGGGATACGGAAACGGCGGCTGATGGGAAGTTGTATGATTTCCAAGTGGTTCCAGCTGGAACTCCGTTTGTGTTTAAGGCGGTGGTGGAAAATGCTGAGGATTGGGAGTTGGGATTGTTAATGATTGGGTTACATCAGTTTGAGACGGAACAAATTCCTTTGGGGGGAGGGCGTTCGCGGGGTTTGGGTGTGGTTAAATTGGAGGTTGATAAAATGCACTGGTTTGACGCCAGAGATGAAAATAAGTCGGATGAGATTGATGCTGATAAGTTACTGGATTATCTCAAGAAAATGGTTGATAATGATGGTTCAGCTTATGAAGATGGTAAAGGGTATAAGGATCAGTGGGTACAGTCTTTGATTCGCTATCTGGAGAATCGGGAAAATCAGAATGCTGAGGTGAATATGATGTAATAAGTCATCAGTAAATTGTAGGGGCGGGTTTAGGGATTTAATCTGGCTGGTGACCAACACCTGAACAACAAAACCCGCCCTTATTCACAGGAAAGCAGATACCCATCGTAGGGGCGGGTTTAGGGACTTAATCTGGCTTGTAACCAACACCTGAACAACAAAACCCGCCCTTGTTCACAGGAAAGACGATACCCTATCGTAGGGGCGGGTTTAGGGATTTAATCTGGCTGGTGACCAACACCTGAGCAACAAAACCCGCCCTTATTCACAGGAAAGCAGATA
>NZ_JBKHHI010000152.1:0-13749 GCF_046539235.1 Coleofasciculus sp.
GGTATTAATAGCGAGTCATTGGGTATTAATAGCGAGTCATTAGGTATTAATAGCGAGCAAGATGCAAAGCCTGCGGCATGGCTTCGCTAAACGCATTACAAGGAATTCGCCATTATTCCATTAAGTTTAAATTCCCAACAGCTTACATCTCCTTTCTATTCCCCAGTTTATTCTAATCAAATTACCAAGCTATTTCGCCGACTGCATAGAAGAGGAGTCGCTGTGCTGATCCAAACTAATTTCACCTGCACCAAATGCAACAACCATCAATAATCCGCCCATTAAGCCTAAATTCTTGAAAAAGGCATTTTCTTCTTCAGGAAACTGGGTGTGAAAAATCAAGGTTGTGGGAATTAAAAAGCCAATCAATAATAAGGCTCCCCAACGGGCTTTGTAACCGAATAAAACCGAGAGTCCGCCACCAATTAATATAATGATAGTAGGAATAAGAACGATACCCGCAAAAGGAATTCCGTTAGCAGCCATATACTCTTGAGTGCCAGCGAAACCGAAAATTTTACTAATCCCTGATTTGATAAAAATAGCGGAGAGGAAAATCCGAGCGACTAAAGGGAGGTACTTTTGCATAGTGGTTCCTGTGTTGATGAATAACTGTTCTACCCTTCAGGGTACAAGGTTCTGGAAGTCTAGAGACGCCTACCCTAAGCGTAGCAGTTACGGGGTTGCGATCGCGCTTTAGCTTCCAAGGTACGCTAAGATGCATGGCAATACCTGATTCCCCGTTAGACACCAAAACCCTCGACATACCGTAGGGTGGGTTTCGACTTCGCTCAACCCACCAGCCCTAAGTCAGCACCATTCATCCTCAGATAAGTACCTAGACATCAATTCTGTACCCTAAGAATGTTAACCACCCTCAAACCCTTACTCTTGCCTGTTGCCTGTTGCCTGTTGCCTATTGCCTCTCTCCACCACCAGACTTATTCAGCAAACCTTACTTACCATTGATACAACTCTTCGGCGACGCGAAACAATATCTGATTATTGGCAAACCTGATGTTCAAGATTGATAATGAGTAAAATTAGAGTCGTTTTAATTGAAGATCATGAACTCACTCGTATAGGCTTCAGAACAGCTTTGCAACAAAGTCATGAGATTGAATGGGTGGGTGAAGCTGCCAATGGTGCTGATGGGTTAAGCTTACTTGAAACAGTTAAACCAGATATTGAGATTGTTGACATTGGACTTCCTGATATGGATGGCATTGAGTTAACTCGACGCTTTCAAAAGATTAACGAGAATCAGCCAGGTTGTTCGACAAAAATTTTAATATTAACTTTAGAGGAAAATGAAGAAGCGGTTATGGCGGCATTGGCAGCCGGAGCGAGTTCATATTGCATGAAAACGATTGATTTTGAGCAGCTATTAAATGCGATTAAACGGACTCATAGAGGCGAGGTTTGGCTTGATCCCGGAATTGCTAAAATTGTTCTAAAACATAGCAGTTTAACTCAGGCTCAACCTGATATAGTACCCACCCAAGAAACAGCACCGATACAGGATTATATTAGCAAACCCAGTCAACTGATAGCGGCTTGCCCTTTAACTGAACAGGAGTTAGCGGTTTTGCAGTTCATTATTGAAGGGTATGATAATGAGGTAATTGCTAAACGGTTAGATATTCCAGTGGGAACAGTTCAACACTATGTCCAAAATGTTTTGGATAAACTTCGAGGTGATGATCGCACGCAATCAGCAGTTCAGGCGTTTCGTTCGCGGTTGATATAGTGTCAGAATCTGGACAGATGCTTCACTGCGTCGATAGAAGGAACATTGAAATGCAAGGGTTTAAGCCTTTATCGGTTCAAAACCAGGCAAAATAGCGAGCGAGACAGGCAAAATAGCGAGCGAGACGCAAAGCCTGCGGCATGGCTTCGCTTAACGCACTACAGCGATTCAATGAAAGTCGATAAGCGATTACCCACAATCAACCGAACGAGCCGATGCCCTATCACCTCGTAGCCTTTAATCCCTAGAGAACCCTTTTTCTCTTTTGCCCACGTTCCCAAAATCAACGTTTCGAGTTGCGTTAGCTTGCCAATCTCTGGAGGCAATTCCGTTAACCCTTTCCCTGATAAATCTAACTCTTTCCATCCCTCATTCGATGCCTGGTTAATGAGTGACAGCAACTCTTCCCGCGTCATACCATCCCCTATGCTGAATAGCTCTATTTTGACAGAGCTTGTCGGGGATGTCATGGTATTCAGCCTGCCAAGTAAGGGCAAATGCTTTCATGCTAAAGGTTAGGATTGAGAGTAGTGCATTCTGATTCAAGTATGGCAAAGCAGAAACAACCCCTCACCGGAAAAGCACTGATCAAGGAAGTCTGTCGGCGGATTCGGGTTGCCCGTAGCTACTGGGATGCTCACAATAATCCTGCCTGTCGCCGAGAACGCGATCGCGCTTTAGCTCTTTATAATACCCTGACCAAAGAACAAAAAGAACAGATCCCCCAAGTGTTGCGAGTGTGGCTTCGCTACCGCAGTGAAAAATACTTCGGCGCACACCGAACACCGCCCAAGTCGAAACGAAAGTCGAAATAATAAGTCCGGCAGAATCGGCAAAACTGGAAGATGCCGAAGGGATTAACCGCAAAGGGTTAATTTTGTCAACCCTATTGAAACTGAAACAAGTTTGCAATCATCCAGCCCAGTTTCTCCAAGATAACAGTGAATTCTCGCCCACGCGATCGCATAAATTAGAACGCCTGCTAGAAATGATTGAAGAAGTGAATGCAGAAGGGGAAAGTTTGCTGATTTTCACCCAATTTACGGAAATTGGTAGCGCCCTAACACACTATCTCAAACAGACCTTACATTACAACACCTATTATATTCATGGCGGAATCAGTCGTACCAAACGAGAGCAAATGATTACGGCGTTTCAAGACCCCGACACTGAACCCTCGGCGTTTATTCTATCCCTGAAAGCCGGAGGTGTCGGCAGAACTTTAACTAAAGCCAATCATGTATTCCATTTTGACCGTTGGTGGAACCCCGCCGTCGAAGACCAAGCCACTGACCGCGCCTTCCGGATTGGTCAAAAGAAGAATGTTTTTGTGCATAAATTCGTGGCATTAGGCACGTTAGAAGAACGGATTGACCAGATGATTGAAGATAAGAAAAAATTGTCGGGGGCGATTGTCGGGGCTGATGAGTCGTGGTTAACGGAGTTGGATAATGAACGGTTTAAACAGTTGATTGCTTTGAATAAAACCGCTATTTTATAAAGTTATGAGTGGGAATTTGAGTAAATTTTGGTGGGCAATGCCCACCCTACAAGTGCTATTCAATTTAGGAGTCAAGCAGAATGTCTAGATTTAGCCGAACCTGGTGGGGCAAACGCTTTATTGATGCCTTAGAATCCTTTACCGACTCAGGTAGACTGGGACGAGGGCGTTCTTATGCCAGTGGGGGTAAGATTAAAGAGTATAACTTGTTTATTATAGAATTTAAAAGCCGAAAGATTTAAATGGATGTTAATTATGTTACAATACGATCCGAAATTACGCCTACCAACAAGTGCTGAATTGCCTTGTTCCGATGATACGCCTGTGGATAACGAGAATCAAAATTTTATTCCAAACTTACTGTTATTTTTACTAAAGTTTATTTGGGGAAAGCGAACAGATTGGTTTTTTGGGGTGGATATGGGAATTTATCACACCACAGGAGTTAGTCCGTTGGTTCCTGTAGTTCCCGATGGCTTTTTGAGTTTAGGGGTTGAACGTCATCGGCAAGGTAGACAGAGGAAAAGCTATGTAGTTTGGGAAGAAAATGGTGTTGTTCCGATTTTTGTCTTAGAAGTGGCATCGCGAACACCGGGGGGAGAATACGATACGAAGATGGGAATTTATGCCAACTTGGGAGTTTTATATTATCTAGTTTATAACCCCGATTATTGGCAGCGAGATAGGCATCAACCTTTTGAGATTTACCGCTTAGTAGAGGGAGAGTATCAACTGCAAATTGGTGAACCTTACTGGATGCCAGAAGTTGGCTTAGGGATTGGACGTGCGCCTTACCAAGATGGTGAACTAGAGATTGAAGCGTTGTATTGGTACAATCAGCAGGGTGTCCGTTATTTAACACCTGAAGAACAATTAGCCCGTTATCAAGAACGTTTTGGCGAATTACCAGAGGATTAAAAGGAGAACTTAGACAAATGGGCAGACCAACCGGGCAACTTGATGCCTTAATTGCAGCCGTTGCCCGTTCTCGCACGGAGATTTTAGTTATAAATAACACACGTCACTTTATCAACATTCAGAATCTGCAACTTGAGGACGGGTTAATTTTTTAACCCCAATAATCCTATTGGTAGGAAATCCCCCAAAAATCTAAGTCAATTTGTTGACGATGCACATTCTTCATTATTACGCGATCGCTCTAGTCGTGCGACCATCTTAGTCGCTATGCCTATTACTTACAAATGGGGGAATAACTTCAAGAAAGATTGCCGATAAAAATTCAAAACTCGTTGAGTATAATCCGCCGTGGAACCCTGATTATATTGCTGAGGATCACCCGTCATCCACCAAGCCGCCGCTCGCTGTACCGCTACTGTCTCATTGTTACCACTCGCCTCATACTGTTCATTAAACACATCTCCCATCACACAAACTAAAATAGTACGGGCAGTCGCCGGACTCGCTGCAAAATCGGCGGGTGTTAGTTCCTCTCCAATACATTGATTAGACCAACGGGGAATATTTTCTGGTTTAATTTGCCAATCACTGTAAAGTCCATCATTTTCGATTCCCGTTTGTGGTGCGGCGCGTCGTAGTGCTTCCACTAAAGCAGCGACTTTTGTGTCAGAAATCGCGTTATTAGCTGAAGAACGGGCAGCGGCTTGAGGTTGAGAGGCGGCTGACGATGGACTTTCCGTCGGTTGAGCAGACGATGCTGGTTTTGCCGCAGAGGGAGTCGTGGTGGGTTGAGCGGGAGTTGCAGGTTGTTGCGCTTGGGGATTGCGGCGTTGCTGTTGGTAATTTTTCAGAACATTCTGAATGTAAGTGTAGGTGTAAGAGTTTCGAGGAACGCTATTATATTGACTTCCATCCCCAGTCATCCACCAAGCGGCTGCTCGTTGTATTGCCACGGACTCATTATTATTACTGGCGCGATACTGCTCATTCAACACATCCCGCATCACGCAAACCAAAATAGCCCGCGCCGTTACAGGAGAGGCTTCAAAATCGGTCGGTGAAAGTTCCCGTCCAATACATTGCTTTGACCATCGGGGAATGTTACCTGGTTTAATTTGCCAGTCGCTATAGAGTCCATCATCTGCCCTCCCCGTTTGCGGTGCGGCTAGTCGCAGGGCTTCCACAAGCGCTGAAACTTGAGCATTAGAGACTTGAGCGGATACCGGGGAACTCCAGAATCCCAGAGAAAGTAACGCTGTACTCAGTAGGACTCGTTGAACTGGTTTAATGAATCTGAAACCCATTGGCGATAACCCTCATTTAGTTAAACAAGTCAATCGTAGGGGTGGTTTTAGAATCAATTGTAGGGGTGGGTTTAGACATTAACGCTAACTTACCCGCCAATAATTGTTCAACACAACCCGCCTTTATCTAATTGTAGGGGCTACGTTCTTCTGCCAAAGCGCTAATCTTATACTTAGAGACACCCAGACAGCCCGGTTGAAGGAGCAGTGCGATGAATAATCCATTTGACAAATATCAGATTAGTCCCCATAAGTTCGGGATACTGAGAAACCTGATGCTAATGACTACAGGCGCTACGGTAGTTGTCGCCCTGATTTTTGGCATTGGGGTATGGCGAACTGGGTCTCGTTTTCTGGGACAAGTGACGACGCTATTTAGCACCCCTCAACCCGCACCTGAAGTTGACGTGCGCTCCTTGATTGTCCAGCAAGTGCGGGAGGCTAGCGACTTGACCACGGCGGTGTTTACGATGGAGGCGGTGGTTCCGACTCGTCAAGCTCGGACTTTGGCTGGGTATGCGATCGCAGAAACCACACTCCTTTATATTGCTTATGGTGAGGTGCGGGCTGGTGTCGATTTGGCAGAGTTAAAACCAGAAAATGTGCAAACTGTCAATGATACGCTGCAACTTCAACTCCCACCCCCCAAAATTTTAGATAGCAAAATTGACGTGAATCGGTCTCAGGTGTATGACTATGATCGCGGCTTCTTGGGATTAGGACCCGATACAGCACCCCAGTTGCAGATGTTGGCGCAACAAGAGACATTGAAGAAAATTGTCTTCAATGCCTGTGAGCAAGGTGTATTAGATAAAGCCAACGAACGCGCCGAACTGGTTGTGGGTCAGTTGTTGACGACAGCCGGATATAAACAGGTGGAGGTAAATACTCAATCCCCTGTACCGGGTACTTGTCAGTCAGCGGCGTTAGCCTCTCAGCCTGGTAATTGAGGAGATAGGGAGCAATGTAGAGACGTGCCATGGCACGTTTGGGAGATAGGTGTCAGATCAGGGAGATTCTGTAGGGGCGGGTTTCACTACTATCTTTTTGGTTACACCCAGATTTAACTAAACCCGCCCCGACTTTACATAAGACAAATGACAAATGACCAATTTTTTGTCCCAGAAGTCCCTCAGGAGGATTACGCTGGAATTAGAGGACTTGTAAATATACCAATGAAGATGCGTAGGAGTAGTATAAAACCTTACCAAAGGGACAATTCGCTAATCCAGTCCAGGCAACATCAGTCTACGCCGTGCCATCAATTGGCGAATGCGGGTGAACCCTGGTGTTTACATCGGGTTCTCAGTCGAATTCATGAGGACGTAATTTGGCAATGACTTACTGTCTGGGTATTATTAACCGTTTTGGTATAGTCTTAGCGGCAGATTCTCGCACCAATGCCGGGGTAGACTATATTTCTACTTACAATAAGCTTTTTGATTTTTCCCTGCCAGGAGAGCGAGCGATTGTTATTTGTACATCGGGAAACCTTTCGATTACCCAAGGGGTGATCAATCGGTTGCATGGGGATCTACAAAGTCAGGAAGAACTGAATATCCACTCCCTCCCGAATATGTATGAAGTAACTCGTTATATTGGCAGCAAACTGCGACAAATTCAAGATCAAGACCGTCCTTGGTTAGAACGCGATCGCATTGATTTTAACTGTAGTTTGTTAGTCGGGGGGCAAATTCGCGGCGAACAACCGCAACTCTATCTGATTTACACCCAAGGGAATTTTATTCAAGCCACGCGGGAAACACCGTTTTTGCAAATTGGCGAAACCAAGTATGGCAAACCCATTCTCGACCGAACTCTCACTTATGATATGCCACTAGAGGCTGTTGCCAAGTGCGCTCTGCTGTCTATCGATTCAACCATGAAATCGAATATTTCAGTCGGACCCCCAATTAACTTGGTCATGTATGAAGCTGGCACATTTATGGCTCACCAGAAACTGCAACTGCGCTTAGGTGATCCCTATCTGGCAAAGATTCGCAAATTGTGGGAAGATTCGTTACGACGGGCATTTGAATCCATGCCAAATATTGAATGGCAGCATCCAGTAGAGGATAATCAACAAGAAGATATTCTGATTGATTAAATTCCCTATTCCTTGACGAATGACAAATGACGAATGACAAATGACAAATGACAAATGACGAATGACAAAGGACAAATAACAAACCGATATTGGATTGGAGCGATCGCGGTTTTGGGAATGCTGGAGACGGCATTTCTCACCGTGGTTGAATGGTTGGGAAAAGCGGCGGAGATTTGTCCCACTCATGGCTGTCAGGCGGTGCTAGAAAGCCCTTATGCCCAGGTTTTTGGACTCCCTCTCCCCCTATTGGGATTTCTTGCCTATACCACGTTGGCAGGGGTTACTCTAGCACCTTTGGCGATTAAATCCTTGTCATCCGAGTGGGTGGAATCCAGTTGGCTGGTTATGCTGGCAATTACTACCTGTATGCTGGTGAGTAGCAGCTATCTGATGGTGGTGATGCTGTTTATTGTCAAGGGTATTTGTCCCTACTGCATCGCCTCGGCGCTGTTATCCCTCTCCCTATTCGTGTTAACCGCGATCGGTCATGATTGGCAAGATATTGGACAAGTCACCCTGACAGGATTGGCGGTTGGTTTGCTGACGTTCACGGGGATAGTGGGAGTCTATACTCAGGTTCCTAGCGCTAGCGCTACTACAGGAGAATCCAGTCCACCCATTACCCATATCTCCGGTGCAGCTGAACTTGCCTTGGCACGTCATTTGAACACTGTAGGGGCAAAGATGTATGGTGCATTTACTTGCCCTCATTGTCACGAACAAAAACAACTTTTTGGTCAAGCGGCATTTAATCAAATTGATTACATTGAATGTCATCCTCGTGGTAAAAATGCCCAACCCGAACGCTGTCAAGCCGCTAATATTAAAGGGGTTCCCACCTGGGAAATTAAGGGACAGTTTTATTCAGGGGTGCAACCATTAGAACGATTGGCAGATATTTCGGGTTATCAGGGTTCAGAGGCGTTTAAGTACGAGTTTCCTTATTGATCCTATCGCGCTCTTGACCATCCAGGATGGTAAATGGTATAAGTTGTCAGAAATAAACACTGTATTCCGTTAATATTTACCGTTCAATCGTCTGCCCAAAATAGGTAGTGCGTAAATCCAAATTGTAACTGATGGTAAAAACAAGGGAACCAATAGGGCGGCAGAAATATAAACCTGTAAGCTAATGATTCCATAAATAGCAGTGGCACTGGTTAATAGTACCAACCATTGCCATGTCTTAATTTGTCGGCGTTCACTGATGAGTAATACCATTCCTTTACCGAGAAATGCCGCAATACCAACCATCCATAAATCTGGTATTGGAATTACTAATCGCTGGCTTAATAAATGGTGCATAGTATAGGCATGAGATTCACCTCCAGTAAATACCGGGGGATACTGACGTTGCGGATTTTGCGATCGCCAATAGTCTACAGCCATAGGAATGGGAAAGTTATCACTCCCTCCATCGGTTACCCCAGCTTGGTCATATCCGCCCGCTGCAATCAGGACAACTTGCTGGTTTAATTGTGCCGCTGTTGGTGCGTTATCAGTATTTTCCAGTAACTCCCAAGCGGCAATTGTTTGATAAGCATAATCGGGGGGAATGGAAAAATCAATAATTGGATATAACCAAAGTTGTTGGAAATTTCGTGATAGGCTAGTCATTGCCGGAAGGCGCAACGGATGCAAAAATTCGGTGAGGGGATTGGGTGCGGGATTATTGTCTAAATAGTGAATGAATCGGGTGCGTAAATTTGCCGATGAATCTGTCTCGGTTAATCGCTGCGGTTGGGGTAAATTTGGAGCCAGTGTTTGATTAGCGGCGTGGGCGAGGGCTAATAAATAGGCAAAGGAACAACTATCGGCACAATTGGTATTAGGGGGGAGAAGTTTGGTATACCAAAGCGGCGCATTAATATAAGCCTCTAAACTCCAATTGGGGTGAGCGAGACTATCAATTATTCCTAGTTCTTCGTTCCCAGTTTTTGCCGAAGCAAAGACTAACCAGGTTTGTTTTTTGTCAATGGATTGCTGAATAGACTGGGCGAGAACATCATCTTCATCGGTGGGACTATCCAGGAGATAATCTAACCCAATAACTTTGGCATCTAAGGCGGTAAGCTGATCAATGAGACGGGCTAAATAGGTGCGGTCAATGGGATTAATTCGTCGCGCATCAATATTGGCGTGGATGAGAGACTCGCGGTCAATATGCACTAAAAGAACAGGGGGAGATTTCTCTGTAGGAAGCTGTTCAGTAATGTTCCGATAAACCGACTGCATCCAAACCCGCCGTTCTAGTAGAAAATCTTGCACCCCAGGGCGTAAACTAAGAAACATGAGAACCAAAAGTGCGATCGCTTCGGGTTTCGTCGGTAACCACCGCTTGACCCGTTGCTTCCAGCCTGTGGGTTCTAAGCGAAACGGGGGGGCGTCAGGATGGCGAAATAGGGAGGGAACTAGATAGGCGCTAGGATAGGTGAGATGCTTTTCTAATTTGAGATACTGACAGGCTTCCCGCAGGGATTCTTGCACATCATGAAACTGGGCTAACCGTTGCAGAAACTGCACCAGGAATTCTTGGGCGACTTGATTGTGAATCGGTTCTCGCATCACCGCCACCTGAGGAAAGCCCAAATCAATCAGGGAATTGGCTAAACTGAGTCCATTACAGGAGTTAAACAGGGCAAACTGTAATCCGCGTTCCTTGGCGATTTTCAGAGGAGTGGCGATTTCACTGAAATTCAGAGACACTCCTGGCGCGATCGCAAACTCTCCTCCGGTTAATATAGTTTCATTACTATGACCTGCGAAAAATAAGATATCCCAGCCTTGTGTATCGGTAATGTGCTTGACAATTTCCGTTTTTAATGCATCCGTTTCCTGTCCCGGTTGCCAACCGACAAACACAACCTCAGCAATTCCAGTAAGCGATCGCACCGCCTCTTGATCCGCCTTAAAATTTAACCCGGTATCATCTCCCCAAATCACCAAAACCCGCGCCCGTCGCCGCCGCCTGGGTGTCACCGTTGTCCCTTGAATCGTCAGAGGTGTTCGCAGGATATAAATTTGAGAGGATACCGCAAACTCGGTACCAATTTCCCAGGCTTCCCAGGGTAATCGGGCGAGTTCTAGGGGATTACAGGTGATAAAGATTTCGATAATCGGGGTAGTATCTTTCATCCCCTGATCTCGAACCGCCTGAACGATACGAGAACGAAGTTCAAACAACTCCCCTCGCCGCAACCATTGATGAAACTCGTAGAGTAACTTTGCCTCAGCTTGAACCAGTTTAGCGTGCCAATCGACGGGTGGTTTGCTCAAGTTCCCCATCTGAGACACCCGCCCTCGCAGCGCTTGCTTATAGAAACTCAGATAGACTGAACTCCACTCCTGATACAGTGTGGTTAGGGTTTCCGGATAAGGTACAGTCACACCAATTTGTTGTCCTCGTCCCCAGGACAACTCAAACAGACAAGCCTGTTCGACGCGCTGCACTTTGAGATAGAACACAAAACGGTTGGGAGTCATAGTCGATAGGAATCGCCAATTGGCAACTAAGGTGCCTCGTTTATTGATTCTATCTCTCAGCCATCAAGGGGATATGCAGTTTACTATTCTAAGGTGATTAGATGAACGAACAATCCCCCGCGTTTTCAACCGGGGGACTGTCAACTTAGTCGGTGAACAGGAACCCAGCCATCATCATTGACGCCAGTATGTGATGCATCGTCAGTAAGCGTAATAGCGGTTTGTAGAGACGTTGCATGCAACGTCTCTACTTAAAGGAATTATCCCGTTCATCACAAGTTACCGTGACATCGGGATAGTAATAAATACTAGCCGCTTCAATCTGGACTTTCATATCTGCCATGTAAGGGATACAACCTCTCCCCCGCAGATGGCTTCTTAGCATTGCAAATAGGTTGCCTGCAATAGTCACATGGGCTTTACTAGCACCTGCCATGGCATAAACTTCCCCACGAATATATTCATGCTTGATTAGGGACACTCTCTCTCCTTCTAAATAGTCTTCTGGAGAGATATAGGCGTAATTTGGACTCACTGTCATTTGAAAAAGACTCCCTTTTTTATTGTCACTTAGGATTTACGCAATTTGAGGATTAAAACTATAGGGGTAGGGTGGGCATTGCCCACGCGACTACCAAGCTGTGATGTATTTAAATTGGGTATTAGTAGCAGGCAAGATGCAAAGCCTGCGGCATGGCTTCGCTAAACGCACGACAAGAATTTCCCTATTATTGACAATAACGTTTAAATGATCAACCGCTTATTGATAAGGTGGGCAATGCCCACCCTACATGAGACTGTGCGTAAGTCCTATTACTGTTATTGTTGGGGTACACTATATCGTACCCCGACAAACAATAAATCGATCAAATCCTTACTCGTAAATCCAAGGATTGATGGTTGGTTGCCAACTTACCAGTTCCTCATCCTTAAACCAAAGCTTAATTTCCTGTTGGGCGGTTTCTAACGCATCCGAACCATGAATCAGGTTGCGACCAACCGTGACCCCAAAATCACCCCGAATCGTTCCCGGTTCAGCGCTGAGAGGATTGGTTCCACCAATGATTTTCCGGGCGGAGGCGATAATCCCCTCCCCTTCCCAAACCATTGCCACAACAGGACCAGAGGTGATAAATTCAATCAGTCCAGCAAAAAACCCCTTGTCTTTGTGAACCGCATAATGTTGTTCTGCTAGTTCGCGGCTAACACTCATCAGCTTAAGTCCCACCAGGGTAAAGCCTTTGGTTTCAAACCGTTGGATAATTTCACCCACCAGATTACGCTGAACGCCATCTGGCTTAATCATCAAAAATGTCCGCTCCAAGTTTCTCTCCTCAACATTTTTTACAAATTGCCAAACCCAGATTAGACCATATTCGTGTCCATTGCCCAATTATCTTGGTTCCGCAAGGCGAGAGACGTTGCATGCAACGTCTCTACATATATGCCTAATGTCTATTTACTTGGTCTTGGTTTGCCCTTTAGCCTGTTCTAAGGCGATTTCTTTCAGCGCCTGATAAGAATTGGAATTTGAGGTTCCTTCAATTGCCTTAACTGCTAAATCCTGCACCTGTTTCAGCGCCGCATCCAGTTGTTTGGAGAGATTTTCAAGGCGGGATTCTTGATTTTTAATGGTTTCTTGCAGCGATTCAATTCGTAGGTTATAGAAGCGCTTTTGTCCGTCGATTTCTAACTGTTGTAAATCTGCCTTAACTTTAACTTGATTATTCGCGATCGCCTTTCCTTGTTCTTTGGCTTTCTTCACTGCCGCTTCCTTCTCTTGGTCAAAGGCGTCTACCTTAGATTTTAACTCATCAAACGTCTTTTCCTGTTGTGCGATCGCCTTTTCTCGCTCCTGCCATTGCTGTTGTTGCGCTTGATTGGCTTCTGCCAATTCCTTGTACAGGGTTTTCTGTTGCTGTTCGTAAGCATCCTGATCTAAATTACGACGTAATTCCAAATCATACTTGTACTCTTGCTCGTCCCGTTGACGACTTCTTTGATGGTCTTCGTTCCGTTCCTTAATTGCCTGTTGATGTTCAGCTTGCTCTTTTTGCCAAGCTTGACGCAAGTCCTGAATTTCTTGTTCTAATGCCTCTCGCTGTTGACTGAGTTCGGCTTCAAAGGTTTTTGAGTTTTCTTCGTAAGTTTCAATTAACTCATCCAGGGTATCTTCTTCAATGTCGTCTAAATCATATAAGGCTTCAAGCTGTTGTGTTTCTTCGGCAACCGCTTGGCGCAATTCTTGTAAACTTGCGGCTTCAGTTGTGAGTTTTTCCGATAACTCACTCACCGCTCCCCCAAATCCAACTTGCAACTCAACCAGGCAATCCATTGTTGCTGTCATTTTATCAGAAGCGGTAGACAGCTTTTTACTCACGATTCCGGATTGCTGACCATTTGGGGACGCGCCGTTATTTTTGACCTCTTTCTGAAGTTGTTTTAGTTTACTTTCTAACTCTTTCCGTTCTTTCCATAATTCTTCATAAGATTCGAGGATTTCAGCTTTGGTGTTTTTGCTATTGGGTTTGCTTGCCATAATTCTTACCTCGTATATTCTGAATCGTGATGGATAATCGTTGCTCTTTGCTGAAAAATGGTCAAATGCCATTCGTGTTAACGGTTGGGTCAGGGCGGGTTTAGTTAAGTTATCGGTTTTGTCCAAAACGTTATCGGTAAAACCCGC